>NZ_JBSFBL010000041.1:0-65850 GCF_053592935.1 Kribbella sp. NPDC002412
CGGTACCGGGCGGAACGCCCAGCTCCTTCGCCGCCTCGGCCACCGACTGTCCGCTCAACCAAGCCCTGACGGCAGGTCACGTCCGGCGCGAGCCGTGGTCTCGGCCAGCGCCTTGGCCAGCGACTCGATCCGATCGGCCGGGAACCGGACCGTCGGCGCGCTGATTGTGACCGCCGCGATCGCCGCCCCGTCCGCGTCCCGGACCACCCGGCCGATCGCGCAGATCCCGGCCTCCGTCGCCTCTAGGTTGAGCGCGTATCCGGACCGCCGCGTCTGAGCGACGTCGCGCGTCAACCGTCCGAAGTCCTCCTCGGACAGCACCGGCTCCGGACCGCGCAGATACAGCTCGGCGAGGTGGTCGTCGGGCAACTCCGCGAGCAGCGCCTTGCCACCGGACGACTCATGAGCCGGCAGCACCGTCCCCTGCCGATCGCCGACGCGCAGCATCTGCCGCGTCTCCACAGTCGCCAGGAAGCGGGTGTGGGTCCCGACTCGCACCATCAGGTTCACCGACTCATCCACCTGATGACAGAGCCGCTCCAAGTGCGGCATCAGCAGTCGCCGCAGCTCCTGGTTCCGCGGCTGCCCGTTGAGCGGCCCGGCCGACAGCGCCGCCCCGGGCAGGTAGGTCCGGTTCACTTCGTCCTGTACGGCGAAGTCGCGGTAGACGAGCATCGACAGCAGGCGGTGCGCCGTAGACCGGCCGACCCCGAGCTCGTCGGCGGCATCGCTCAGGCGCAGCTCACCCTCGTCGCGGAGCATGTGGATCAGCCGCAGCGCGTTGTCGACGGAGGCGAGCGGGTACGGCGGCTTGTTCTTCATAGCAGAAAACGATACCGCTCTGCAGAACAGGCTCCTACATTCGTGTCACCCGAACCAGGGAGGCAACGAGATGGACAACCAGTCCGAAGTAGTGGTCGTCGGTGGTGGTATCGGCGGCCTGGCGGTCGCGAACGGCCTGGCCCGCAACGGATTCGGCGTTCGGCTGCTGGAGCGCGCCGACCACTTCGGCGAGGTCGGCGCGGGGCTCCAAATGGCGCCCAATGCGACCCGCCTGCTGCAGGACTGGGGCCTGCTCGACGACATCGTCGACCGCGGCGTCCTGCCAGAGCGATTGGTCCTGCGTGACGCGATTGACGGCCGGGAGCTGACCAGCCTGGACCTCGGCGACGAGTTCCGTCGCCGGTATCAGGCGCCGTACGTCGTCGTGCATCGCAGCGACCTGCACGACGTACTGCTGACGGCGTGCAAGGAGTCGGGCGTCGAGCTCCACACCGCGCACGAGGTGGCCGACGTACGGCTGGATGCTGATCGTGCGGAGACTGTGTGTGCTGACGGCACCAAGTTCGGCAGCGACGTCGTACTGGGTCTGGACGGCGTGGACTCCGCGCTGCGGAAGGCGATCGTCGGCGACGAGAAGATCGACTCCGGCTTCGTCGCGTACCGGGCACGATGCCGGCCGACGAAGCGCCCGAGTTCGTGGATCAGCGCAGCGTGGTCGCTTGGCTGGGCCCCGACTGCCATCTGGTGCAGTACCCGCTGCGTCGCGGCGAGCTGATCAACCAGGTCGCCGTCTTCAAAACACCTGCTTCGCTGGACGATGCGTTCGCGGATTGCTGTGACGCGGTCCGCGCGGGCCTCGCGTCGCTGTGGCGGGACCGGTTCTGGCGGATGACCGATCGGTTGCCGACGGCAACCTGGTCCCGCGGCCGGCTCGGGCTGTTCGGCGACGCCGCGCACCCGATGCTGCAGTACCTGGCGCAGGGCGCCTGCCAGGCGCTGGAGGACGCACGGGTCCTCACCGACCAGGCTGTGAAGCACGACGACTGGCCCGCCGTCCTCGAGGCAACTCAGAAGATCCGCGCTCCCCGTACCGCGCGGATCCAGCGCACGGCCCGGATCTGGGGCGAGATCTGGCACGTCGACGGCACCGCGCGGCTGCTGCGCAACGAACTGCTGCGCACCCGCGATCGCTCCGACCATTCCCCCATCGACTGGCTGTACGGCGTCTGACCGGAGGCATCCCATGAAAACATCGAGCCGCAAACCTCTTGTAGGCGCCCAGGTCGGCCTCTACGTCGACATGTTCGACGTGTACCTGCCGATCGTCGCGCTGGCCCCGGCCGCGGCGTACTTCGCGCCCGACGACATCTCCACCAGCGCCCAGCGGATCCTCACCGCGGTCGTGTTCGCGGCCACGCTGCTCGGCCGCCCGCTGGGCGCACTCGTCTTCGGCCGGCTCAGCGACAAGTCCGGCCGCAAGCGGACCACGCTCACGTCGTTGGTCGGGTTCGGCCTGACCACGCTCGCGATCGCCGCGCTGCCGGGATACCAGCAGGCCGGCCTGTTCGCGATCATCGCGCTGATCCTGCTGCGCTTCACCGACGGCACCTTCCTCGGCGGCCAGTACACGGCGGCCGCGCCGCTGGCCCTCGAACACGCGCCCGCCCGCAAACGCGGGCTGTACGGCGCCATCATCATGACCGGATTCCCGGCCGCGTACTGTTCGATCGCGCTGATCACGGTCGTCCTGCTCGAACTGATCCCGGCCGGTGGGCTCGGCACGCCGTACGTGACCTGGGGCTGGCGGATCCCGTTCGTGATCGGCGGGCTGCTGGCACTCGCGTGGGCGCTCTGGTACCACCGCAACGTGGAGGAGTCGCCGGTCTGGAAGAACCGGAAGAACGACGGGCACCAGCCGCTTCGGGACCTGTTCCAGGGGCCGAACCTGCGCGGGTTCCTGCAGGTCTTCACGCTGATGTCCGGGGTCTGGCTGGCGTTCAACATGGTCGGCGCGGTGCTTCCCGGCGTACTGCGAACGCGGCTGCCGGTCGGCACGGTGACACTCATCCTGGTCGTCGCGTACGCCGTGCTGATCGTCACGTACCTGCTCGCCGGATCGCTGGCGCAGCGGATCGGACGCCGGCCGTTCTTCCTGCTGCAGGGTGCAACCACGACGGTGATCGCTCCGGTGCTGTTCTGGTTGATTGCCCGGGGCAAGGTTTCCGGTGCCGTCGCGATCGGCCTGGTGACGATCGCGCTGGTGGTCGTCGTGGTGTCGACGTTCGCGGTGGTGACGACGTACATCATCGAGCGGTTCCACACCGGGATCCGTTCCAGCGGCTACGGTCTCGGGTACACCACGGCCGTGATCGTGCCGGCCTTCTACGCCTTCTACCAGGAGGGCCTGGCGACCGTGATGCCGTATGAACTGACACCGCTGGTGTTCCTCGCCGCCGGCGGCCTGCTGATCGGCCTCGGCGCGTACGTCGGGCCGGAGACCCGGGACGTCGACCTCGGCGCACCGGCGGCGAAGGCCGACGCCGACCTGCTGTCCGGCTCCATGGTGGGCCTGCCGTACTCCGGCCGCCCGCTCTCACTCGAAGGAGAAGCACGTGCCCGTGATCACTGACGACATGCGGATGATCGTCGAGCAGGCGATGCTCAGCTTCGTCGCGACGGTCTGCCCGGACGGCTCGCCGAACCTGTCGCCGAAGGGGTCGGTACGGGTGCACGACGACGAGCACCTGATCTTCATGGACATCGCCTCACCGAACACGATGCGCAACCTGGCCGCCGACCCGCGGGTCGAGGTGAACACGATCGACGTGTTCCGCCGCCGCGGCTACCGGTTCAAGGGGACCGCGACGATCGTGCCGCCGGGCGAGCCGTCGTACGAGGAGCTGAACGCCTGGCTGCTGTCGGTCAACGGGCCCGGGTACCCGGCGAACCAGGCGGTGCTGATCCGGGTCGAGCGGGCGCTGCCGATCCTCTCGCCGGCGTACACGTTCGGCCGCGCCGACGAGGCCGAGCTGACGAAGGCGTGGATCGCCCGGTACGACGCAGTGCGGCAGGCGTCGTCGTGACGGAGACCATGCGCGCCGCGTACATCACGTCCCACGGTTCACCGGACGTCATCCAGTACGGCGAACTGCCGGTGCCGGCAGCGGGTCCGGCCGATGTGCTCGTCCGGGTCGAGGTCGTGGCCGTCAACCATGTCGACACGTTCGTCCGGTCGGGTGCCTATGCGACGAGTACGCCGTTCCCGTTCGTGATCGGGCGGGATCTGGTCGGGACGGTGGTCCGGTCGTCGGTGGCGGAGTTCGCGCCTGGCGACCGGGTGTGGTGCAACAGCCTCGGCCATGACGGGCGACAGGGGTCGTTTGCCGAGTTTGCCGTCGTACCGCGGGATCGGTTGTATCGGCTGCCGGATGGGGTGGCGCCTGCCGAGGCGGTGGCGGTGCTGCACACGGCGGCCACGGCGTACCTGGCGCTCTTTCGCACCGGAGGGCTGGCGCCTGGCGAGACGGTGCTGGTGCTGGGCGCGGGCGGTGGTGTCGGGAGTGCGCTGGTGCAGTTGGCGTCTGCCGCCGGCGCTCGGGTCGTTGCGTCGTGTTCTCCGGACGACTTCGACTGGGTCAGGAGTTGCGGGGCCGATCAGGTCGTCGACTACCACTACGAGGTACCTGCGTCCGCGGTTGATCTTTGGATCGACAACTCCGGTCGGCATGACCTGGAAACCGCCGTACCGCGGCTGGCTCGGGGTGGACGCATCATCGCGCTGGCCGGGATGGCGGCCCGGCCGGTGCTGCCTATGGGTGCGCTCTACACCCGGGACGCCAGCATCCGCGGCTTCGTGATCAGCAACGCGTCGGCGGGCGATCTCGCCGACGCGGCGAAGCTGATCAACGATCAGCTGGCCTTGAAGCGCCTTCGGGCGCGGACACGTCCGCCCCTGCCGTTGTCGGCGGCCGCCGAAGCCCACCGTCAGATGGAGGCCGGCGTGCGGGGGCGGATCCTGCTCAACGTTTGACCGTACGGCAGTTCAGGCGCGGAGGGCTTCCTGCCAGTTGTCGGCCCAGGTTTGGAGGGGGCCGAGGGCCTGGATGAGGTCTCGGCCGAGCGGGGTCAGGTAGTAACCGTCGTCGTCGAGGGTGACGATTTCGGCTTCCGTCAGGGTGGCGAGGCGGGTGGTCAGGATGCTCGAGGACATCTGCCCGCAGCGCCGCTGGAGCTCGCGGAACCCGAGCGCGTCCGCCCGCAGCTCCCAGATCACCCGCAACGTCCACCGCTGCCCGAGCAGGTCGAGCGCCGCCATGATCGGCCGCCCGGTCGTCGACCCCCGGACCGGCCGGCCGGGGCGTGGGGTCTCAGCCATCGCCACCTCCCTTGTGCTTCTATTTTCGAAGCATCATAGTGGTTCGAAAACAGAAGCACTCCTTGAGGTGACCGTGCCACGCATCGAACCGCTGACCCCGCCGTACGCCCCGGACGTCGAACTGGCTCTCCGCAAGTGGATGCCGCCAGGCGTCGCCCACGAGCCGCTGGCCCTGTTCCGCCTCCTCCAGCACCACCCCGACCTCGCGTCCCGAATGCGCGTCCTGGGCGCCGGCCTCCTGGCGCACGGCGAGCTTCCCGCCCTCGACCGCGAGCTCGTCATCGCCCGCGTCTGCGCCCTGAACGACTGCAGGTACGAGTGGACCGTCCACGCCGCCGTCTTCGCCGATCAGGTCGGCCTGACCCCGTCAATGCTCCAGGCAACCATCCACGGGAGCACCGACTGGCCCCCACACCACCGCGCCCTACTCGAGGCGATCGACGAGCTCCACATCACCGCCCAGCTGACGGACGCGGCCTGGGACGCCCTCGCCGCCCACTACACCACGGCCCAACTGCTCGAAATCGTCGTACTGGCCGGCTGGTACCGCACGATCAGCTACGTCGCGAACGCCGTACGCCTAGCCCCCGAGCCGTGGACACGGCCATACCCGGGGTAACCATCCAGTCCCATGGCGTGACGCAATACTCCCGGAAACGTAGGCGCTCCTGCACGCGGAGTGCTCGTGCAGCGGTGTCGTGACTCCGTTTCGGTGGACTGTTGCATGTACGTGCAGAAGTCACCGAAATGTCGACACTTCAGGTTAGAGTGACCTGCTGTCTCGGAGCCCGAGGCAACTTTTCTTTTGTCCTGAGGGGGACTTTTGATGAAACTGCAGCGCCTCGCGCTCGCCATGGCGGGTGTGGGCATGCTCGCCGCGACCGCCGCCTCTGGCCCGGCCATCGCCGGCACGCAGGCCGACCCGAAGCCGTCCTGGACGGTGAAGTCCGCCGAGTCCAAGCAGCGCCTGTCGGTGCAGGCCGCGGCCGCCGCCTGCATCAGCTGGGTCGGCTGGCCGACCGGCGCCAACACCGTGGAGTCGGTCGACGTCACCGCCGCCAAGCCGCCGCGGGCGGCGGCGTACGAGCCGTTCAACTTCACCAGCACCCGGGCCAACGCGACCTGGTACCTGGCACAGAACGCCACCGGCACCCAGGTCTACTTCTACGGCCTGTTCCTGCAGGGCGACGCCCTGTACCGGCACACGACCTACCTGTACGAGACGGGTCTGCCGCGACCGACGTACAAGCGAGTCGGCGGCGGCTGGACCAGCTTCAAGTCGATCGCCACGTCCAACTACAGCGTCGCGCAGCCCCGGCACGCGTACCTGTACGGCCTGAACACCAACGGCAACCTGTACCGCTACGCGCAGGTCAACGGCGGTTTCAAGTCGCTCGGCTCGTTCGCCGGCTTCCGCGGCTTCAAGACGATGACCGTGATCAGCGAGACCGCGACGTACGACACCCTGCTGATGACCACGAACGCCGGCGCGCTCTACACGATCCGGATCCCGGTCACCGGGACCGCGAAGCCGGTCGTCAAGCTGATCCGCAGCTCCGGCTGGTCGTCCTTCGAGTCCCTGGTCACGCACAGCTGCGGCACCCGCGGCGGCACCCTGGTCGTCGGCGTCGACCACAACACCGACTCCGGCTACCAGTACGCCTTCAGCCACGCCATCGGCTCGCAGACCGCCATCACCTCCTACGGCAAGATCCCGGCAGTCTTCAACGGCATCAACCACGTGGCCTTCACCACCCACTACGACCAGCTCTTCGGCGAGTGACTCAACCCGCCGGTTGACGTAGCACCAAACCATCCGGGGACGCCGCGACTCGTGGCGTCCCCGGATGTCTTTGTTGGGTACTGGTACGGCGAGGTAGGTGATCGTCATGTACGACGTCGTCTTGCTGGTCGAGGAGGAGCTGAGCTCCCCGGATGCGGACCGTGTCGTTGAGTTGCACGCGAGCGCACCCGACCAGGTCAGGTATCACGTCATCGTCCCGTGCGAGGACGCGCAGGCACGAGTCCAGTCGTCTCTGAGCGGACTGGCGTCCACGGAGTTCTACGGGCTGGCCGCCGAGCGGCACTCGATCGCGTCCGACGAGGAAGTCCGTGAGGCGCAACGGCATGCTCAAGAAGCCGTCGACGCCCAGGCCAAGGCCGCCCTCGAACGCAGCATCGACCGGCTGCACGCACTCGGCCAGGACGCCACCGGCCTGATCGCCCACGGCCGCCCCCTGGACGAACTCAAAGAGCAGATCCAGCAAGTCAACGGCCAGGAAGTCATCGTTCTCACCCGCCCACACGTCGTGGCCGAGTTCTTCCACGTCGACTGGTCCTCCCAGGCCCGCCGCCACCTCGGCATACCAGTCCTCCACCTCCTCGAGGCCAACCAGTCACGCGGAGCCGACGACTGAAACAACCACGCCAGACGCCAGCGGCCAGGACTACACAAGAAAACGCTTGGCGTGATCGCCGTCCAGCACCGACAGCACATCACCAGCGATCTGCCACGCGCCCCGACAATCACAGACACAACTGCCGGTGCACACTCGAAGAGATGCCCCTGTGCATCGTCATCCACGAGCAACAGAACCCGCAGGTCACCGCGAGAGCGGATCCCCCTCCGGCTCGAAGCCCCGACCAAGACACAACAGCCAGCTGCTTCTCAGCAAGTCCGACCCCACTCATCGACCCCACGCACCTGACACGTGTGCAGGCGTTCCCGGCGCGAACTGAGGCTGACACCGCGCGGCGCACACATCAATAAACTGCCATATGGATCATGTGCGAGTGCTCACTGACCGGCGTGACTGATCGCCCGATCCCCTCCGCGTAACCGACGGTCGAACGGGTCGTCGTAGGTCTGATCCCGGGTGAACGTCGCGAGGGCGGGAATCCGGCGCGCCCCGAGCAACACCGGCGAAGTCAGGGGAATTTGTATCGTTCGAACACGGGCCGTGGCAACCCGGTTGCAGGTGGTTGCAAACTGAGGGAACCCTTATTTACAAGGCGAACGTGGCCGGCGTGGTATGGGCTGCATCACCTCCGGCGCTTGGTTCCGCGCTCCTGCCTCAGGTCGGGGAAAAGATTTCGGGTCGGCTGTAACGCCGATGTGGTCTGGGCCGATAAGGCTCGCGGAATCGGGTGGGGAATCGACGTGTCCACGCGCCGGGCTGCCGCCCGGGCGTCGGTGTGCGCGGATCACCGGTCCCGGGCAGTGCTGGGTAAGCCGGAAGGGCATACATGTTCCGCAAGCTGATCGCGTCGGCCGCCGTCGTCTTGGTGGTCGCCGCGGCCACCCTGTTCGTCGTTCGATCCGCGGACGCGGCAGGCGCCGACGTGACGATCACGGCCACGACGGCCACCAACGGCACGACGACCTTGACCTATCGGGCGACCGTGCTGCGGGCCGGGACGGTGCGCGACATCGTGTTCTCGATTCCGTCCGGATCGACCGGGGCCATCACCTCGATCAACGGCACGGTGAGCACGGTGTCGCCCGGCGTCCTGCGGTGGCGGCCGGCCAAGACAGTGACCGTCGCCGTCGGTGCCCGGTTCTCCATCCCGCTGTACGGACTGCGCCTGCCGGCCGGCGGGCCGTGGACGCTCAGCTTCAAGGCAACCGGCACCACCGGCGCGATCCTGACCTCCGGCACCGGAGTCCTGCAGCCCTTGAAGACCTACACCCCCAACGTGGCGATCACGGCGACCAACCCGATCCCGGGCCAGAAGACGAACCTGGCGTACGCCGCCACCGTGACCAAGGCCGGCGTCCTGGCCGCCGTACGGATGCAACTCCCGGCCGGAGCGACCGGCACGGTGACGACCATCAACGGCACCCTGACGACCTCGCAGGGCTACGCGACCTGGAAGCCCAACGCGCCGATCAGCGTCGCGGCCGGCGCCCGGCTGGGCATCCCGATCAACGGCGTCCAACTGTCCAAGTACGGCGGCGTCCTGACGCTGGCGGTGTCGGCCAGCACATCGACCGGCATCCTCCTGACGTCCGGCACCGGAACCCTCTCCCTGATCGCCCCGCCGGCTCCGATGCCGGCGATCTCGGCCACCGGCTTCGCGACCATCCCACCCGGCTGCCCCTCGAGCTGGCCGTCCACATCCACGGAGAACGCCAAGCCCGGAACCGGCGACTGGGTCATCCCGACCACGATGGACGGGCCGCTCGCGGCGTACCTCACCGAGGTCTCGGCCACCTGCGGGGACACCGTCGACCTCAAGGTCACCTCCGGCAACCCGGTCAGCGTGGTCGCCTACCGGATGGGGTACTACGCCGGACTCGGCGCCCGCGAGGTCTGGCGGAAGGACGACGTACCGACAGTGGTGCAGGAGGTTCCGGTAACGGGCGGCACGTCCACCGACGGCAACGACCTGCGGATGACGTCCGCGGAACACTGGACCAAGGCGCTGAGCATCCCGGTGGACAGCACCTGGATCCCGGGGACCTATCTGATCAAGGTCAGCGACGGCACCTACGCGTCGTACGCACCGCTCACGGTCCGCGACGACACCGGCACCAAGCACGACCTGCTGATCCAGCAAGCAACCACGACCTGGCAGGCCTACAACCGCTACGGCGGCCTGAGCTTCTACGCCGGCGGCGAGTCCGGAGGCTCCGGCCGGCTGACCTTCGACCGCCCGTACAACGAAGGCCAAGGCTCCGGACAGTTCCTGTCGCTGGAGCAGGGACTGGTGTTCTGGGCCGAATCGAAAGGCCTCGACGTCACCTACTGGACCAACAACGACCTCGACGAGTACGGCGGCCAACTGCCGGCCCGCGCCGCGACGATCTTCCTGCCCGGGCACGACGAGTACTACTCACTCCGGATGCGGGCAGCGCTGAGCCAGGCGATCAGCCGCGGCGTGAACGTGGCCAACCTCGGCGCCAACACGGCCTACCGGCAGATCGACTTCACCGACGACGGCCGCAGAGCCTGGGACATCGACCGCTACACCGCCGGCTACAAATCGACGGAGTGGCGCTACCAAGGTGACGCCTACGCCTCGCAGCCCCTGCTCGGTGCGGAATACATCTGCCCAGTCATGGGAAACACCCTGACCGCCGGGACAAGCTGGATGTTCGACGGCGTCCCCGCCGGCACCACCGTGCCAGGATTCATCGCGGGCGAGATCGACTACGTCTGGCCAGGCCTGTACAAGCACCCCGGCCTGACCACGGTCGCCAGCGGCACCGGGAACTGCCGCTCGAACGGCAAGGCGGTGCCCATGCACACCACGGCCTACGTCGCCCCCTCAGGCGCACGCGTGCTCAACGGCTCGACGTTCGCCTTCGGCTGCTTCCTGGTCGGGCGCTGCCCGTCCAACTGGACCGTGCCCGCACCGTCGGCCGAATCCCAGCAAGCGGTCGGAACGATGGTCGCCAACATCACCGAATGGGTCAGCAACGGCACGATCCAGGTCCCAGCCGACACCACCGTCGCACGCGCCCGCGTCGCGCCGCCCAAGTACAGACTGCAGACCGAACAGCCCTAACCGAGGGCCTGCAGCCCCGACCCAACGAGCTAGTCAGCTGCATGTCCTCGACGAGCGCCGCCCCGCGGTGCGCGCTCCTCACCGGATCGCGACTCCGATTCGATCCGCTACGTGCTCGATCGTCCGCTGTGGCGTTTCGCTGGAAGGCCGTCCGCGGATGGCCATGTCCAAGTACGTCGCCCCGTTCAAGGCCGTCGTACCGGCCGCCGCGCCACGAACCATGGTCGACAGAACAGCGCTGATGCGTGTCAGAGTCGCGCCTCCCGGGGGCGAGTGTCGTCAGGGTTCTGAGATGTCCTGGACGACGTCGCCAACGTCGGTCTTGCCCAGACTGCGCGCGACGTCAGCCATGGCCAGCATGCCGACGAGGTCGTGGCCGTCGATCACCGGCAATCGCCGCACCTGGTGCTCGCTCATCGTCTTGAGGGCTTCTTCAGCGCTGTCGTCGGCTCCGATCGTCACCGGCTTGCCCTGCCCGAACTGCCCCGCCGTCACCGAGGCCGGATCGCCACCGTCCGCGATGCACTTCACCACGATGTCGCGGTCGGTCAGCATGCCCTTCAACCGGTTGTCCTCACCGCAGATCGGCAAGGCTCCGACGTCGAGATCCCGCATCTTCCGGGCGGCGTCGACCAACGTCTCCTTCTCACCGACACACTCGGCGCCGGCCGTCATCAGCTCACGCGCGGTCGTCATGTTCGAACACCTCGATCCCGAATCTCACCACCACGATTGCTTGGACTGTCCCGGTGCCCGCACCCTCCGCCGCCATTCGCGCGGGGCCACGCTTTCCTGCTCGGACACTGGCAGTATTTGCGCGGCTATGCTCGGCTGCCGCGACGGTCCGCGCGGGACGGTTTGCCGGGTGCGCAAGCGGCTAGGAGCGCACGAGCCGGGCGATGGCGTCGGAGGCTTCCTTGATCTTGCGGTCGGCCTCGGGGCCGCCGGCGGCTGCGGCGTCGACCACGCAGTGCGCGAGGTGGTCCTCGAGCAGGCCGAGGGCGACGGACTCCAGTGCCTTCGTCATGGCTGAGATCTGGGTGAGGATGTCGATGCAGTACTTCTCCTCCTCGACCATGCGTTGCAGACCGCGAGCCTGGCCCTCGATGCGGCGCAGCCGCCGCAGGTAGGCCTCTTTGTCGTCGATGTAACCGTGCTGTGCCGGTCCGGCCACGCTCACCACGTCCTCCCTGGGGTTCGCCGCACCCTACCCGCCAGACCGCAGGATCCCGACCCCCTCTTGCCTTTCACACCTTACCCCCCTAGGGTATCGTTTCGTTTTCCCGGTTCCCACCCAGGGAACCTCTTACGACCTTGATTGATACCCCATACGGGTAAGGAGTACTGCAATGAGTCAGATGGAGTCGCAGGCGTCGTCACGGCGCTGGTGGGCGCTCGGCCTGATCGCCGCGGCGCAGTTCATGGTGATCATGGACACCTCGATCATCGGTGTCGCGTTGCCGAAGATGCAGGCCGAGCTCGGGTTCGGCCCGGGCAACCTGTCGTGGGTGTTCAACGCGTACGTCGTCGCGTTCGGCGGCCTGTTGCTGCTGGGCGGACGGCTGTCCGACCTGCTCGGCGCCCGCCGGATCTTCGCGGCCGGCTGGGCGGTACTGCTGGCGGGGTCGCTGGTCGCGGGCCTCGCGACCGGTGTCGGCACCGAGCTGGCCGGCCGTGCGATTCAAGGCATCGGTGCGGCGTTGATCGCGCCGGCCGCGTTGACGCTGCTGATGATGTTGTTCGGAGCGAATCCGCGGGAGCTGACCAAGGCGATCGCGCTGTACGGCGCGGCCGCTCCGGCCGGCGGCACGGCCGGGGTGTTCCTCGGTGGGGTGATCACCGAGTATCTGTCCTGGCCGTGGGTGTTCTTCCTCAACGTGCCGATCGCGCTGATCGCGCTGCTGGCCACGCCGGCGTTGATGCCGAGCTCCGCCGTACGGCGTGGGTCGGTGGACCTGCTCGGTGCGTTGACGGTGACGTTCGGGCTCGGCGCCGGTGTGTACGCGATCGTCCGGGCACCCGAGGTCGGTTGGTCGGCGGGCTCGACGCTGCTGATCGGCGCGGCCGCCGTCGTACTGCTGGGCGTGTTCGTCGCGGTGCAGGCCAAGCGGCGGGAGCCGCTGATGCGGCTCGGGATCTTCGCGGCGCCGAACCTGGCTGCTGCGAACGTCGCTCAGTTGCTGCTGGGTGCAGCGTGGGTTCCGATGTGGTTCTTCCTGAACCTGTACCTGCAGCAGGTCCTCGGGTTGAGCGCGTTCCCCAGCGGCGCGGCACTGTTGCCGATGACAACGTTCATCATGCTCGGCATGATCGTCGTCGCGCCGAGGGTGATCGCCGCGGCCGGTCCGAAGAGGACACTGGTCGGCGGTATGGCGATCCTGACCGTCGGCCTGGCCGGTCTGTCCCTGATCCGCTCCGACGGGTCGTTCTGGACCGACGTACTGCCGGCCTCGTTGATCGCGGCCGCCGGGATGTCGCTGGCGTTCATCCCCAGCCTCGGCATCGCTCTGTCGTCAGCGCGCCCGGAGGAGGGTGGCCTGGCGTCCGGGATCGTGAACACCAGCTACCAGATCGGGTCTGCGTTGGGCCTGGCCGCGATGACCGCGGTGGCCGCCGCGAACGGCGCCGACCTCCCCGATGACGCCGCCGCGCTCACCGACGGATACTCGGCCGCCTTCATCGGCGCCGCAGTCGTCGCCGCTGTCGGTGCGATCCTGGCCGCGATCAGCCTGCGGATCCCCAGCGCCGCGATCAAGGATGCCGACTACCAACAGACCACCGCCTAACACCCGTCCCCCGACCCCGGCAAGGCCCATGCAATTCCAGAACCACGGGAGACGGTCAGCGGCGCCCTGTCGCACACAGGGCGCCGCTGAGAGCCGGGCGTCAGATGCTCCGCAACATCAGCGGGACAGCAGCTTGGCTACCTTGGGTAGGACTTGGTCGACTGGGCCGCTGAGGCCGCATTCCATCGCCAGCCAGCCCTGGTAGCCGATCGCGTCCAGAGCATCCAGGGTCTCGGGCCAGTCGTAGTGACCGGCGCCCGGTTCGAGCCGGTTGCTGTCGCCCAACTGGACGTGACCGATCAGCGAGCCGGCCTTCCTGATCGACTCACCGACCCGGGCCTCCTCGATCGACATGTGAAAGGTGTCCGCGGTGATCATGACGCCGGGCGATCCGACCTCCTCGACGACCGAGACGGCATCGGCCAACTGGTTGATCACGAAGTCCTCGAACCGGTTCAACGGCTCCAGATAGACCTTCGCCCCGACTGACTCGGCGTGCTCGCCCACCTCACGTAAGGCCTCGACCAGCGCGGCGCGGGACTCCTCGACCGATCGGGGCGGCTCGAACGGCGGCAACCGTCGGGAGAACAGCCCGAACGCGTGCGGCGAGACGATGCCGGTGCCGCCTGCTGCCGCGATCGTGCTCAGGTGGATCTTGAGCTGCTCGATGGCGTCCCGGCGGCGGTCGGCGTCGAAGTCTCCGATGAAGTGATCCATGTGTACGACGGCGGTCGGCATCAGTACGCCGGCGTCGCGGGCGCGCCGCAGTTCGTCGATCCGCGCTCCGAAGATGCCGTCGCCGCGGGCGGACAGCTCGATCCCGTCGAAGCCCATCGCCCGGACGAACGCGAACTTGTCCTCCAACGTCTCGCCGGGCAGGGTCAACTCCGCAGCTGCAAGCCGGAAGCTCATGCCGCGACCTCCTCGTCGAAGCTGAGCACGACCTGCAGGGCCTCGTGCGGACGCTCGTCGAGCATCCGGAACGCCTCCGCGGCTCGCCCGACCGGCACGGTGTGGGTGATCAGGTCGGTGACGTTGAGCCGCTCCGCCGAGGCGAGCTGGATTGCGGTCTTCGCCAGCCGGTCGTAGTTCCACCGATGCCTCAAGGCAGGCGCGACGCCCGAGATCTGCGAGCAGATCAGCGCGACGCGGTTGTGGTGGAACTCCTCGCCCAGCCGGAGCCCGGCGCCTTCGCCTTGCATGAAGCCGGCGACGCAGACCCGAGAGCTGTACGCGACCGACCGAACCGCCTCGTGCAGGGCCTGGTAGCTGCCCGACACCTCCAAGCAGACGTCGGCGCCGCGGCCGTCGGTGAGGTCGCGGATCCGCTCAGCCACCCCGCCGTCGGCGGGATCGAGCGCACAGTCGGCGCCGAGTTCCAGCGCCAGCTGGCGGCGGGCGGGGAGGCCGTCGACGGCGATCACCCGGCCGCCGTTCAACCGGGCCAGCTGGGCCGCCAGTTGCCCGGGTACGCCGAGACCGAAGACGGCCACCGTCTCCCCCACATGGATGTCGGCGTCGAGCACGAGATTCAGCGCGATCCCACCGATCTGGCTGAAAATGCCGATCCGGGGATCGACGGCGGGGTCCAGGACTCGTCGTGTGGCCCAGTCCCCCTTCTTGACCGTGTGGCTGCGATGTCCCCAGGTCCCCCAGACCACGTCTCCGACCTTGACGCCGTCAGCGGCGGCACCGAGCGAGACGACCTCGCCGACCTCCTCGTAGCCCCAGCCGTCGACGGGGTAGCTGATCGAGGTGTCGCCGTCGACGAAGAGGCGGGATGCGTCGTCCCATCGTTTGTTCAGGTAGGGGTTGCTGCCGCGGTAGGCGGTCAGTTCGGTGCCCGCGGAGATCCCGGAGTACAGGGTGCGGATCAGCACCTCGTCCGGCTGAAGGGTTGGTTCGGCGTCGGGGACGACCTCCGCGACATGAGGTGAGCTGAATCTGACCAGGGATGGCATAGGACGGTGTCTCCTTCGAGGCGTGGTTGGCAGCGTCGTTGGCAGGGCGGTCAGCCCTTGACGGCGCCGGAGATGAAGCCCTGCGTGACCTGTCGTTGCAGGATCACGAAGATCACGATCACCGGGACGATGGTGATCAAGGTGCCGGCGGCCAGCGGCCCGATGTCCATCGAGCGACCGCCGGTGAAGTTGTAGAGCCCAGCCGTGAGCGGCCGGTACTTTCCGCTGGGCAGGTAGAGCAAAGGCACCAGGAAGTTGTTCCAGTTGCTCAGGAACGTGAAGACCGCGAGCGCGGCGGCACCCGAACTCACCAACGGCATCATCACCTGCGCGAAGATGCGGCTCTCGGAGGCGCCGTCGATCCGCGCCGCCTGCTCGAGCTCGTCCGGGAGGTCGGAGAAGAACGCCCGCATGAAGAACGTCCCGAACGACAGGTTGGTCGAGATCAGCACCAGGTTGGCGCCGACCAGACTGTCCAGCAGCCCCATCGATCGCAGCTGGAAGTACAGCGGAATCATGTAGGTGAAGAACGGCACCAGCAGGCCGAGTACGACGAGGTAGAAGACGACCGTACGTCCGGGGAAAGGCAACCGGGCGAAGGCGTAGCCGGCCATCGTGGAGATCACGATCACCACCAACGTACTGGGCACGCTCAGCAGCAGGCTGTCCAGCAAGTAGCTGCTGAAGCGCCCCACCGTCCAGGCCGACTGCAAGTTCTCCAGCGAGAACGAGGTGAACAGTCCGAACGGGTTGCTGCGGACGTCCTGCGGGGTCTTGAGCGCCGTCGAGACGATCAGCAGCACCGGGAACAGTGTCAGCATCGCCATCGCGATCAGCACCAGATGACGGGCCACCAGCCCGCTGGACCGACGTACGTCACGTCCACGGACAGCCGCTGGGTCCGCGGACTCGCTGCTGCGCGAAACGGCGACCGGTACTTCGACCATCACGCCCCCAGCCCTTGCAGCGAGAGCCGTCGCTGAAGTCGGTTCAGCATGATGGTGAACGGCACGGCGAGGACCGTGATCAACAGCGCCAGCACGGTGCCGTAGCTGATCCGGTTGAGTTGGAAGGCGCTCGAGTAGGCGTACGTTCCGAGCACCTCGGTGGCGTCCGCCGGCCCACCGCCGGTCATGATGAAGATGATGTCGAAGACGCTGAACCCGCCCACGAGCGTGAGGGTCAGCACCATCAGGAAGACCGGCATGATCTGTGGCAGCAGGATGTGCCACAGCCGCTGGGCGGCGTTCGCGCCGTCGATCCGCGCGGCGTCGACGAGTTCTACGTCGACGTTGCGCAGTGCGGACAGGATGATCATGGTGACGAAACCGCACGTCGCCCAGATCGCGGTGGCCAGTACGGCGAAGATGGCGGTGTCCGGATCCCCGAGCCAGCCGCGGCTCAGCCCGCCGAGGCCGACGGCTCCGAGCGCCCGGTTGATCCAGCCGTTGACGGGGTCGTACATCCACCCCCAGACGATGCCGATCGCCACGCCGGGAAGCATGAAGGGCAGGAAGAACAGCACCCGGTAGACCGGCCCACCGCGACGCCCGGACCAGATCAGCACGGCGGTCAGCAGCCCGATGATCATCGGCGCGGCGGTGCCGATCGCGATCCAGATCGCGTTGTTGCCCAGCGCGTGCCAGGTCGCCGAGTCCGTGAACATCTCGGTGAAGTTGCTCAGTCCGACGAACGGCGGGGTCGGGTCGAGGCCGTCGAAGTCGACCACCGAGTAGTACAGGGCGTTGACCATCGGGAACAGGAAGAACACTGCCGTGACGACCGCGACCGGCAGCGCGAGCACGATGCCGAGCCGCGCCTGCGCCCTGCGGGTCACCGGAGGAACGTTGCTCGCGGCCCGCATCCTACTTGGCCGACTTCTCGTAGGCGGCCTGCAGCTGCGCGGCGACCTGCGCCGCCTCGGCCTGGTCACTCAGGATGCCCTGGATGCCCTTCCACATCGCGTTGTTGAACACGTCGGTGGTGAGTACGTCGATGTTGTACCCGAAGTCACCGGTCCCGTCGGCGATCTTGGCCGAGTCGTCCAGCACCTGCTTGAACAACGGCGACGCCTTCATTCCGGCCGTGTCGATCGGGTACGCCGGGATGTCCTGCAACTTCTCGGCGGCCCAGCGACCGTGCTCGGGGGTGAGCAGGTAGTCCAGGAACTTGATCGACGCCTCCGCCTTCTTGGTGGAGGCGGACACGAAGGTCCCGGACCCGAGACCGCCGCTGAAGATGCCCGGACCGTCCTTGGCCGGGAACGGGATGAAGCCGACCTCGAACTTGGCGTTCCGCTCGATGTCCAGCGCCAGCCAGCTGCCGGTCGGATTGATCGCGGCCTTGCCCGAGTAGAACAGCGCGTTCGCGTTGTCGTAGCTGACCGCGGCCGGTGACGGAGTCAGCAGGCCCTTGTCGTTCCATTCCTTCCAGACCGCCAGCGAGTCCACGACCGGCTGGGTGTTCCACGACGTACGGCCGTTGAGCAGATCGTCCATGCCCTTCGACCCGACCGCGCTGGACAGCGACATGCTGAGCAGGTGGCCGCCCTGCCAGCCTTCCTTGTCGCTGACGGCGAACGGGACGACGTTGTTCTGCTTGAGCTTCTCGGCGGCGGAAGTCAGTTCGGCTAGGTTCTTCGGTGCCGCGATCCCGTACTTGGCGAACAACGTCTTGTTGTAGAAGACGCCGACCTCCTCGATCTGGCTCGGCACCCCGACGATCTTGCCGTCGAAGGTCACCCGCTTCTTCGCGAAGTCGTAGACCGGCCAGTCGTGCTCGGCGTAGGCGCCGGTCAGGTCGTAGACCAGCCCGGCCTTGGCCAGCGCGCCGGCGAAGCCCGGTCCGGTGTCGTACCCGAACACGTCGGGCCCCTCGCCGGAGCGCAGCTGGGTCTGCAGGACCGTCCGGACGTTCTCGGACGGGATGACGTCGAGCTTCACCGTGATGCCCGGATTCTTCGACTCGAAGGTCTTCAGGTCGGACTTGATCAGCTCCAGGTCCGCCGGGTCCTCCGGCTGCCCGATCATGTAGCGGATCTCCTGCTGTTCGCTGGTGTCCTGCTGGACATCCCCGGACCCGGTGCCCGGCGCGCCGCCGGTGCAGGCGGCGGTGACGAACAGTGCTCCGGTGGTCAGCGCGATCGAGGCGACGTACGCGATCTTCTTCACGAGGCGACTTCCTTGTCGGCGGCGAGGCGTCGGAGTGTTTCTAACGTTAGAAGTTCTAACGTTAGAAGTGATGCTGACGGCGCTGATGGGCTCTGTCAAGATGTCGTCCTACGGTGTTTGCGGTAGTCGAAGGGAGCACGATGGCGCCAGGTGCGAACGACGGTCCGAACCGCCCTGCCCGGTTGAAGGACGTCGCGGAGCTGGCCGGGGTGTCGTTGAAGACCGTCACGAACGTGGTCCACGAGCGGCGCTATGTGAAGGCCGAGACCCGGGCGCGGGTCAAGGCCGCCATCGCCGAACTGGGCTACATCCCTTCCCTGGTCGGCCGGCAACTGCAGAGCGGGCGCAGCAACATCGTCGCCCTGGCCGTGCCGCGGATCGACGAGCCGTACCTGGGCGCGCTGGCGCACGCGTTGATCATGGCCGGGGAACGACACGGGTACGCCGTCTTCACCGACGAGACCGGACGCAGCGACGAGCACGAACTGCGCGCCGCCGGCGGCTATCCCGGGCACAGCATCGACGGGGTGATCTACAGCCCGCTGGCCGTGGATCCGCAACGGATGACGGAGATGAGCCGATTCACGCCCATGGTGATGCTCGGCGAGCACCTGAGTGAGGGCGCCGCCGACTACGTCGCGATCGACAACGAGCAGTCGGCCCGCGATGTGGTCCGGCATTTGGCCGAGGGCGGACGGCGGCGGATCGCCTACCTCGGTGGCAACCCGGCCAGGCCGTCGAGTGTCGGCCAGCTACGACTTCGAGGCTTCCACGCCGCGGTGGAAGAGCTGGACCTGGAGAGCCGCGCCGACTGGTTGCTCCGGTGCGACCGGTACAGCCGGGAGACGGGCGCGGAGCTCGCCGAGCGGTTGCTGCCCCGGATCCGCGAGATCGACGCCGTGGTCTGCGCCAGCGACCTGCTCGCGATCGGCGCCATCCGAACCTTCATCGAGCACCATGTCCGAGTCCCCGACGACGTGGCGGTGGTCGGCTGGGACAACATCGTCGACGGCCGCTACCTGTCCCCCAGCCTCAGCAGTGTCGCCACCGACATGGACCTCCTCGCCGACCGAACCTTCGAGGCCCTGATCAGCAGAATCCAAGGCAACCGCGACCCAGCCCGCGTCTACACCGTCCCCCACAACCTAATCATCCGCGAGTCGAGCCGGTAACACGCCGCCCGCGCAAGGACGGCACACCAGGATCGACCGTGGTCGAGCCGAACCAGTCCAGCGAGCAGGCCAGCGCGGATCTACCGGCCCAGTTGCAGGACGACGTCGACCTGGCGGAGCGACCTGGTCCTGCGTCTTACGATCTGCGATCTGCGTC
Organism: Kribbella sp. NPDC002412; assembly: GCF_053592935.1. Lineage (NCBI taxonomy): Bacteria > Bacillati > Actinomycetota > Actinomycetes > Propionibacteriales > Kribbellaceae > Kribbella > Kribbella sp. NPDC002412. Next base: position 19,916 of record NZ_JBSFBL010000041.1, read on the forward strand.
GCAGGGTTCCGCGGCTGGCTTTTGCCACCCCCCGCTAGACGGTTGCAGCAAGCCGCGCGGGCGACGCAGGAGCACGCGAAGCGGCTGCGGCGTAGTGACCACGACCGCCCGGGACCTCAGCGCGATCGACCAAGCGACGGCAGCCACGCAAAAGGCGTGGGTGGGAGCACCCGGCGTAGCACGCGATGGAGGAGCGCGCGTAGCGGGTGCGTGGGGCTTACAAACAGCCGAAGGCCGGCCCCACCTGGGGCCGGCCTTCTGGCATGGAGTGGAGGTGGCGGGAATCGAACCCGCGTCCTTCAGCGTTGATCCAAGACTTCTCCGGGCGCAGTCTGTTGGTCGCTTTTCTCAGCCCCAGCGCTCTCACAGACAAGTCGCTGACAGGCTCAGTCACTGTAAATGTCCCGTGCTAGCCCCGTGACCGGGCTAACAAAGCAAGCTTCCTAGCTGAGGCCAGGAACCGGGTCGGAAGCATCCCCGGGCTGACCGCTTCTTTAAGTGCTCAGGCCGTCAGGCGGCGAGAGCGAAGCTACTGCGCTTAGCGTTGGCAGTTATTGGTTTCCAGAGATCGTTAACGAGATAACCCTGGATCCTCGGCCCGCTTCCCTTGGAACTAACGTCCAAAGTCGAAACCGTTCACCCCCTGTTGAGTTTTCAAACTCCCGCCGGCGCCGGAGCCCCGGTGGAAGATCCACACTATCAAGTCCAACAACCCACCCGCACCCCGGATTCCCGCGCGGCGCGACCGCAAGGGGCGGCGGCCCACCTCCCGCTAGCGACATCACCCAGCGTCACTTGATCAGACGGAGCGTGAACGGGTAGCGGAAGTTGGAGCCGACCGCGGTGGCCAGGCCGCCGATCCCGGTCAGGATGAACCAGAGCATGCCGAGCAGCGGGAACAGGAACGCAGTGAACCCCTCCGTCACCCCGGTCATGATGCCCACCAGCGCGAACGCGCCGAACGCGCTCAGCTGGAAGTTCAGCGCCTCGACGGCGTGCTTGCGGACAGCGGGGTTCTTCTGGCCGGCGGTAGCGACCACGATCGCCGGGCCGACGAAGAAGGTCGGGTACCCGAGCCAGTGGGCCACCGTGCCCATCCCACGGCCGTTGCTGTTGTACCGCTGCAGCTGGGCCGGCCGGGTGAAGGCGGCGGGTGCGTACGTCGGGACGGGCCGGGAGACGAGGCCGTTGAACGTGCTGTTCAGCTCGGCCCGGGTGCGCGCCTTGAGCGCCAGCTCGAGCCGGGTGTCGAACTCGCCGTGGTCCAGCCGGCCGTCGGCGTACATTTCTTTGAGGATCTCGACGGCGCGGTCCCGTTGGGCCGGCGTCACCAGCAGGTCTGAAGTGGACATGTCTCCACTCTGCGCGCCCCGAGCGCCGCACCCCATCGGGTGCAGCCCCCACCAACCCCTGACCGGACCCCAGCCTCGACTCCGGTGCGACGGGGCATGCGCCGCGCCGCCCCCGCCCCTGTTCTTTCCTGCCTGAGCGTATCCGTTTTCGCCAGGCCACCCGTGGAGTTATCCACAGGGCACGGCTCAGCGGTCGCGACGCCGGTCCGACAGGGCGCGCTGGGCCTCGCGGTTCGCCTGGCGCTCGGCCAGCGCGTGGCGCTTGTCGTAGTCCTTCTTGCCCCGCCCGGTGCCGAGCTCGACCTTGGCGTAGCCGTCCTTGAAGTACAGCGACAGCGGGATGAGCGACACGCCCTGCTGCTCGACGGCGCGGATCAGCTTCTGAAGCTCGTCCTTGTGCAGGAGCAGTTTGCGGGTACGGCGTGGCTCATGGTTGGTCCACGTGCCGTGCTTGTACTCGGGGATGTGCATCCCCTGCAGCCACAGCTCGTTCCCCCGGACTGCCGCGAAGGCGTCGACCAGGGAGGCCCGGCCCTGCCGCAGGGACTTCACCTCGGTCCCGGTCAGCACGAGCCCGGCCTCCACCACGTCCTCGATGTGGTAGTCGTGTCGCGCCTTGCGGTTCTGCGCGATCGGTTTCCGGCCGGTCTCTTTCACCATCCGACCAGTATCTCAGACCGCTCAGAGCCACTTCATCGGATTAACGACTCGGCCGTCCTGGTAGACCATGAAGTGCAGGTGGCAGCCGGTGGAGTAGCCCGTCGTGCCGACGTACCCGATGATCTCGCCTCGGGAGACGCGCTCGCCGACGCGGGCCTTGTAGCGGGACAGGTGGTTGTAGACGGTGGTGATGGAGGAGCCGTCGATCACCCCGTGCGAGATGAACACCCGGTTCCCGTAGCCGCCGTTGTAGTACCTGTCCGTGACGACGCCGCTGGCGGCCGCGCGGATCGGCGTACCGCAGCCGCCGCCGAAGTCGGTCCCGTCGTGTAGCTTCCAGTAGTGCAGGACCGGGTGGAACCGCATCCCGAACGGTGACGTGATGTAGCTGCGGATCGGGTAGCTGAGCCGCCCGTTCTCCTTCGGCTCGTCGGGGACGTCCCGCGGCGGGCGGCCTTCCTTGCGGGCTTTCTCCCGCTCGGCCTTCTCCCGGGCCGCCTTCCGGCGGGCCGCAGCGGCCTTCTCGGCGCGGGCGCGGGCGATCAGGATCTGCTCGACCCGGTTCCGCTCCCGGACCAGGGCGTTGTACTGCGCCTGCTCGGAGTTCTTCTCCTTCTCGGCGGCCTTGAACGCGACCAGCTTGACCTGCGCGACCGCGGCGGCCTCGGCCTTGTCCGCGGCGACCTGTTTGGTCAGCGCTGTCACCTGCCGCACGGTGCGAGCCGCCTCGGCGCGCGCCTCCTCGGCTGCCTTCTCCGCGGCGGCGACCTTGACCCGCCGGCTGGCGAGCTGGGCCTGGGCGTTGTTCAGGTTGGTGATCGCGTTGCCCTGGATGCCGAACACGTTGCGCTGGACCTGCATCCCGGTGGCGATGTCGGCCGGCGAGGCGCCGCGGAGCGCGATCGACAGCCCGACCAGGCTGTTCTGCTGCTGGTACGCCGACCGTACGGCGCGACCCGCCACCGCCCGCTTCTCGGCGATCAGCCGCTCGCCCGCCTCGACGTCGGCGACCGCCGACCGGAGCGCCTGCTCGGCGGCCCGGAGCTTGCTCGCGGCAACCGCGTCGGCGGCCTTCGCGGCCGCGAGTTTGCCCTGGGCAACGGCGTACCGGGCCTGGACGGCCTTGTACCGCGCGTCCGCCTGGTTGTAGGCGACGACGGACTCGCCCAGCTGGTCGGAGGCGTGCGCGAGATCGGCCTTGGACTGGTCGATCTGCGAGTCGAGCTGCTTCTTCTTGGCGGCCGGGTCGGGTGGGTCCGCCTGGGCAGACGGAACCACCGCCAGGGCGCCGGCGGACAGGGACAGGACAAGGCAGCAAGCGGCGACGACCGTCGGCCGGCCTGGGGCCCTCGTGCGGAGGCGCAGGCGTGGCTTCGCGGGGGTGCCGCTGCTGTCGTCTCGCTTGATGCTCCCCCGCTCACGCGGGTTCGCACCGGGGAAGTGCGGGACCACAGTCGACCCCTTGCTCTGGGTTGAGTTGTCGTGCTACCGAAGCACGATAAGTCACCCGGGTCAGACTTTGAGGTATTTCCGCGTTGTCAGGAATGTCGGGACCACGGCGAGCACCAGTCCGACCACAACCATGATGAGCGTGGCGCGGAAGGTTTCGGTGGCGCCGACCCACTGCCAGACCCGGAACGTCTCCTGGGCCCGCTGCATGACCACGAAGTACACGCCGACCCACAAGGTGCCGCAGGCAAGGACCGCGCCGATCAGGGCGGCCAGCACCGCCTCCAGCAAGAATGGCAGCTGGATATAGAAGTTCGAGGCGCCCACCAGGCGCATGATGCCTATCTCACGTCTCCGGGCGTACGCCGCCAGCCGGATGGTGTTCGAGATCTGCATCAGCGCGGCGACCAGCAGCAGTGCCGCGGCCACCAGCGCGCCGACTTGCAACCCGTTGAGGGCCTTGAACAACGGATCCAGATACTGTCTGAGGTCCTGGACGGTGTCGACTCCGGGCAGGCCGGCGACCGCGCTGACCAGATTCTGGTAGCGCTGCGGATCCTTCAGCTTGACCCGGAAGGACTCCTGCATCTGGTCCTCGGTGACCGTGCTGACGATCGGCGAGTCCTTGTAGAGCTTCTTGAACTGCTCGAACGCTTCCTTCTTCGACTCGCCGAAGACGCCGTCCGGGGCGGTGTCCGGGTTCGACTCGATCACCTGCCGGATCCGGTTCTTCTGCTCCTGGGTCACCTCGGCGCCCGAGCAGCCGCGGCCGCCGGAGTCCTTGGTGCAGAGGAAGACCGAGATCTGGATCTTGTCGTACCAGTTCCCCTTCATCAGCTCGACCTGCTCGCGGGCGAGCAGCGCGCTGCCGAACAGCGACAGCGAGACCCAGATGGTGACGACGACCGCGATCGTCATCGACAGGTTCCGCTTCAGGCCGATGCCGAGGTCGGAGAGGATGTAGTTCAAGCGCATCAGTCAGTAGTCCCTGCTTCTCAGTGCTGGTAGCCGTAGACGCCGCGCGACTCGTCGCGGACGACATGACCGTTCTCCAGCTCGATCACGCGCTTGCGCATCTGGTCGACGATGGACACGTCGTGCGTGGCCATCACGACCGTCGTCCCGGTGCGGTTGATCCGGTCCAGCAGCTTCATGATGCCGACCGAGGTGCCGGGGTCGAGGTTTCCGGTGGGCTCGTCGGCGATCAGGATCATCGGCCGGTTCACGAACGCCCGGGCGATCGCGACCCGCTGCTGCTCACCGCCGGAGAGCTCGTCGGGCAGCCGGTCCTCCTTGCCGTCCAGGCCGACCAGCTCCAGGACCTCGGGGACCGTCTTGCGGATGTGCGAGCGCGGCTTGCCGATCACCTGCAGCGCGAACGCCACGTTCTCGGCGACGGTCTTGTTCGGCAGCAGCCGGAAGTCCTGGAAGACAGTGCCGATCTGGCGGCGCATCTGCGGGATCCGCCAGCTGGCCAGCCGGTTCAGGTCCTTGCCGGCCACCATGATGTGGCCCTTGGACGACCGGTGCTCACGCAGGACCAGGCGCAGGAACGTCGACTTGCCGGACCCGGAGGTGCCGACGAGGAAGACGAACTCGCCTTTCTCGATCTCGACGTTGACGTTCAGCAGAGCGGCCTTGGACTGGCCCTCGTACGTCTTTGACACATTCTCGAAGCGGATCACGGGATCATCCGGCCGTGGTCGGGAACAGGGAGCGGCGCAGCGGTAACCACCAGGAGACCGTACGCCACCGGAGCGGCCGCAGGTCAGTCTAGGTGGTCCCGGGCGTGCCGCCGACCAGGCGTGCCGCACCGTACGGCGCCGTCCGATACCCGGATGTGCACGACCGCACGCCGCGCCGTGCATCCGGTGCGTGTGCCGTGCATCCGGTGCGTGTGCCGTGCATCCGGTGTGTGTGCCGTGCATCCGGTGCGTGTGCCGTGCATCCGGTGCGCTCCGAGGGTGTCACGGACGGCTACCGGCTGCTTCGGCGCCGACGCTGCCCGCCCCCTGTTCTTCCTGCTTGAGCGTATCCGTTTCCACCTGTTGGCCGGTGGAGTTATCCACAGGTCAGGCGGGGGCCGGGGCTGTGCCGTTGCCGTTGTCGGGGCGGGCGTCGGCGATTCGGGCCAGGCCGGGCTCGGGTTTGCGGCCGGCTCTGCGGGCTGCCTCGACGTGCAACCGGGCCAGCTCGACGGCCTGGCGGGAGACCTTCACGGTCTTCTTCTCAGCCATTGGCAGTGTCTCCCTCGACGACTTCTGTGTCGGACTCCGCGATATCAGCGTACGCGGCCTGACCGACGCGGTCGATCGCCACCGAGGCGGTCAGCGCGGCGACGAGGTCGTAGTCCTCGGGCTGTAACAGTTCCGACCGCATCAGTGAGCGCAGCGTGACGACGCCGGCGTCGGTCCCCGCGTCCGTGCCCTCGAGAATCTGCTCGACCGACCACCGAACCATCCGCATCGTCTCCTCGCGGTGCCGCCAGACGTCCAGCTCACGGTCCGACTTCCGGGTCAGGTAGGCCCCGAGCACCACGCCGCCCAGGGCCAGGAACGGGCTCAGCACGGTCACCACCACGCCGACCACGGAGATCCAGGTAGGAATCACGGACACACCCCGCCGCTCATGCGCGACCTCCCAATCCCATGGAGATGACCGGCCGAAGATGTTACGAAAGGAAGCATTCCACCCGCGACCGACAAGAACCGCCAAAGTCTGACAAGGAGCAGTGTCACTGAGATGGACGAGCCGGACCGCTACGACGTGTTCGTGCAGGGGACCGTGTTCCTCGACATCGTGCTGACCGGTCTGGAGTCCGCCCCGGCCACCGGGACCGAGATCTTCGCCGAGGGGATGGGGTCCTGCCCCGGCGGCGTCGCGAACTTCGCCATCGCCGCCAGCCGGCTGGGCCTGAAGACCGGCCTGGCGTCGGTGTTCGGCGACGACGTGTACGCCGACTTCTGCTGGCGGACCCTGGCCGACCAGGAGGGCGTGGACCTGTCCCACTCCCGCCGGATCGGGCACTGGCACTCCCCCGTCACCGTCTCGATGTCGCTCGACCGGGACCGGGCCATGGTGACGCACGCGCACGAGGCGCCCGGCGACCCGAGCAAGCTGGTCGGCCCGGGCCTGAACACCCGCTCCGCGATCGTCCCGGTCGAGGACGAGCTGCCGGGCTGGACGATCGACGCGATGCGGTCCGGCGCGCTGCTGTTCGGCGACGTCGGCTGGGACCCGACCGACCAGTGGTCCCCCGCCGTACTCGACGTCCTCGAGGGTTTCCACGCCTTCACGCCGAACGCGAGCGAGGCGATGGCGTACACCCGGACCGACACGCCGAAGGCCGCGCTGCACAAGCTCGCCGAGCGGGTGCCGCTGGCGGTGGTGACGAACGGCGCGGACGGCGTGCTGGCGATCGACGCGACCACCGGCGAGGAGGAGCAGGTGCCGGCCCTGCCGGTCAGGTCCTACGACCCGACCGGCGCGGGCGACGTCTTCCTGGCCTCACTCGTCCTCGGCACGCTCCGCGGCTGGCCGCTGGCGCACCGGCTCGCGTTCGGCAACCTCTGTGCCGGCCTGTCGGTCCAGCACTTCGGCGGATCGCTCGCCGCGCCGGGCTGGGGCGACATCATCGACTGGGTGCGTGACCACAGCCGGCACCGCCCGGGCGGCATCGACCCCGCGGTGCTTGCCCACTACAACTTCATCGGCGACGTCCTCCCCGAGGGCCCGGTCCCGATCGTCCGCCGCGCGTCGGCCACCATCGCGCGCCTGTCGGACGCCTGACCAGCAGACCGCCGCGGCGACCAGGGCAAGCAGGACGCCACCGACCAGGAAGCCATGGGACGGTGTGGTCCGATCGAGCGTGAGCCCCGCGAGCGCCGAGCCGGCCGAGCTGCCGACGTTGTTGGCGGTGTTGATCCAGGTGCTGGCCTCGGTGCGCTGGTACGGCGGCGTGACCGTGTCGGCAGCCAGATACGACACCACGAAGATCGGCGCCACAGCGACACCCGTGGCCGCCATGACCAGCCCGAGCAGAACCAGGTTGCCCGCGAGCGAGGCCGTCAGCAGTCCGGCAGCCAGTACGGCGATCAGCCCGCCGAGGTGAGCGGACCACGACCGAGTGTGCTGGCGACTTCCCCAGAGGAGTCCGCCGACGACGCTCCCGGCAGCGATCGCGGCCTCGACGTACCCGGCTGCCCCCGGGCTACCGCTGCGCTGAGCGACTCCGGCCACGCACAGGTAGGCGACGCTGATCCCCGAGGCCGTGGCCGCGATGACCAGGAGGACCCGTCGCAGCGCCGGGATGACGAGTGGGCCTAGGAGATGGCGCGTTGCAGGGCGCGCGGCGGTGTGCGAGGTGACCGGACTGGTCACCATGGCGAGCGTGCCGACGACCATCAGCCCGGCGGAGCAGCTGAGCGCTGCCGGCGCGGAGACGACGTTGATCAGCACGCCGACCAGCAGCGGACCGCCGAGGAACAGCGACTCCTCGCTAACCGCATCCAGGGCGTAGGCCCGCTCCTTGAGCGGCGACCCTTCAGTCAGCAACCGCCAGTTCGACCGCATCGACGGCCCCAGCGGTGGCGCGAGGAGGCCAGCCAGAGCGACCAGCGCCAGGTTGGTCGTCGTACTGGCGATGAGCCCGAGCGCGGCGGAGCAACCGATCGCGAGGACCGGGAGCACTCGGCGCTGGCTGAAGCGGTCGACGAGCCGTGCCTTGTAGGGCATGGACAACGAGGTGAGGCCGAACAGCGCGACCGCCGCGCCGGCCGAGGCGAACGAGTCGGTGGACTCCTGGACAGTGAAAAGCAGAGACAACGGGAGCAGACCGTACGACAGCCGGCCGAGTAGCGCGGGCACGAAGGTGCGCAACGCCGACGGCAGCGACAGCACGTCACGGTAGCTCCCGGCACGAGCTGTGCCGGACAAGAGAACGCTCCTGGAGACATCAAGGGAATACGGGCTCGACCGCGCGAACGCGGGAGCCGTCTCTAGTCACGGGGAGCGAACATGCCGCCGAGCATACCCCGACCCAGGAGTCGTAGTGTCGATAGCGGATCGTTCAAGGCGTCGACAGGTTGGGGTATCAGCGAATGATCGTGCAGGCATTGACCGACGAGGACCGGGAGCTGATCGAGCTCGCCCGCCGTACCGTCGACGCGAACACCGACGGGCCGGACGGGGTCTACACGATGGGCGCCGCCGTCCGCGGTGTGGACGGGCAGATGTACGCCGGGATCAACCTGTACCACTTCACCGGCGGGCCGTGCGCGGAGCTCGTCGCCCTCGGCCGGGCCCGGGCCGAGGGCGCCCGCGAGCTCACCACGATCGTGGCTGTCGGCAACGAAGGCCGCGGCGTGGTCGGCCCGTGCGGGCGGGACCGCCAGGTCCTGGTCGACTACCACCCGACGATCCGTGTCATCCTGCCCACCGCGGAAGGCGTCGGCTCGGTCCTGGTCACCGACCTGCTGCCCGAGTCCTACCGCTGGACCCCGACCACCTGAATCTCGCCCTCGCGGAACCACCAGGTGATCGGCTCCGCGACCAGGATTCCGGCCTGTACGGCGGGATCGCCGGCGGCCTGCCGCCGGGCCTCGTCGAGGTCGGTGCGGTAGACGCAGAGACCGCGCAGCGACACGTCGTCGTGGTCCCGGAACGGGCCGGCCGCACCCATCACGCCGGCCGCGCGGAGGTCGTCCAGGAAGTCGAGATGAGCCTGCTGGACCTTGTCCATCTCGTCGTCCGTCAGGTCGGGCGGGTTCGGTGGGCGCCGGAGCAGGATGAGCGACAGGCTCTCCATCCCCGGCCGTGGCGGCGTGCTCACTTCACCCGCTCGGACAGCATGAACGTGTTCCCGTCCGGGTCGTAGAACGTGGCCAGCCGGACCTCGTCGGCGACCAGCCGGGTCTCACCGTCGAACCGGGTGCCGAGCGACTCGAGGTGCCGCCGGGCGGCGTCGATGTCGCGCACCCCGAACGTGATCACCGTCCCGCCCTCGGTCTGCGGCTGCTCGACCTGGCCGATGCCGATGTTGATACCGGGCAGCGGCGTCGTCAGCTCGGCCCAGCCCCAGCTGTCGAGCCGGTGCACCACCTCGAACCCGAGGGCCTCCCGGTACCACTGCAGTGAGCGCTCCAGGTCGGAGACGTCCAGCGCACAGACGGCCCTGCCGTCGTACTCGATCGCAGTCGACACCTCTGGCGATCCACTCATAGTCCTGTTTTTATACTAAGCTTACTTTCGTGTCAACGCTCGCCCGCCTGGTCCACCTCCGGTGGACCATCCCGGTGATCGCCGAGCTGCACCGCGGCCGCGGCGGCCGCTTCGTGAACCTGGTCCACGGCCTCGGAGTCAGCCGCGAGTCGCTCCGCCGGACCATCGCGTTCCTCGAATCCGACGGCCTGATCCAGCGCAACCCCGGCTACGGCCACCCACTGCGGCCCGAATACCTGCTCACCGACGCGGGCGCGCGCCTTGGCGAACCCGCCGTCGCGCTCACCGACCTCCTCCGCGAGCTGGACGCCACAGACGTCGGCCTCCGCAAGTGGTCGCTGCCCATCCTCACCGCCCTCGGCGACCGGCCCCGCCGCTTCTCCGAGCTCGGCAACAGCCTTCCGGGTACGACGAACCGCGCCCTGACCCTCGCCCTCAAAGACCTGGAGGCAGCCGGCCTGGTCACCCGAACGGTCACCACCGACTACCCACCGGCCACCCTGTACGGCGCAACACCGCCGGCGACCCGCGTCGCCCGGGCGGCCGAGCGACTCAGAACGCCGGAATGATGTCCTTGCCGTACGCCGCCAGCGTCTCTTCCTTCGCGTCGTGCTGGAGGTAGACCGCGAACTGGTCCACCCCGAGTGCCTTGAGCTCCGACAGCCGGGCCAGGTGGTTCTCCACCGGGCCGAGGATGCAGAACCGGTCTACGACCTCGTCCGGGACGAAGTCGGTGTGGGTGTTGCCCGCCCGTCCGTGCTGGGCGTAGTCGTAGCCCTTGCGGCCCTCGATGTAGTCGGTCAGCGCCTTCGGCACCGCACCCGATGTCCCGTACCGCTCCACGATGTCGGCCACATGGTTGCCGACCATCCCGCCGAACCACCGGGTCTGCTCCCGCTGGTGCTCGAGGTCGTCCCCGACGTACGCCGGGGCCGCGACGCAGAACTTGATCGCGGCCGGATCGCGGCCGGCTTCCTCGGCGGAGCGCCGTACCGCTGCGATCATCCACTTGGCGATGTCGGGGTCGGCAAGCTGCAGGATGTAGCCGTCGCCGATCTGGCCGGTCGCGGCCAGCGCCTTCGGACCGTACGCCGCGACCCAGACGTCCAGCGCGCCGTTCTCGACCCAGGCGAACTTGAGCTGCTGGCCGCGGTACTCGACCGTCTCGCCGCGGGCCAGCGCGCGGACCACGCCGACGCACTGCTTCATTTCGTCGATGGTGCCCGGCTTGGCGCCGAGCGTGCGCAGCGCGGAGTCGCCGCGGCCGATCCCGCAGATCGTGCGGTTCCCGAACATCTCGTTCAGGGTGGCGAACTGGGACGCGATCACGGTCCAGTCCCGGGTCCCCGGGTTGGTCACCATCGGCCCGACGATCACGCGTTCGGTGGTGGCCAGGATCTGGCTGTAGATGACGAACGGCTCCTGCCAGAGCAGGTGCGAGTCGAACGTCCACACGTAGCCGAACCCGGCCTCCTCCGCCTTGCGCGCCAGGTCCACCACCGCGGACGCCGGCGGATCACACTGGAACACGACTCCGAAGTCCACGGCGCTCCCCCTTCACACCAGGTACGACGACAGGCCGCGCTCGAGGAACTTCCCCCGGCCCTTGCGGCCATGGTAGTTGCCGTCGGCCACGATCACCTCGCCGCGCGAGATCACCGTGCCCACCCGGCCCTTGATCTCGACCCCTTCGTACGCCGAGTAGTCCATGTTCATGTGGTGGGTGTCGACGCTGATCCGGGTGGTCGCGTTCGGGTCGTAGACGACCAGGTCGGCGTCCGAGCCCGGGGCGACGATCCCCTTCCGCGGGTACAGCCCGAACATCCGGGCCGGCGTGGTCGCGATCGTCTCCACCCAGCGCTCCAGCGACAGCTGGCCGTCCACCACGCCTTGGTAGATCAGGTCGACCCGGTGCTCGACGCCGCCGATCCCGTTCGGGATCTTGGAGAAGTCGCCGAGGCCGAGCTCCTTCTGGTCCTTCATGCAGAACGGGCAGTGGTCGGTCGACACGATCGCCAGGTCGTTGCTCCGCAGGCCCTTCCACAGGTCCTTCGCGTGCGACTCGTGCTTGCTGCGCAGCGGGGTCGAGCAGACCCATTTCGCGCCCTCGAAGCCGGGTGCGCCGAGTTGGTCCTCGAGCGTGAGGTACAGGTACTGCGGGCAGGTCTCGGCGAACACGTTCCGGCCCGCGTCCCGCGCCTCGGCGACGTGTTCCAGCGCCTGGCTGGCGGACAGGTGGACGATGTAGAGCGGGCAGTCCCGGGCGACCTCGGCGAGCGCGATCGCGCGGTTCGTCGCCTCCGCCTCGAGCGCGGCCGGCCGGGTGATGCCGTGGTAGATCGGGTCGGTCTCGCCGCGAGCGATGGCCTGCTGCACGAGCACGTCGATCGCGATGCCGTTCTCCGCGTGCATCATGATCATCGCGCCGTTGTCGCGGGCGGTCTGCATCGCCCGCAGGATCTGGCCGTCGTCGGAGTAGAAGACGCCCGGGTAGGCCATGAACAGCTTGAAGCTGGTCACGCCCTCGTCCGAGACGAGCTGGTCCATCGCCTTCAGCGAGTCGTCGTCGACGCCGCCGAGGATCATGTGGAACGCGTAGTCGATGTGGCAGTTGCCGTCGGCCTTCGCGTGCCAGGCGGCCAGCCCGTCCTGGACCACCTCGCCGGTCCGCTGGACCGCGAAGTCGATGATCGTCGTGGTCCCGCCCCAGGCCGCGGCCCGGGTGCCGGTGTCGAAGGTGTCACTCGCCGCGGTGCCGCCGAACGGCAGCTCCATGTGCGTGTGCGCGTCGATCCCGCCCGGGATCACGTACTTGCCGGCGGCATCGATCACCTCGTCCGGCGTGATCGTCTGGCTGAACGCCGGGTCCAGCAGCGCGACGATCTTCTCGCCCTGGACCAGCACGTCGGCGACCTGCGTCCCGGTCGGCCCGACGACGGTCCCACCCTTGACCAGCAACATATCCGTACTCCCCTTTGAGACGGCTTGTGCAGCGTGACGGCTGGAAAGCGGCCTACGGTTTGGTCAGGTCGCCGTACGCGTCCGGGCGGCGGTCGCGGTAGAACTGCCAGCGGTCCCGGACCGTGTCCAGCAGACCCAGGTCCAGGTCCCGGACGATGAGCTCCGGATCGTGGTCGTGCCCGGTCTCGCCGACGAACTTGCCCTCGGGATCGACGAAGTACGACGTGCCGTAGAAGTCGTTCTCGCCGTAGTCGGACTCGATCCCGACCCGGTTGATCGCGCCGATGAAGTACTCGTTGGCCACCGCCGAGGCGGGTTGCTCCAGCTTCCACAGGTACGACGACAGCCCGCGGTGGGTCGCGGACGGGTTGAACACGATCTTCGCCCCGGCCAGCCCGAGCGCCCGCCAGCCCTCCGGGAAGTGCCGGTCGTAGCAGATGTACACCCCGATCCGGCCGACCGCGGTGTCGAACACCGGGTAGCCGAGGTTGCCGGGGCGGAAGTAGAACTTCTCCCAGAACCCCTTCACCTGCGGGATGTGGTTCTTCCGGTACTTGCCCAGGTACTTGCCGTCAGCATCGATCACGGCGGCCGTGTTGTAGAGCACGCCCGGCTGCTCCTGCTCGTACACCGGGAGCACCATGACCATGCCGAGCTCCTTGGCCAGCGCGGCGAACCGCTCGGTCGTCGGGCCTGGCACCGCCTCGGCGTACTCGTAGAACTTGGCATCCTGCAACTGGCAGAAATAGGGGCCGTAGAACAGCTCCTGGAAGCAGATCACCCGCGCACCCTGCGCGGCGGCCTGCCGCACGTACTCCTCGTGGGCCTTGATCATGGACTCCTTGTCCCCGGTCCACGACGTCTGCACCAACGCAGCCCGCACAACCTCCGACATCAGCCCTCCCACCACTAGCCGAGCACCCATGCTCCATCCGCCAACCCACGACAGTCAACGGATGTCGGAGCGGTTGTGGAAAACCCGTCAGATCGTGATGCTGCGGGGATCGGCGGGCAGCACCCGGCCGCCGACGGTCGCGTGCGCAGGCGGTTGCCAAGTGGTGTGCAGATGCGAGCCGGCGCCTTGGACGACCAGGAGATCCCGGGATAGTTGAGCGGTCAGCTGGGTCGCGGCGGAGCCGGTGGCCTCGTCCTCGGCGACGCCCATGGCCGGAGCGAACGCCCGGGCCCGGACGATCCCGGCGGCTTCGTCCTGCCAGGACCAGATGAATGTGTGACCGGCCGAGTACGAGGCGGGGTCGGCGGCCAGTACGGCGTCCGGCGACTCGAGCTGATGCCACTCGAAAGCGCTGCCCCAGCTGGCGTCGGCGCGGACGGAGAAGAGGTCGCCATCGCGGGTGACCGGGATGTCACCGGCGGGGACGCGCAGGGTCTCGACGGCCAAGCCCTGGGAATGCAGCCACCAGGCGATGCCGACGGTCGGATGGCCGGCGAAGGGCATCTCACCGGCGGCGGAGTAGATCCGGACCACACCGGCGGCTGCGTCGTCGACGTACACGGTCTCGCTGTAGCCGAGCTGAGCGGCCACGCGCTGCCGGTCTGCGGGCGGGACGGCGGCGCCGTCCACGATGCCCAAGGGGTTGCCGAAGCGGCCATCGGGGTCGGTGAAGACCCGGACGACCTCGGCGTGCAGCTGGGTCAAGTCAGAGGACGGTGATCGCGGCGATGACGGCGATCAGCACCACGGCGGCGCCGACGAACGCCAGCACCCGGCCGTTGAGCTTCGGCTCGGTGGTCGCCTCGGCCTGGCCCTCGTTCACGAAGGCACGGAACATCTGGGTGTTCGCGCCCGGGTCCTGCTCGTTCTCGACGTTCTGCGGGACGTTCTGCTCAGCCATGGCCCCAGACCCTACCGGCACGCCCGGCCACGGCCGTTCGGGCCCCGCCAGATATTGCTGCGCCGTCAGCTTCCATTGGGTGTACCATTTGGTACATGCGCTTCGATCATTCCAGCACGATCCAGGCCCCGCCCGAGCGGGTGTGGCAGGTGTTCAGCGACGTCGAGCGGTGGCCCGAGTGGACACCGACGGTCGAGTCGGTCGAGCGGCTCGACGAGGGCCGCATCCACATCGGCTCCCGGACGCGGATCCGGCAGCCGAAGCTTCCGGTCGCGGTCTGGGAGGTGACGGAGCTCAAGGAGGGCGAGTACTTCGAGTGGGTCTCGAAGGCGCCCGGGATCAAGACCACCGGCGGTCACCGGGTGATCAGCACGCCGGAAGGCACCGTCGCGACGGCCACGATCATCCAGGAGGGCCCGCTCGGCTGGCTCTTCGGCAAGCTCTACGCCGGCCTGACCCGCCGCTACATCGCCACCGAGACCGAGAAGCTGAAGCAGGTCAGTGAGTCGTGATTCGCTGCTCGCCGATGCCGTCGAGCATTTCGCCAAGAACGGCATCGGCGACGCGAGCCTGCGGAGTATCGCGACCTCGATCGGCACCAGCCACCGGATGCTGATCTACCACTTCGGCTCCCGCGAGGGGTTGCTCGCCGAGGTGGTGCGCACCGTCGAGCAGCAGCAACGCGACCTGCTGGCCGACGTGATGGCCTTGGACCTGCCGCTCGAGGAGCAGGCGGATCTGTTCTGGCGGCGGGTCACCGAGGCGACGCTGATCTACGGACCGCTGTTCTTCGAGTTGAGCGCCCACGCCATGCAGGACCGGCCACACACTGCCGCGCTCAAGGCGGATCTGATCAACGTCTGGCTGCCACCGGTCATCGAACTGTGTGTCCGGGCGGGCATTCCGCCCGAGCAAGCACCGTCGTACGCGCGGCTGGGCCTGGCCGCGTCCCGCGGTCTGCTGTTCGACCTGCTGCTGACCGGCGACCGGGACGCGGTCGACGAGGCGTCCGCCCTGCTCAACCGGCTGTTCAGTCTCCCGGCTCGGTAGGCGTCTCGACCCAGCCGGCCACGATCGGCAGCCGCGACTCCCGCAGTACGGCGACGAACCCGAACGGCCGGTCCAACGTCACCTCGAGCCGGCGCGCCTGGTTCGTCGGCATCGCGGTCCGCATCAGGCCGACTGCCGTCACCGCCGCGGCCTCGAACCCGGTCGCGAAGAACCGCGCCAGCACCTTCTGCTTCGCCTGCCCGACCGCGAGCGGCGTCGGGCTGATCGCACTGAAGTGACCGTGCCCGCCGGGATCCGTCGTCACCGCGCTCAGCCCGAACAGCTCCCGCAGTTCCAGCAGGTCATGCTCGGTCTCCACGTTGAACGACGGCAACGACAGCTTCAGATCCGGCCTCGGCGCGGTCGTCTGCCCGACCTTCACCCCGGGCGCGACCTCGCCCCCAGGCTCCCCCTGATCGATCAGCCGGCTCCCCGGCACCCCTTCCCCCTGCGCCTGCAGCAACGCAGTCAGCACGTCAGCCTGCTCTGCCCCGGCTTGCCCGACGCCAAGCAGTACGTCGACATCCGCATCGCCGGTCACGGTGATCACAGTCAGATCCTCATACCGCCGTACGGCGTCCAGGTCGTCGTCGACGCGCTCCAGCCAGTGCCACGAGCCGCCCGACCACGGGCCGTCGTAGAACCGCCGGACCATCTCCTTGAACGGGGTGACCCAGGTGGTCTTGAGAGACAGCGCAGACGCGAGGACGAGCATCAGGTCCGGCGTCACCTCGATCGGCATCTCGCGGATCAGGTTGTTGGTGTGCTCGGCGGCCCAGGCGTCGAGTTTGGGCTTGTCGACGGACGCGTTGCCGGTGAGCGCGCCGACCAGCGGCGCCGGCATCACGCTGTCGAACGACTCGGCGAGCTTCAGCTGCTCACTCACCCAGACGCCGAGGGCCGCGTGCAGATCATCGGAGCCGTCGATCGCCCGGACCAACTCCAGCGCCTGCTGTGAGCCTGCCGACGCGTCCACCCCGGCGGCCGCGGCCAACTCGGCGCGGCCTGGTTCGTCCGCGGCGGTCGCGAGGATCGCGAGCAGCGGCCACAGGCCGAGGCCCGACACCACGGTGTTGCCCTGCGGGAGCTCGCGAGCCCAGCGGGCGGTGAGGTCGTTGACTGCGCGCACCACGTCGGCATCCATACGTCCACCCTGCCATGCGGACGCCAACCCCATCACAATTCCCGGACCGCCGGTCCGCCCCGCGGGCGGCCCCGGGAATGCGCGGGTTGTGATGGCCTGGCGGTCCGCAACGACAATTCCCCGGAACGACGCTGATTTTCATTTCATGAGAGCGCCGTGTCCTCGTCCGAGTGCGCTCCGTTGTGTCAGGATGCCGCCCATGACGGCCAATCCGACCGCCCCACCACCCGTCGACTCGCCGCCGCCTGACGCGGAAAACAAGGAGTCCACCGGCTCCTCGATCGCGTTCACCGCGACGCTGGTCCTGCTGGTCGGGCTGGCGTTGTTCGGGCGCAAGATCTTCGCCGGGTGGTTCACCGACGACGGGATCCGGACCTGGGCGACGATGTTCGTCGGGGTCACCGTGCAGGCGATGCCGTTCCTGGTCCTCGGCGTGCTGCTGTCGGCCGCGCTGACCGCGTTCATCCCGGCGTCGTTCTTCGCGAAGGCGCTGCCCAAGCACCCGGCCCTCGCCGTACCGGTCGCCAGCGCGTCCGGCGTCGTACTGCCCGGCTGTGAGTGCGCGTCGGTGCCGGTGTCGGCGGCGTTGATGAACCGCGGCGTGACACCGGCGGCGGCGCTCGCGTTCCTGCTGTCCGCGCCGGCGATCAACCCGGTCGTGCTCGCGTCGACCGCGGTCGCGTTCCCGGGGCAGCCGAAGGTGGTGGTCGCCCGCGCGGTGACCTCGCTCGGGGTGTCGATGATCCTCGGCTGGCTGTTCCTGGCGACCGGCAAGGGCGCGTCGTGGCTGCGGATGCCGAAGAACCGGCACGCGGAGGGCACCGGCAAGTTCGACGTGTTCCGGTCCGCGATGCTGCACGACTTCCTGCACGCGGGCGGGTTCCTGGTCATCGGCGCGGCCGCGGCGGCCACGCTGAACGTCGTCGTACCGCGCAGCTGGCTCGACCACGTGGCCGGCAACCTGCTGCTGTCGGTGGTCGTGCTCGGGCTGCTCGCCGTACTGCTGGCGATCTGCTCCGAGGCGGACGCCTTCGTGGCGGCCAGCCTGACGCAGTTCTCGCTGACCGCGCGGCTGGCGTTCATGGTGGTCGGGCCGATCGTCGACGTGAAGCTGATCGCCCTGCAGACCGGAACCTTCGGCCCGAAGTTCGCCGCCCGGTTCGCCCCGGCCACCTTCGTGGTCGCAATCCTGGCCAGTCTCCTCGTGGGGTGGTGGTTGCTGTGAAGCGCAACGTTGCCGGTCTGGTGGTGGTGTTCGTCGGGGCTGCGGTGGTGCAGTTGGCGACCTCGAACACCTATCTGCGGTACGTGAAGCCGGGGATGCGGTGGATGCTGCTGGCGGCCGGGCTGATCCTGATCGCGCTCGCGGTGCTCGACGTACTCGCGGACACCCGGAAGAAGAAGCCGGTGGACGACGGGCACGGGCATCACGGGCTGCCCCGGGCGGCCTGGTTGCTGCTGATCCCGATCTTCGCGTTGCTCGTCGTCGATCCTCCGGCGCTCGGTGCGGACGCGGCACAGCGGCAGTCTCCGGTCGCGTCGAAACCGGCTGATCCGAAGAGCAACTCGTGGCTGTCGAACAACTCCCAGGGCGACGCCCCGGTGGCGCTCGCGGTCCGCGACTACGCAGTCTGGGCGGTGTGGGAGAAGGAGAGCATGAAGGGCCGCGCGTTCCAGCTGACCGGCTTCGTCACCCCGGCGAAGAACGGCACCTGGTACGTGACGCGCATCGGCCTGACCTGCTGCGTCGCCGACGGTACGGCGTTCATGGTCGAAGCCCGCGGCCAGACCGCACCACCGAAGAACCAGTGGGTGACCGTCACCGGCCAATGGGCCGAGCCGACCAAGCGCGCCGACGGCGACGTCGCCGCCCTCACGGTCGAGACGATCAGTCCGGTCAGCGCCCCCGCTAACCCGTACGAGTAGGTCGTACGGCGTCCCGGTACGCATCATCCGCAACCCAGCCGGCCACCACCGGAATGCCGGTCGGGCGGTGGACCGCGATGAAGCCGAACGGCTGGTCCAGCGATACCTTCAGCGCCTTGCCGCCTGGCATTGGGGCGGAGCCGGCCGCCATCGCCATCGCGGTGACCGCGGCCGCCTCGAAGCCGGTGGCGGAGAATCGGGCCATCACGGCCTGCTTGGCCTGGCTGACCGCGAGCGGGAACGGACTCAGCCCGGGGAAATGCCCGGTCGACTTGTCCATCGCCGACGTCAGGCCGAAGACCTCGGAGTGCTCGAGCAGATCGTGTTCGGCGTCGATCTCGAAGTACGGCATCGACAGCACCACGGTCGGCACCGGCGACATCGACTCGATCACCTCGACCGCCGGCGCCGGCCGCTCCCGCGAGAACAGCCGCTTCCACCGCGAGGACGGAGCATCGGCCAGCAACTCGGCTCCGCCCACCCCCTCGCCCGTCAGTTCAAGAGCAGCAGCCAGTACGGCGCCCCGCGCGTTGCCGGGCTCGCCTGCGACGAGTCGTACGTCGAACTCGCCGGTCCCCACGACCGTGACCACGGTCAGCGGGCCGGCCGGACCGTCGTACACCTGGAGGCTGTCGAGGTCCTGGTCGGCGCGACTCAGCCAGCGCCGGTCACCCCTCGGGTACTCGTTGAACGGCAGCGCCCACTTGGTCTGCAAGGCGAGCGCGGAGGCGAGCACCAGCAGCACGTCGTCGCTCAACTGGATCGGCATCCGCTTCAACAGACCACCGGTCTGTTCGGCCACCCAGGCGTCGAGGGCTGCTTGATCCGTCAGCTGTCCGCGCACCTCCGGCGGCAGCAGCCGGTCCACGCCGGGCTGCAGCGGGATCTCCGGCCGGGTCCACAGGCCGAGAGCCATCCGGAGCTCGGGGGTCTGCAGCAGGCCGTCGTACGACCCGCCTGCCGCTTCGGTGAGCTCGTCGCGGGCCGGGCCGTCGGCCAGCTCGGCGAGGATCGCGAGCAGCGGCCGGACGCCGAGCCCGGAGACGACGGTGCTGTCCTCGCCGGCGAGCGTCTCGATCCAGCGAGCGGTCAGGCGACTGACTTGGCGTGCGTCCACTCACACATCCTGGCCCATCGCCGTTCCATCCGCGTGAAGCGCACTGTTGAACCCAAGGTCCTCTACTTCGGCACACCGGTCGTCCTGATCAGCTCCCGCAATCCGGACGGAACCACGAACCTCGGCCCGATGTCGTCCGCCTGGTGGCTCGGCTACACCGCGATGCTGGGCATGGCTACCAGCTCCCAGACGGTCAAGAACCTCACCGAACGCCCGGAGTGCATCCTCAACCTGGTCGACCCGGCCATGGTCGCGGCACTCGACCGGATCGCCCTGCTGACCGGGTCGCAGCAGATGTCCGACGCCAAGCGGGCCCGCGGCTACCGGTACGAGCCGGACAAGTTCACCGCCGCCGGGCTGACGCCGGATCCGGGCTCACTGGTCGACGTCGACGCCGTACAGGAGAGCCCGATCAACCTGGAGGGCCGGATCGAGGCGATCCACGACATCGGCGGACCGGACTCTCACCTGGTCGCGCTGGAGATGAAGATCGAGCGCGTGCAGGTCCGCGAGGACCTGCTGATGAGCAACGACCGCTACATCGACCCGTTGCGCTGGGATCCGCTGATCATGAAGTTCACCGAGTACTTCGCCGGCGGCGCACCTGCGTACGCGTCCTCGCTGGCGCGCGGCTGGCAGATGCCGCCGATGGCGCTACCGACGCACTAGCTCGCGTTGTTCGCTGGGCTCCGCCTTGCGCGGGGTCCGGCGAACAACTGTGCAAGCCATGCCGCCGATGACCAGGACCGTCGCGATCGCCTGCTGCACACCGACTTCCTCGCCGCGCAGCAACCAGGCCGCGGCCATCGCGACGATGGGCACCAGCAGCGAGAACGGGGCCACCGTGCTCGCGTCGTACTGGCGCAGCAGGTAGCCCCACACGCCGAAGCCGAACAGGGTCGCGACGTAGGCGAGGTAGCCGATGGCACCGATCCCGGTCAGATCGATCGTCCTCAAGGCATGCAGGTCGGCGTCCACCCCTTCAGTGAGAAGTGACAACCCGAGCAGCGGTACGACGGCCACCGCGCTGACCCAGATCATGAAGCGCAAGGTGTCCTGCGGCTTCGCGTAGCGCGTGATCGTGTTCGAGACGCCCCAGGACGCGCCGGCCGCGATCACCAGGACCAGCGCGCCGAGCGGTGCGGACAGCCCGCGGTCCAGCATGATCAGCGCCATGCCGCCGCACGCGATCGTGATCCCGGCGAGCTGCGCCGGTCGTGGGCGTTCCCGCAGTACGGCGATCGCGAACAGGACCGTGAAGATCACCTGACACTGCAGCACCAGCGACGCCAGCCCGGCCGGGACGCCATGGTCCATCGCGATGAACAGCAGGCCGAACTTGGCGACCCCGAGGGCGAGCCCGACGCCGACGACGTACCGCCACGGCACCGGCGGCCGGCCGAGGAGGAAGATCGCCGGGACGGCGGCGAAGAAGAACCGCAGCGCGGAGAAGAACAGCGGCGGGAAGCTCTCCAGGGCCACCTCGACGACGACGAAGTTCACACCCCAGACGAGGACGACGGCCAGCGCGAGGAGCAGGTCACGTGGTTTCACACGGTCCAGTCTTGGAGGGACTACACTTAAGGACCAGCACCGATTCATACTGGGTTCACTGTAGGAGTGCTACATGATCGATCTGGGCCGGCTCCGGGCGCTGCATGCGGTGTCGCTGTACGGGTCGGTCAATCGCGCCGCCGAGGTGCTCGGGTACACGCCGTCGGCGGTGTCGCAGCAGTTGGCGAAGCTGGAGCGCGAGACGCGGACCGTGCTGGTCGAGCGCCGCGGGCGCGGGATCGTGCTCACCGACGCCGCCGTCCAGCTGGCCGCGACCGCGGCGCGGATCCTCGAGCTGGTCGAGGACGCCGAGCTGACACTGGAAGAGCAACGCGGGCAGGCGATCGGGACGCTGCGACTGGCCGCCTTTCCGACGGCGGCTCGCGGCCTGCTGCCGAACGCGCTGGCCCAGTTGGTGCACGAGCATCCGGGGCTGGACATCCGGGTCAACGAGACGGATCCGTTCGAAGCCGTTGCCGCGGTCAACCGCGGAGAGATCGACATCGCGGTCGTGCACGACTGGCACAACACGCCGCTCAGCCTCCCCGAGGGGCTGTCGCGGGTGAAGCTCGGCTCCGATCCGGCGGATGTGCTGGTGCCGGCGACGCATCGACTGGCGGGCAAGGAGTTCGTCCGGGCGGAGGACGTGGTCGGCGAGCGCTGGATCTGCCAGCCGGCCGGGTCGATCTGCCACGAGTGGCTGATGCGCACGATGCGCCGGGCCGACGTCGAGCCGGAGGTCGCCTACTCGGTCGCCGAGTACCAGACCCAGCTCGCGATGCTTGCCCGCGGCATCGGCATCGGCCTGCTGCCGCGGCTCGGCCGCGGCGTCATCCCGGACGGCGTCGTCGTCATCCCGCTGCAACCCGCCCCGAGCCGCCGTCTGTACGCCGTCTGGCGTACGACGACCTCCCGGCGTCCCGCGATCACCGTTACCCTCGCAACCCTGAAGTCGACCTGGCCGGACCGCACGACCGCCTGATCGGTTGTGATCACATCGCGCGACCGGTTGACAGCGCTCCGCATCAGCCGCTACGTTCCGGTGAACTAATAGGAAACCTTCCTAACCATCCTTGCTCCGTCCCCGCCCCGACGCAGTAGGAGGCAGTTCATGATCCGCTCCCTGGCGGCCGGCGTTCTGCTGGCCGCATCAGCACTTCTCCCGACCACGCCGGCGTCCGCGGCTTCCGCCGTACCGAGGGCTGCCGTGCCGATGGACGCAGTTCCGGTGGACGCCGTACCCGCCGCCGACACCCCGGTCTCGATCAACGGGCAGCTGCGTGTCTGCGGCACCAAGCTCTGCAACCAGCACGGCCAGCCGGTCCAGCTGCGCGGTATGAGCACGCACGGCATCCAGTGGTACTCCCAGTGCGTCAAGACCGCGTCCCTCGACGCGCTCGCCTACGACTGGAACGCCGACATCCTGCGCATCTCGCTGTACGTGCAGGAAGGCGGCTACGAGACCAACCCGCGCAAGTTCACCGACATGGTGCACAACTACATCGAGGAGGCGACCCGGCGCGGGATGTACGCGCTGGTCGACTGGCATCAGCTCGACCCGGGCGACCCGAACTACAACCTGTCCCGGGCCAAGACGTTCTTCACCGAGATCGCCGACCGGCACAAGAACAAGAACAACATCATCTACGACATCGCCAACGAGCCGAACAACGTCAGCTGGGCCGGGATCAAGTCGTACGCCGAGCAGATGGTGCCGGTGATCCGGGCCAAGGACCCCGACGGCGTGATCTTCGTCGGCACCCACGGCTGGGCCTCGCTCGGAGTCTCCGACGGCCGCAGCGAGACCGACATCGTCAACAATCCGGTCCGGGCGTCGAACCTGATGTACACGTTCCACTTCTACGCCGCGTCGCACAAGCAGGAGTACTTCGGCGCGCTCTCCCGGGCCGCCGACAAGATCCCGCTGTTCGTCACCGAGTTCGGCACCCAGACCTACACCGGTGACGGCGGCAACGACTTCACCTGGTCGCAGAAGTACCTCGACTTCCTGGCCAGCAAGAAGATCGGCTGGACCAACTGGAACTTCTCCGACGACTTCCGCTCCGGCGCGGTCTTCAAGCAGAACGTCTGCGCGGGCAACACCTTCACCGGCACCTCGGTCCTGAAGCCGGCCGGCGTCTGGGTCCGCGACCGGATCCGCACCCCGGACAACTTCGCCACCGGGGCGACACCGGCCGCGACCATCGACGTGAGTACGGCGGCGCAGCTCAAGTCGGCGCTGTCCAGCGCCAAGCCCGGTGACACGATCAGGCTTGCCGACGGCACCTACACCGGCAACTTCAAGACCACGGTCGCCGGCACGTCGTCCGCGCCGATCACGCTGACCGGCTCGGCTCGCGCCGTACTGAAGGCCAACGGCGGTGGCTACGGTCTGCATCTCGACGGAGCGTCGTACTGGAACGTCCGAGGTGTCACCGTGACGGGTGGCCAGAAGGGCATCATGATCGACCGCGCGACCCGGGTCACCGTCGACGGCGTCACCGTGCACGGGCTCACCATGGAGGGCGTGCACTTCCGCAACAACAGCACGCACGGCGTGATCAAGAACTCGCGGATCTACGACACCGGCAACGACGGCCGCGGGATGGGCGAAGGGGTGTACGTCGGCAGCGCCGGCGGAACCTCGGACAAGAGCGACCACGTCCAGATCCTCGACAACACGATCGGGCCGGACGTCGGCGGCGAGGCGATCGACCTCAAGGAGGGCACCCGCGGCGGCCGGGTCGCAGGCAACAGCTTCGACGGCCGCGGGCTGACCGGCGCGAACTACGACGACAGCTGGATCGATGTCAAGGGCAACAACTACGTGATCGAGAACAACACCGGGAAGAACACCACGAACAACGGCTTCGAGACGCACACCCAGCAGTCCGGCTGGGGCTGCGGCACGGTGTTCCGCGGGAACAGGTCGGACCTGACCGGCGCGACCGGCAGCGGCCGGTACGCCTTCAACATCACCAACTACAACGCATCTACCTGCAAGGTCACCATCGACCGCAGCAACACGGTCACCGGCGGCCGCGGCCTCGCCAACCCAGGCATCCCGATCAGCTGACCGCCCCACAGCCGGCCGGGATCACGAGGGCGCGGAGCTCGTCTCCGCGTCCTCGTAGGTTGTTCAGCCACTGACCAGGGTCTGCAGTTTCGCTTCGGTGGCCTCGTCCGCGGGGGTGTAGACCGTGGCGCGGGTCTGGCCGAGTTGGGACAGCCACATGATGGCGGGCTCGACGCGCAGGACGCCGGCGGCTGGGTGTTCCAGGACCTTGATCCGGGTGCTTGGTGCGCCCACGTCGTACCGTTTCCACTGCTCGGCGAACTCGGGTGAGCCGGCGAGCAGGCGTTGGGTCAGGTCCTGCCAGTCGTGCTCGCCGAGATGGTCCGCCAGCGCGGCCCGGTAGCCGGCGACCAGGTGCACCTTGATCGAGTCGGCGTCAGCGAAACTGCACCGCCACTCCTTCGACACGAACGTCAGCCAGAGCATGTTGCGTTGCTCGACCGGGATCTCCCGGATGTCCAGCACGACCTCGCAGTACGCGTCGTTGAACGCGAGGATGTCGTAGCGCGAGTTCAGCACGACGGCCGGGTACGGCGAGACGGCGTCGAGCATCTTCTGGACCGCGCGGGGCAGGGCGGCGCACTCGCCGGTCGCCGGGCCGAGCCGGACGCCGGCCAGTGTGTAGAGGTGCTTGCGCTCCTGCCGGTCGAGGCGCAGCGTGCTCGAGACCGCCTCCAGCACCTGCGCCGACACGTTGATGTCGCGCCCCTGCTCGAGCCACGTGTACCAGGTGACGCCGACGCCCGCGAGCAGCGCCACCTCCTCCCGCCGCAACCCCGGCGTCCGCCGCCGCCCACCTGGCGCCAACCCAACCTCCTCCGGCCGAATCCGCTCCCGCCGGCTCCGCAAAAACACCCCCAACTCCCGCCGCTGCACCCCCTTGTCCACCCCACCGACGTGCGCGGTGGGCGAGACGCCGTCCCTCGGCTGCACGCCGCCGGCTCTGCCGACTTCGGCATGCTGTTCACCGGCGGCGCCAGACTCCCGCCGCTGCACACCACCAGCGCGAGCAACTGAGTGGGTGGTGGGCGAGGCGCCGGCCGGCTCGTCCCTGGGCTGCACTCCGCCGGCTCGGCCGGTCTCGGCCGGCTCGCCACCGGCGAGGCGCTCCCCGCCATCGCCCGGCACCTGCGGCTCTCCGCCGGCCCCGGCGTGGTGTCGTCGGGAGGTGGTGGTCGTGTCGGTGGGTGGTGGGAGGGTGGGCATGGTAGTCACCGTTCCATGGTGGATCGGGGTGGAGGGTGGTTCCAGGTGGTGTTGGTACCAGGATAAGCAGGCTCTAACTACCAGGCTCGGGAGTCGCGCATGCTGGTGGCATGACAGCAACCCAGGTCACCGCCCAGGCGCGCGTCAGCGCGTCACCGCTGGGGCCGGTGGCACTCACGACCCTGCTCTTCGGCGCATTCCTGCCGATGCTCTCCTTCTTCATCATCAACGTCGCCCTGCCCGCGATCGGCTCCGACCTGCGCGCCAGCTCCGGCGAGCTCCAGCTCGTCGTCGGCAGCTACGGCATCGCCAACGCGACCCTGCTCGTGGTCGGCGGCCGGCTCGGCGACGGGTTCGGCCGCAAGCGCCTGTTCCTGATCGGGCTGACCGGCTTCACCGTCATGTCCCTGATCTGCGCCATCGCCCCGACGATCGGCGTGCTGCTCGCGGCTCGCGTCGTACAGGGCGCAGCCGCGGCCGCCATGACCCCGCAGGTCCTCGCCTCCATCACCAGCCTGCTCACCGGCGAGCACCGCGCTCGCGCGATGGCGTGGTTCGGTGTCGCCGGCGGAGCCGCGGCCGCGCTCGGTCAGATCCTCGGCGGCGTACTGGTCGAAGCAGACGTCTTCGGCCTCGGCTGGCGCGCAGTGTTCCTCGTCAACGTGCCCGTCGGCGTGCTCGCCGTGGCTGCCGCGATCCGGCTGCTCCCCGAGACCAAAGCGGACCAGGCACACCGCGTGGACCTCGTCGGAGCGGCACTGCTCGCGTTGACGCTCGTGCTCCTGCTCCTCCCCCTCACCGAAGGCCGTCCGCTCGGCTGGCCACTCTGGACGTGGCTCTGCCTCGCCGCAACCATCCCTGCCGTAGCGGTGCTCGGCCTGCACCAGCACCGCGCCGAGCAGTCCGGCCAGGCTCCGCTGATCCCGCCGACGGTACTGCGGCTGCGTGCGATGCGGATCGGTCTGCTGCTCGCGGTCGCGTTCTTCACCACCTTTGGCGGCTTCATGTTCGTGTTCGCGCTCGCCACGCAGGGCGAGGCCCACATGTCCCCACTGGAAGGCGGTCTGAGCCTGCTGCCGATGGCGGTCGGCTTCCTGATCACGTCGATCTACGGACCGCGCCTGCAGCAGCGGTACGGCGCCGGCCTCATCCTGCGCGGCTGGATCGTCCAAGCAGTCGGCTACGGCCTGCTCGCAGTCGCCGCCCTGACCCTCTGGCCGAACGTCGACCCGCTCAAGCTCGCGCTACCGATGCTGATCGCCGGCTTCGGCAGCGGCCTGGTCATGGTCCCGCTCATGGGCGTAGTAGTCAGCCAGGTCCCACCAGCCCAAGCCGGCCTGGGCAGCGGCATTCTCCTCACCAGCCAGCAAACCTGCCTAGCCCTAGGTGCCGCCACAGTAGGCACGGCCTACCTAGCCCTCGCCGGCACCACCTGGGGCCAAGGCGGCGCACTAGCCGCAGTAGCCCTGGCCATCACCGCGATCTCCCTCCTGATGACCCCAGTCACCCACCAACTGCGCACCGCCCGCGACTGACCGCCCGTCACGTAAGATCCGCCCACGCGAGGAGGGCGGGATGTCGATGGGCACGGGGAGGCCGCGAGCACGCGGCATAGGGCGTGCGCTGTCCAGGTTCGGCACAGCCTTGGTCAGCCTGGTGTACCCCGTGGTTGCCGTGCTCGTGCTCGGCTTCGCAATCGCCGACCTCCCTGACAGCCTGCGGGCAGCGCGCAACGAAGGCGTCCCCGGCACGTTCACCACGATCCGCAAGGAGTGCCGGCCGTGGTGGGAGAAGGGCGGCGGTTGCACCTACTTCGGCAACTTCAGCAGTAGTGACGGCGAAGTCCGGCTGACTGATGTGCTGTTCGAAGGCGATCCCGGTGATGTCGGCGAGAGCGTTCCTGCCCAGTACGTCGGCACCCCGGACCGGCCGTCGATCCACGGAGGCGACTCGGACGAGTGGATGTTCGTCGCGGCGCTCGGCCTCGGAGCGGCCGGCTACCTCGGGTGGCGTGGATGGCGGCTCGTCCGGGCGCGCCGACGGGCGGTCACCAGTGCGCGGGCCGGGTGACTGCCTCCGGCAGTTTGGTGGTCTCGCTGCCGACTGCCGCGTTGATCTGCGACTGGGTGAGGAAGAGGGCGCCGGTGAGGTTGGCGCCACGGAGGTCGGTGTTGCGGAGGTCGGCGCCGATGAGGTCTGCCTGGCGGAGGTCGGCGTCGCGGAGGTCGGCGCCGATCAGGTAGGCGCCGCGGAGGTTGGCCTTGTGCAGGTCGGCGCCGCGCAGACGGGCGCCGATCAGGTCGGCGCCGTGGCGTTCCTTCTTCTTGCTCTGCTTCCCGCGGACGAGCTGACTGGTCTTCAGCAGGATCTCGTTGACGGCCGCGCGCTCCGCGACCACGTCGACCGTGGTGAGGTCCGCCGTACGGCTCACGGCCTCGACGCGCGCGATCGCCGTACGCACCTCGGCGTCAAAGGCCTTGTATTCAAGGGCTTCCGTGAGATACCAGAGCAGCTCGTGCAGCTGGCGGAGGATCGGCAGGGCCGCGAACATCTCCTGCCCGGGCTGTTCTCGCCAGCTCTTGCCCGCGCGGCGTGAGATCTCCTGTCCCGCGCCGAAGCAGTCGTACACCGTGCAGCCCGGGAAGCCCGCGGGCCGCAGCTTGCTGTGGATCGAGCAGCGGAAGTCTTCGCTGAGATTCGGGCACGGGTCACCGGCGGGCTTGTCGATCGCGAAGTCCGCCGACTTGCTGAACGTCAGCGCGACGCAGCAGAGGCCGAAGCAGCTGCTGCAGTCGGCCCGAAGGTCAGTTCTGCTCGGCAACCGTCTGGCCGGTCCGGCGCCAGCGGATGCCGGCCTCGATGAAGTCGTCGATCTCACCGTCGAAGACACCGGAGGTGTTGCCGGACTCGTACTGCGTCCGCAAGTCCTTCACCATCTGGTACGGGTGCAGCACGTACGACCGCATCTGGTCACCCCACGAGCCGGCGACGTCGCCGCGCAGCGCGTCCAGCTGGGCCCGCTCCTCGGCCTTCTTCAGCGCGAGCAGCTTCGCCTTCAGGATGACCATCGCGCTGGCCTTGTTCTGCAGCTGGGACTTCTCGTTCTGGCAGGACACCACGGTCCCGGTCGGGATGTGGGTGATCCGGACCGCGGAGTCCGTGGTGTTGACGCTCTGACCACCCGGACCGGACGACCGATAGACGTCGATCCGCAGCTCTTCCTCGGGGACGTCGATCTCGTCGGTCTGCTCCAGCACCGGGACCACCTCGACCGCGGCGAACGAGGTCTGCCGACGGCCTTGGTTGTCGAACGGCGAGATCCGGACCAGCCGGTGCGTGCCCGACTCCACACTCAGCGTGCCGTAGGCGTACGGCGCCTTGACCGCGAATGTGGTCGACTTGATCCCGGCCTCCTCGGCGTACGACGTGTCGTAGACCTCGGTGCCGTATCCGTGCCGCTCGGCCCAGCGCAGGTACATCCGCTGCAGCATCTCGGCGAAGTCCGCCGCGTCCACACCGCCCGCGCCGGAGCGGATCGTGACCAGCGCCTCGCGCTCGTCGTACTCACCGGACAGCAGCGTGCGGACCTCGAGGGACTGGATCGCCTTGGCCAGTGAGCCGATCTCCTTCTCCGCCTCGGCCAGGCTGTCCGCGTCGTTCTCCTCCCGGGCCAGCTCGACCAGGACGCCGAGGTCGTCGACCCGGCCGCGCAGCGCGGTCACCCGCTCCACGTCGGCCTGCAGGCTGGACAGCCGCGACGTCACCTTCTGCGCGTTCGCCTGGTCGTCCCACAGGTCGGGCGCGGCGACCTGCTCGCCGAGGTCGGCGATCTCTTTGCGCAGGGCGTCGAGATCGAGCACCTTCTCGATCGAGGTCAGCGTCGCGTCGAGCTGCTTGAGCTCAGCGTCAAAATCCAGTCCAGCCACAACCAAGCAGACTACCCGCTAGTCGCTGCTTGCCGTTAAAAGGCCGTGACGCAGATCGCCGAAAACGACCTGCCCACCCCGCCACGGAGCGTGATCAACCGCCTACCTCCAGCGCTGGGCGCCGTCAGCGGAGGGGGACGATGGCGGAGGCTTCGGAGGCGATGTCGGTGGAGCCTTGCCAGCCGGGAGGTTCGAAGGGGAGGTCGACGGTGGAGGTGAGGCGGACGGTGACGGTGGTGCCGGTGACGTCGGCGGACCAGTCGAGGTTGCCGAATCTGTTGCCGGCGGCAATCTGGTCGAGGTATTCGGCGGTGAGGCGGCGCGCCTGCTCCGGGTCGAGCTCGGCGTTCCCGCCGGCCGCGGGCTGGGAGTAGATCGCCGCCAGGCCGTTCGCCGCCGCGAGTACGGCGCCGTCCGCGGTCGCATCGAGGTCCCGCCGTACCAGGAAGACCTTGGAGATGTCCGTCACCACGACGATCATCAGCAGGATGACGGCCAGGAAGCCGATGATCAGGACGGTCATCTGGCCCTGCTCATCCCTGGAGCGCTTCATCCGTCGCCCTTGGCTTCGCGGTAGTCGCCGTACGTCTCGGTGTGCGAGGCGCTGATGTGTACGGCGGGCGGTTCACCACCGAGCGCGTCGGGGATCAAGGGCAGGCGTACGGCGGTGTCGAGCGTGACTGTGACGGTCGAGCCGGGCTCCAGGCAGGCGGGACTGCAGGTGATGGACAGCTCGTCGGAGCTCAGCTCCCTGCCCTGGTCCTTCATCGCCAACCGCGCCGCCTCGAACGCACGGTCCCGCGCCTCGTCCTCCGACAGTCCGGCCGGCACGATCACGAACGCGCGTCCTGCTGCCCGGGTCGCAGCGGTCGCGCCGTACGACGCTCGCTGTACGTCGAACACCGCCAGCATCACGTAGACCAACGGCACCATGAGCAGCAACGCCAGCCACGAGAACTCCACCACAGCACTGCCGCGCTGGTCCCGCGAAGCCGCGGTCCGCCGGGTCGTCATTCGCCGGTCTCCTTGACCGCGTGGCCTTCGATCGTGAAACCCATGCCGGGTCCCCAAAGGCCGAGGGGTGGCATGTGGGCCTGCACCACGACCCGTACGCCAGGCTGCCCGTCGACGTCGACCTCCTCCGCCGCCACCGAGTCGATCAGTTGGTCGTTCACCACCCCGTCGACCAGCTCACGTGTGCGTGCTTCACCGTCGGCCGGCTCCCGGTTCAGCACCGCGGCGTAGTGCGCGCCCTCCGAGGCCGCAGCCGCCACGGTGTTCCGCACGTACAAGTACAGCCCGACCTGCAGGACCCCCAGGAACAAAGGCACCACAAGCATCGAGACCAGCACGAACTCCACCACCGCACTCCCCCGCTCACCCCGTCGGCGGGCATTGAAGGTGTAGTTGGTGGTCACTTGTTGGTGACTGAGCTCAGGGCGTCTTGGAGCATCTTGGACAGTTGGGGTCCGGCGACCGCCCAGATGGCGACGACGAGGCCCGCGGTCATCACGGTGATGAGCACCCAGCCCGGGACGTCGCCGCGTTCCCTGCGGGCGGGGCGCGGGGTCAGGACCAGCGCCACGAACAGTTTCGTCAGCAGTGACTGCATGAACTCTCCTCAGTTCATCCGGCGATCAGCCGGATTCCGACAGCGCCTGGGTAGAAGGCGAAAGCGATCGTCACCGGCAGCACCAGGAACACCACCGGGATCATCATGGCGACCTCGCGGCGGGCGCCGGACTCGATCAGTTCCCGTCGCCCGGCCTCACGGATGTCACCCGCTTGGGCCCGCAGTACGTCGGCCAGCGGCGTACCGCGTTCGAGTGCGACGGCAAGCCCGTCCGCGAACCGCGACAAGGCCAGCAACCCGGTCCGGTCCGCGAGTCCGTCGAGCGCGCGGACGAGCGTCTCCCCCGCGCGGGTCTCGCCGAGAACCCGTTTCAGCTCCTCGGCGAGCTCTCCGCGGCAGGACCGCGCGACCCGATCGAGCGCAGCCGCCGGTCCCTCACCAGCGGCCACCGACAACGCCAGCAACTCGGCCACGGTCGGCAGCTCCTCGAGCAGTCGCCGCTCACGTCGCCGTACCTGCGTGGTCAGATAGGTGTCGCGGGCAAGCACTCCGATCACGCCGAGCAGGGCGCAGAACAGGAGCATGCCGACCGGGTTCCCGGCGCCGACAGCCAGCGCGACGATCGAGACGACCAGCCCGAAGCCGAAGCAGGCGGTCCCCCACAGCAACTGTTCGATCCGGAACTCCTCGACCGTCCGGTCGATCCCCGCACGCGAGAGCCGACGGCGGATCGAGCCCGCTCCGCCGAGCAGTCGCTCCAGCCGGGTCGCGCCCGCCCGCAGCGTCGGCCCGAACAACCGCAGGATCGCGTAGAACGGCGACCCGGAGTCGGCCACCCCGAGAAACACCTCGCCGCCGCCGAGATCCCGCAGGTAAGGCCCGACCCGCTCATCCACCGGCGGCTTCCGCAGGAACGGCAACCGCCGTACCACCACAAGCAGCCCGAGCCCGAACACCCCACCCAGCACAGCCCCCAACACCATCGGGCTCACGGCAACCACCGTCCACCGTTCATCGGAGGACCCTTTCGGGCGTGGGGAGGCGAGCGATGCGGAGCATCAGGCGGTACGCGAGGAGGCAGACCAGGGCACCGGTGGCGATGATGAGGGCCCCGACCGGAGTGTTGTAGCGCTGGATGACGTCGCCCTGAAAGGACAGAAGTGCCAGGACCAGCCAGGGAGCGGCGACCGCCACGCGAGCGCCGTTGACGGACCAGGACTGGCGAGACTCCAGTTCGGACCTGGTACGAGCGTCGTCGCGCAGGAATGTCGACAGCGAGCGCAGCAACCGGCCGAGATCACCACCGCCGACCTCGCGGGCGATCCGCAGCGCCTCGACCACGCGGTCGCCGACGGGATCCGCCAGCCGCGCCTTCAACCGGTCGAGCGAGTCCGCGAACCGTCCCGTCGACGCATAGTCCGCCCCGAAGCGCCGAAAGGGCTCGCGCAACGGCAACGGCCCCCGCTCACCCACCTGGGCCAACGCCTCCGCCAGCGACAGCCCGGCCCGAACCGCCGACGCGATGTTGTCCACCACATCCGGCCACAGCTCACGGAACTCCGCGAGCCGCCTCCGCGCCCGGCTCCGCAACAGCGCAACCGGCAACCACCCCGCCATCAACCCGAACACCGCACCAACCGGCCAAGCGCCCGACACCACGAACATCAGCACACCGCCGACCACGCCCGTGATCACGCACGCACCGATGAACGCGCCAGGCGTCACACCCTCGACGCCGGCACTCGCGAGCAGCTCCCGGCTGCGCGAGATCAACCGGCCGTCGCCGGCCGACTGCTCATCCGCAGGCGCCACGAACGTCCAGATGATCAGCAACAGACCGATCCCGAAGAACAACCCCAGCAGCAGCCCCATCAGCTCACCCCGCGCGGCAACTCGGTGAGCAACCCAGCCACGTTGTACCCGGCCTGCTGGAACCGCTCCGGATGCGGCAGATGCCCCTCGGCCCGCCGCAACGTCCCCTCGTACGTGCCGAACAACGTCTCCGTCTCGATCGCCTGCTCCTCGATCCGCCCGCTGACCGCCACAATCTCCCGCACCCGCCGCTGCCCGTCCGCCCCGATGCCCAGATGTACGACGAGATCCACGCACCCGGCCACTGTCGGCAACACGAACCGCGAACCGATGTTCTCGCCGGCCAGCAACGGCAACGTGCACATCTTCGTCAGCGCCTCGCGCGCCGAGTTCGCGTGGATCGTGCACATCCCGGGCAACCCGCTGTTCAACGCGAGCAGCAGGTCCAGGCACTCTTCACCGCGAACCTCGCCCACGATCACCCGCGACGGGCGCATCCGCAGCGACTCCTTGACGAGGTCGCGCAGCCGAACCTCTCCGGTCCCCTCGAGCCCGGCCTGCCGGGTCTGCATCGACACCCAGTCGGGAATCGGCAGCTTGATCTCGAAGACTTCTTCACAGCTGATCACCCGCTCGCTCCCGGGGATCGAGCCGGCCAACGCGTTCAGCATCGTCGTCTTGCCGGCCTGCGTCCCGCCGGAGACCAGGATGTTCAGCCCGACCGCGACAGCCGCGTCCAGAACCGCGGCCGCGTGCGGTGTCAGCGACCCGAGCGCGACGAGATCGCTCAACCGCGTCGCCCGGACCGTGAACTTCCGGATGTTGATCGCCGCGTGCTTGTACGTGATGCCGCCGAGCACGACGTGCACGCGGCTCCCGTCCGGCAACCGCGCGTCGGTGAACGGCTGCGACACGTCGATCCGCCGGCCGGTCGACTTCAGCATCCGCTCGACCAGGTCGCTGACCTCCTCCTCGGTCAGCACGGTCGTGGTCAGCTCGTGCCGCCCGTCCCGGGCGATGAACACCCGCGACGGCTCGTTGATCCAGATCTCTTCGACAGCCGGGTCGTCCAGGTACCGCTGCAGCGGGCCGAAGCCGGCGACGCGGTCGTGCACCTCACGGCTGACCGCCTCGAGGTCGCCGATCGGTGGGACCACGCCGGTCAGGCTGCGTTCGTCGTACTCCCGGACCACTGTCGCGACGATGCGGTCGACCGCGGCCGGGTCACGGAGCGGATCGATGCCTTCGCGGCGTACGACGTCGCGCACCTGGGCGTCGATCACCTCGACGACGCCGTCCCAGCCGGACCGGCGCGTGGCGAGTCTGTCGGCTGTCATCGGTCTCCCCGTATGTCCCGTCTGGCAACCACTCGATCACCATGCGCGACCATACTTTCAAGCGGGGAGCACCCGGCGCCACCCGGTCACTACAGCCTGTGGATAACCCTCAGCGATGGACCAGCGTGTGCTCGAACGCGTAGCGGCTGGCGCGGAACAGGTGCGACCCGTACTCGACCGGCTGACCGTGGTCGTCGTACGTGATCCGGGTGGTGGCGAGCAACGGGACGCCCGGCTCCTCGGCCAGCAAGCGCGCCTGCTCGGTGGTGGCAGGCAGTGCGGAGATGGTCTGGTGCGCCACCTTCAGCCGCACTCCCTCGGCGCGCAGCAGCGAGTACAGACCGCGCTCGGCCAGCGTGGCCGGGTCGGTCTCCAGAAGCTCCGGCGGCAGCCAGTTGCGCATCAGGGCGAGCGGCTCGCCATCCGCTCGCCGCAGTCGCTCCAGCCGCAGCACCCGGTCGCCCTGCTCGATCTGCAGGGCAGTGGCGACCTCAGCGGTCGCTGGAGCGATGCCGAAGCGCAGTACTTCGGTCTCCGGCTTGCGATGCGCCGCAGCCAGGTCGTCGTACAGGCTGGTCAGCTCAAGGGAGCGGCGTACCTGACCCGAGTTCCCCACCACCTGCGTGCCGACGCCGCGCTTGCGCACCAGCAGTCCCTGGTCGACCAGCCGCGCGATCGCCTGCCGCACTGTCGGCCGGCTCAGCCCGTACGCCTCGGCCAGGTCCACCTCGTTGCTCAGCCGCGATCCGACCGGCAACTCCCCACTCTGAATCGCCGCCTCCAGTTGCTGTGCCAACTGCACATGCAACGGCGTGCGGCTACTCCTATCCACCTGGACCTGCACGGTACTCATGCGCACATCCTGAAGGCTTCCCCCTGATCCGTCGACCCACCACCCTGATTTGATCAGATCTCTGCGTTTGTGAACGCGTCCCGGAAACGCCGCAACGCCAGCTCGCTCTCGCCCGACGCGAACGCCTCCAGCCCGACCGTGCCGTCATATCCATGCTTTCGCAGCGCGGCCGCGATCGCCGGGTAGTTGATCTCGCCGGTGCCCGGTTCGCAGCGTCCCGGCACATCGGCCACCTGGATCTCACCGAGGTACGGAAACGCCTTGCCGATCAGTTCGATCAGGTTTCCCTCGCCGATCTGCGCGTGATACAGGTCCAGCATCAGCCGAAGCCGCGGGTGGTCGACGGCTTTCACCAGCGCGAGCGTGTCGGCGGCTTTCCCGAACGGCACCCCGGGGTGGTCGACCTCGGCGTTCAGATTCTCCAGCACGAACATCACGTCGTACCGCTCCGCGAGCTCCGCCAGCTTTTCCAGCGTCCGCGCGGCCGTCAGCCACATCTCCCCGCTGACCTCGTACTGCGGCCGCACCGGCAATCCACGACCGTCGAGCTCGGTGCCGTGCAGATTGAGCCTGGGACAACCGAGCTCGAGCGCGACCTGGATGGACTCTTCCGCGGTTTCCAGCAGCCGGTCCTGATCGTGCGTCAGCGACCCGCCGACATATCCGGTCATCGACGAGAAAACGGCGCCGGTCTTCTGCAGGGCCGCGATGTCCTTGGACGTCCAGTTCCACAGCTCGACGTCGAATCCGGCCGCGTGAATGCGTTCCACCCGCTCCAGGAACGGCAGCTCGGTGAACACCATTTCGGCGCAGACGGCGAGCCTCATCCGATCTCCCCGACCTGCACCGGACGGTTTTCCTGGTACGACGCCATCGCCGTCAGCGCAACCCGCAACGCATTCCGCGCATCCACACCGGTCACCGGCGGTACGGCGTTCCCGCGAACGACCTCGGCGAATTC
Source organism: Kribbella sp. NPDC002412 (assembly GCF_053592935.1). NCBI lineage: Bacteria > Bacillati > Actinomycetota > Actinomycetes > Propionibacteriales > Kribbellaceae > Kribbella > Kribbella sp. NPDC002412. The sequence continues at coordinate 55,948 of NZ_JBSFBL010000041.1, forward strand.
GGCGAGCTCCAGAATGTAGGCGTCCCGGAACATCTCCTCGTCGCTCCGTGCCGTGGCCTGATGCAATCCGCTCACGTCGTAGTGCACCATCGGGCTGCTCGCGTGCCGCCCGGCCACCACCATGCCCTTGCTCCCGAACACCTCACCGCGAACGTCGTACCCGTACAGCGCGGAGAAGTTCGCCTCGGCCGTCGCGATCGCGCCGTTGTCGAACGTGATCACCACGACCGCGGTGTCGAGCAATCCGTTCTCCTTGTACTGCGGGGCGACCAGCGCATCCGCCTTCGTGTAGACCTCGACCGGTTGCGCGCCCGGGTTGAGCCAGAGCAGCGTGTCGAAGTCGTGGATCAGCGTCTCGCGGAAGATCGTCCACGGCCTGATCCCGGCGGCCGCTGTCCCCAGGCCCTCGGGCCGGCCCGGGTCGCGGGTGATCGATCGCATCAACTGCGGCGTTCCGATCCCGCCGGCCTCGATCGTCTCGCGCGCCGCAGCGAAGTCGCGGGCGAAGCGCCGGTTGAAGCCGACCTGGAAGGCGACCCCGGCCTGCTCGGTCGCGGCGATCGCGCGGTCCATCTCCGCCAGCGTCAGCGAGGCCGGCTTCTCGCACCAGACCGGCTTGCCGGCCTCGGCCGCGCGCACGATCAGCTCCTCGTGCGCAGCCGCGATCGACGTGATCACGACACCGTCGATCTCAGGGTCCTTGATCACCCCGTCGACGTCGCGCGCATCGGCGTCGTACTTCCCCGCCAGTCGTTGGGCCGCTTCCGGCCTGGTGTCGGCGACCGCGGTGAGCTCGGCTCCGGGGACGTGCCGGGCGATGTTCCCGGCATGCATCGTCCCGATCCGCCCGGCGCCGATCAGGCCGAGCCGCACCACCCGCAGCCCATGGTCCTTGCGCATGTCCCACCCTTTCAGCCGACTGCTACTAGAGCGCTCTAGTCAGGACATAGCGAACACTGCTTTGATGGTCTGGGTCAAGACCCCAGGAAAGCAGGTGAGATGAGCCCCCGACCGACGATGGAGGACGTCGCGGCCCGCGCCGGTGTGTCCCGCGCCCTCGTCTCGATCGTCTACCGCAACGTGCCGGGCGCGAGCGACGAGACCCGGGCCCGGGTGTTCGCGGCCGGCGACGAGCTCGGCTACCGCCCCGACCACCGGGCCCGGCTGCTCGGCAGCAGGCAGCGCACTCGACTCATCGGCGTGGCCTTCGACGTCCGCTACCCCTTCCACGGCGACCTGGTCGAGGCTTTGTACCCAGCAGCCGAGGCGCTGGGCTACAGCCTCACCCTGAGCGCTGTCACCGGTAGCCGCGGCGAGAAGGCTGCGGTGCAGTCGCTGCTGGACTACCGCTGCGAGTCACTCGTCCTGCTCGGCCCTACGTCATCGCCAGCCGCGTTGACCGCGCTGGCAGAGGCGCAGCCGACTGTTGTCCTCGCTCGGAAGGTGCGAGCCGCTGGCGTGCACGTAGTGCGCACCGACGACGCTGCGGGGTCGCGTCTGGCTGTGGAGCACCTGCTGTCGCTCGGGCACACCCGCATCGCCCATGTGGACGGTGCACGTGCTCCTGGTGCGGCAGAGCGCCGTACCGCCTATGTGCAGACCATGCGACGGGCCGGACTGACGTCTGTGGTCATTCCGGGCGGGCTGACCGAGGCTGCCGGTGCGACAGCGGCGCAGGAGCTGCCGCGCGATGTCACCGCGGTTGCCGCGTTCAACGATGCGTGTGCAATCGGGCTGCTGCACGCGCTGCGGGAGAGCGGCCGCCAGGTCCCGGAGGACGTCGCGCTCATCGGGTACGACGACTCCACGCCGTCCCGTCTCGACCACATCCAGCTGTCGACCATCGCCCAGAACGCCGACCGGCTGGCAGCCGCCGCGCTTGACCTCGCGACCCGAGCAGACCACGAGTCGCCCCAGGAGGTCATCACCAGCCCGGACCTGCTCACGCGCAAGACGACTTAGGGGACGTTGTACGGCGTGATCGGCTGCAGGTTGCTCGGCGTACTCAGGACGTTGGGCAGCAGCCGCTGCGCGTGCAGGAGATGCTGACACGCCCGGTGCAGGTCGGTGGGCAGGTCGTGATGCAGTACGACGGACAGCGCCCCGGACCGCAGCAGCGCCAGGTTGTCGGCATCGAGGTCGTGGGCAACGAAGCAGCGGTACGGGCGCTCGAGGTCGGCGAACGCCTGGACGATGGCCCGGTTGCCGCCGCCGATGGAATAGACCGCGTTGATACTCGCGTCCGCGGTCAACGCCGCCAGCGCCTGCCCATGGATGGTGGTGTCGAGCCCGTCCGTCTCGGCCAGCTCGACGACGGCGCGCCCGGGCGCCAGCCGACGAAGCGTGGAGCGAAAGCCCATCTCGCGCTCCTCCTCGCCACGGAACGATCCCCGGCTCAACGTGACGAGCACACTGCCCGGGCTGTCACCCAGCCACTGAGTGAGGAAGTACGCCGCGGTCGCACCGGCGGCCCGGTTGTCGATACCGACGTACGCGAGGCGGCGGCTGCTCGGCAGGTCGGTCACCAGCGTGACGACTGGGATGCCTGAGGCAACCAGCTTGTCGACGGCCTCGGCCACCTCGGGCTCGTCCGGCGCCTTCAGGATCAGACCCTGTGAACCGCGCTTGCGGACCTTCTCCAGTGACGCCACCACGTCGGCGGCGGATGCGGTCTCACTGAAGTCGAACCGGGCTCGCAGGACGGCCGGACGGAGACCGGGTAGTGCGGCTTCGAGCGCCGTACGGACCGCGCCGGAGAACCGGCTGGGCGCCTGCATGACCAGGTCGATCACCAGCGTGCGGCCGCCGAGCCGGATCTGGGTCGCCTGCCGGTCCAGGTCGTGCATCGCCTGCTCGACCTGCCGGCGCGCGCGGGCGCTGACCCCGGCCCGGGCGTTCAGCACCCGGTCGACGGTCGTCTCGCTCAGCCCGGCCTGGACCGCGATGTCGCGGACCCGGTGCTCACGTGCCATCGGTCCTCCCCAAGCCTGAAATGACGGCTTTTTGACGGATTCAGGGGATTCCAAACCCATCAGGAAACCACCACGCTAGAACAACACCGGCGAGCAGGAGAAGGAGTCACCCCGATGACCTGGCTGAACCCCGGCGACGTCCGCCTGGACGATCTGCTGACCGTCCTCAAGGAGCAGACCGACGCCGCCGACTACCGGCACGCGACCCGGATCGAGCACCAGGTCCCGGTGTACGACGCCGAGCGGATTCGGAGCGCGGATCCGCGGGCCGTGCAGTCCGAGTTCGCCACCGCTTTCGGCGCCGGACCCGGCATCGTCGTCCTGAAGGGTGCCTTTGGCAACGAGGTGGTCGACGCGACGACAGCCGAGTTCAACCGGCTGATCGACGAGCAGCACAGGTCGGGCGCCGCGGCCGGCGACCACTTCGCCAAGCCGGGCGCCAACGACCGGGTCTGGAACGCGCTGGAGAAGCTGGCCGTCGGGGCGCCCGAGGTGTTCGCCGCCTACTACGCCAACGACCTGCTCGCGCTGGTCGCGACGGCTTGGCTCGGACCGGCGTACCAGGTGACCTCGCAGGTGAACGTGGTGAACCCGGGCGGCGAGGGCCAGACGGTGCACCGCGACTACCACCTCGGATTCCAGTCCGACGAGGTGGCCGCACAGTACCCGGCTCATGTGCACCGGCTGTCGTCCGTGCTGACGCTGCAGGGCGCCGTGGCGCACTGCGACATGCCGGTGGAGTCCGGGCCGACCCTGTACCTGCCGCACTCGCAGAAGTACGAGCTCGGCTACCTGGCGTACCGGCGGCCCGAGTTCTCGGACTACTTCGTGGCGAACCACGTGCAGCTGCCGCTGGAGAAGGGCGACGCCGTGTTCTTCAACCCCGCGCTCTTCCACGCGGCCGGCAGCAACCACTCGACGGACATCAAGCGGATGGCGAACCTGCTGCAGGTCTCGTCCGCCTTCGGCCGCGCGATGGAGAGCATCGACCGGGCCCGGATGGTGTCGGCGGTCTACCCTGCCCTGCTTCGACTGGCGAAGCAGGACCCGGAGGGCGCCGGCAACGTCATCGCCGCCACCGCCGAGGGCTACGCCTTCCCGACCAATCTGGACCGCGACCAGCCGATCGGCGGACTCGCTCCGCTGTCTCAGGCCGACGTACTGCGCCAGGCCGTGATCGAGGCGTGGACACCCGAGCAGCTGGAGCAGGCCCTGACCGAACACCGCACCCGGCGGTTGACCGACTGACCCGATATCAGATAGGTGAATCTTGGATGAACGCGGTCCGGATCACGGGCAGGTGGTGTCGCAAGGACGCGGTCGTCAGGCAGGATGGCGCGTTCGCCGGGCGCGCCGAAGGCTACCCTTACCGGCGGAACGCGCCACTCAGACGACTGCTGTACGCCGCCCGTACGGCCGCCCATCGAAGGAGAAGGCATGGAACCGCTGCGTATCGGGATTCTCGGGGCTGCCCGGATCGCCGGCCGGGCGATCGTCGAGCCGGCCCGGCTGACCGGCGCCCGGCTGGTCGCGGTGGCCGCCCGGGACGGCGACCGGGCCGAGGCGTTCGCGGCGGAACACCAGGTCGAACGGGTGCACGCGTCGTACCAGGACTTGCTCGACGACCCCGAGGTCGACGCGATCTACAACCCGCTCGCCAACGGCCTGCACGGGCCGTGGAACCTGCGGGCGATTGCCGCGGGCAAGCATGTGCTGACCGAGAAGCCGTCGGCCAGCAACGCGGCCGAGGCGGTCCAGGTCCGGGACGCGGTCCGCGAGCACGGCGTGGTCTTCATGGAGGCGTTCCACTACGCCTACCACCCGGTGATGCGCCGGCTGCAGGAGCTGCTCGCCAAGGGTGAGCTCGGCGACCTGCAGCACGTCGAGGCGACCATGGTGATGCCCCCACCGCCGGACGCCGACCCGCGCTGGTCGCTGCCGCTCGCCGGCGGCGCCGTGATGGACGTCGGCTGCTACGCGATCCACGCGCAGCGGATGCTGGCGCCGTACGCCGGTGGCGCGCCGAAGCTGATCAGCGCCCGGGCCGGTGAGCGCAAGCGCCTGCCCGGGGTGGACGAGTGGCTCAACGCCGACCTCGAGTTCCCGAGCGGTGCGACCGGAGCGGTCCGGACCAGCATGGCCGCGGAGAACGTCGAGTTCAGCCTGAAGGTGGTCGGCAGTCGTGGTGAGGCGTTCGCGCCGTTCTTCGTGCTGCCGCAGAACGACGACCGGGTGATCGTGACCACCAAGGAAGACACCTGGGTCGAGCACCTCGGCACGCGTACGTCGTACACGTACCAGCTGGAGGCGTTCGCGGGGGCGATCCGCAACGGTGCGCCGGTGCTCACCGACGCGGACGACGCGCTGGCGACGATGGAGCTGATCGACGCCTGCTACCGCGACGCCGGGATGCTTCCGCGGCCCGTCTCGGACATCTGAGCCCGCTCGGAGACCTGAGCGGGCTCGGAGACCTGAGCGGGCTCGGACCGCTGAGCTCGCTTGGCGGCGGCGTGCGCGAACGCCTGGATGAACGGGTGGGGTCGCGTGCCGTCGCCGGACAGCTCGGGCTGGAACAGCGTCACCAGGAAGAACGGGTGCTGCGGTAGCTCGGCGATCCGCGGCGCGCCCTCCGCGTCGTACGCGCTGAAGACGAGCCCGTGCTCCTCGAGCAGGCTCTGCCGGGACGGATCGAGCCCGTACGAGCAGTGGTAGCGCTCGGTGGACCGCTCCGCGCCGAGCAACCGACCGGCCAACGTGCCGGGCCGCACCTCGACCGTGGCCTCGTGACCGTCGAGCGAGCAGGCCAGCGGGACGATCAGCAGGTCGTCCGCGTCGGGCTCGTTCTCGGCGTGCTGGACGGCGGTCGCGCCGCAGACGTTGCGCGCGTACTCGAGCATCGTGTGCTGGAAGCCGCCGCAGGTCCCCAGGAACGGGATGTCCTGCACCCTGGCCGTCCGGATCGCGCTGATCGCGCCGGCCTCGCTACGGTACGGGCTGCCCGGCAGCACCCAGATCCCGTCGAACGACTCCATCGCGTCGACCTCGTCGGTGGGCACCCAGTACACATCCAGGTCGAGCCCTTCCCGCTCGCGCAGCCGGTCGAGCACCACCGGCACCCGCTGGTGGGACCGGACGTGCGGCGAGCGATCGCCGACCAGGGCGATCCGGGCGGAGTACGCGTGGGTGGTCATGGGTTCATCCTGCGCGTTCGGCCCCGATCAGCGCCAACGATGATCTCTGCATGGTCGATAAGCGATACTGATCCTCGTGGATCCGCATCTGCTCCGCACGTTCATCGCGGTGGCGACGAGTGGCTCCTTCTCGGCCGCGGCGGCCGAGCTCGGCTACACGCAGTCGGCCGTCTCGCAGCACATCGCGACGTTGGAGAACTCGGTCGGAGCTGCCCTGCTGACGCGCCGTCCGGTGGCGCCGACCCCGGCGGGCGAGCGGCTGCTCGAACACGCCGGCGCGATCCTGCTCCGCATCGAGGCAGCCCAGGCCGACGTACGGCGGGTGGTCGGTGAGCCACCGGGATCGATCGTCTTCGCCGCCACTCCCCTGGCCGGGACGACCCGGGTCGCGCGGGCGCTGACCCAGCTCAGGCAGGACCGCCCCGGGATCGCGGTCACCTTCGAGGTGGCCCACCGGGACGAAGTCGCCCGCGGCGTGGCGTCCGGGACGTATCACCTCGGCTTGATCGACGGGATCGCCGCACCGAGCGATCCGCTGCGCCTGCCAGACGTCGGCTTGCTCAGTACGTCGGCAGTCGCGCAGGACAAGCTCGTCGTCATCCTGCCGGCCGACCATCCACTGGCCGGTCGCAAACGGCTCGGTTTGCCGGCGTTGGTCGACGCCCGGTGGATCGACGCACCCGCGGTCAGCGCACCACTCGACGAGCTACGCGCCGCCGTCGAGACCGACAGCCTGCGGGCAGCCCTTACCTACACCGGCGCCGACCTCCTCACGCTGCTCGAACTAGTCGCCGCTGGCCACGGCCTCGCCGTACTGCCCGCATCCGTCCCGGTGCCGGCCGGCGTACGCGCGGTGGCTGTCGACGCCCCGCGCCTTGTGCACCGGGTCGAACTCCTCCACGGCCACCTCGACTCCGCAGCCGCGTCAGCCCTCGCCGAGTTGCTCGACGAGGGCTGACGCGCCCAGCCTGGTCAGTCGTGGGTCGGGAAGCCCAGGTTGAGCCCGCCGTGGGACGGGTCGAGCCAGCGGGACGTCACGACCTTGCCGCGGGTGAAGAAGTGGACGCCTTCGGTGCCGTGGGCGTGGGTGTCGCCGAACAGCGAGTTCTTCCAGCCGCCGAACGAGTAGTAGGCCATCGGCACCGGGATCGGCACATTGACGCCGACCATGCCGACCTCGACCTCGGTTTGGTACCGGCGCGCGGCGCCACCGTCGTTGGTGAAGATCGCGGTCCCGTTGCCGTACGGGTTCGAGTTCACCAGGTCGAGCGCGGCGTCGTACGACGGGACCCGGACGACCGACAGCACCGGGCCGAAGATCTCGTCGGTGTAGATCGACATGTCCGGGGTGACCTTGTCGAACAGCGTCGGGCCCAGCCAGAAGCCGTCGTCGGCCCCGTCGAACGGGCCTTCGCGACCGTCCACCGCCAGCTCGGCGCCGGCCTCGACTCCGGCTTCGACGTACCCGACGACCTTGTCGCGGTGCTCGCCGGTGACCAGCGGGCCCATGTCGCAGCCGCGGGTCCCGTCGCCGGTGCGCAGCTGGGCCATCCGCTCCTTGATCTTGCCGATCAGGTCGTCGGCGACCGGCTCGACCGCGATCAGCGCGGAGATCGCCATGCAGCGCTCACCCGCCGAGCCGAAGCCGGCGTTGACCGCGGCGTCGGCGGTCAGGTCGAGATCGGCGTCCGGCAGCACCACCATGTGGTTCTTCGCGCCGCCCAGCGCCTGCACCCGCTTGCCGTTCTTCGTGCCGTTCTCGTAGACGTACTTCGCGATCGGCGTCGATCCGACGAACGAGACGGCCTTGATGTCCGGGTGCTCGAGCAGCCGGTCGACCGCCTCCTTGTCGCCGTGCACGACATTCACGACGCCGTCCGGCAGGCCGGCTTCCTTCCACAGCGCGGCGACCGCGTTGACCGCGGACGGGTCCTTCTCGGACGGCTTGATCACCACGCTGTTGCCGCAGGCAACCGCGATCGGGACGAACCAGAGCGGCACCATGGCCGGGAAGTTGAACGGCGAGATCACCGCGACCGCGCCGAGCGGCTGGCGGATCGAGTACACGTCGACGTTGGTCGACACGTTCTCGCTGAAGCCGCCCTTCAGCAGGTGCGGGATCCCGCAGGCGAACTCGACGACCTCCTGGCCGCGGGTCACCTCGCCGAGCGCGTCCGACAGCACCTTGCCGTGCTCGGCGGTGATCAGCGCGGCGACCTTCTCCTTGTTCGCGTTCAGCAGCTCGCGGAACGCGAACAGCACCTGGGCCCGCTTGGTCAGCGACGTCCGGCCCCAGGCCTTGGACGCGTCGTGGGCGACCTTGACCACCTCGTCGACCGTCGCCGCCGAGGCCAGGTCCAGCTCGCCGGTGACCTCACCCGTCGCCGGGTTGTAGACCTTGCTGGTGCGTTCCGAGACCCCGGTCCACGGGGCCCCGCCGATCAAATGGGTGATTCGCTCAGTACTCACAACCGCATCCCTCGTTCGTTGATCTTTCCCCGCTGGACTGTGCTCTCCAGACACTGCGCCGTGTCACCCGAGCACCTCGCTTCTCGGAACCATCTCCACCTCCACCGGGCGCCCCTCCTGCAGGGAGCGGACGCCGGCGGTGCAGACCGCGGCGGCGGCGTAGCCGTCCCAGGCCGCCGGGCCGTCGATCGTGCCCTTCGCCACCGCGTCCACCCAGCGCTGGAGCTCCAGGTCGTACGCGAGCCCGAACCGGACCCGGAAGTCGTCCGGCACCGCACCACCCCAGTGTCCGGCCCGCCGGGTGAGCACGTCGACCCCGAGGCCGATGGTCGCGTTGCCCTTCTCGGCGACCGCCTCACACCGGACCTCGTACCCGACCTGGCAGTTCACGAACACCTCGACGTCGGCCATCGCGCCGTTCGCCATCTCGAACACCGCGAGCTGCGGGTCCTGGACCCCCTCGCCGACCAGCCCGCTCGGCCTCGGCGCGTGCACGGTGATCCGGGCGATCTCGTCGTCGAACAGCCAGCGCGCGACGTCGACCTCGTGCACCAGTGAGTCGCGCACGATCATTTCGCTGCGGAATGTCGCCGGGACGGTCTTGTTCCGGTGCACGTTGTGCAGCAGCAGCGTGCGGCCGAGCTCGCCGGAGTCGAGCAGCTCCTTCAGCGCGGCGTACTCCGGGTCGAAGCGGCGCATGAAACCGACCTGGATCAGCTGCTTGCCGAGCTTGTGCTCCGCCTCGACCACGCGCAGCGACGACTCCGCGTCCATGGTCAGCGGCTTCTCGCACAGCACCGGCTTGGCGTGCTCCAGGCAGGCCGTCAGCTGCTCGGCGTGGGCGAACCCGGGGGACGCGATGATCACCGCGTCGACCTCGGCGTCGCCGATCAGCGCCAGCGGGTCGTCGATCACCCGGACCTCGCCGAACGACGCGGCCAGCGCGCCGGCCCGATCCGTGTCCGGGTCCGACACCGCGACCAGGCGGGCGCCGGAGATCCGGCGCGCCACCCGCTCGGCATGGTCCGCGCCCATCATCCCGACCCCGACGATCCCGACCCTCAGATCCCGCATCTCCACCTTCTCTCGCTCCCAGTCCCTGCCGTGTACGGCGCCCTCCCGCCGCCTCCCACCGCCCGACGAGCCGCCACCTCCCGCCGTCCGACGAGCCGCCACGCTTCCCGCCGTACCACGATCCCCCGCCACCTCCCGTCATCCGACGAGCCGCCACGCTTCCCGCCGTACCACGATCCCCCGCCACCTCCCGTCAT
>NZ_JBSFBL010000041.1:65945-86082 GCF_053592935.1 Kribbella sp. NPDC002412
CGCATCCGACGAGCTGCCGTGGTTCCCGCTGTACGGCGATCGCTTGTGCCTCCCGCCGTGCGGCGGGACGCAAGGGCCGGGGCCTTGGCGCCGACCCTGCGTCGTCCGCGTGCTCAGATTCCTCCCGGCCGGTCGTGGGGTTCGGCGACGAGCTCGGGGTCGACACCACGGAGCTCGTGGCTGAGGGCCTCCAGCTCCGAACCACCGGCCATCTCGTTGGTCAGCTGCGCCAGCGTGATGTCGGCCCGGTGCGTGTCGAGCGCGACCCGGCCCAGCTTCAGCACCACGAAGTGGTTGCCCACCAGGTAGGCGTGGTGCGGATTGTGGGTGATGAACACGACGCCCAGCCCGGCGTCGCGGGCCTTGACGATGTACTTCAGCACCACCCCGGACTGCTTCACGCCGAGCGCGGCGGTCGGCTCGTCCAGGATCAGCACCTTGGCGCCGAAGTAGATCGCCCGGGCGATCGCGATGCACTGGCGCTGGCCGCCGGACAGCATGCCGACCGGCTGTTCCAGGTTGGGGATCGAGATCCCCATCTTGGTCAGCTCCTCGTCGGCGATCCGCTTCATCTTGCGGTCGTCGAGCCGGCCGAACGGGCGCTTCGTGATCTCGTTGCCGAGGAAGAAGTTCCGCCAGACCGACATCAGCGGGGCCAGTGCCAGGTCCTGGTAGACCGTGGCGATCCCGCTGTCCAGCGACTCGCGCGGCGAGCTGAACCGGCGCTCCTCGCCGTTCACCGACAGAGTCCCGTCGGTGTGCTCGTGCAGGCCGGCGATGATCTTGATCAGCGTCGACTTGCCCGCGCCGTTGTCGCCCAGCACACAGGTGATCTCACCCTGCCGGACCGACAGCGAGACCCCGCGCAACGCGTGCACGTTGCCGTAGCTCTTGCCGACGTCCTCCAGTTGCACCACCGGTGTGGTCGGGCTGGTCGCGGCCTCTTCCGCGAACTTGTCGGTGGTGGTCATCGCAGGTCCGCCCTTCTCTTCACGACCAGGTTCACGATCGTTGCGAGGAGCAACATCACGCCCAGGAACGCCTTGAACCAGTCCGCGTTCCACCCGGCGTACACGACACCGAGCTGGGTCATGGCGAAGATCAGCGCACCGATCGCCGACCCGACCACGGACCCGTAGCCGCCGGTCAGCAGGCAGCCACCGACCACCGCCGCGATGATGTAGATGAACTCCTTGCCGACTCCCTCACCGGACTGCACGCTGCTCTGGGTGAAGAGCAGGTGCATTCCGGAGAACCACGCGAAGAAGCCGACGGTCATGAACAGTCCGATCTTGACCCGCTTCACCGGCACACCGACGGCCCGGGCCGCGGCCGCGTCACCGCCGACGGCGAAGATCCAGTTGCCGATCTTCGTCTTCAGCAGCACCCAGCTGCCGGCGACCACGAACAGGATCCACCAGACGACGAGGATCTTGATGTTGACCGAGCCGATCGAGAACTCGGACGCGAACACCGCCTTCGCCGACTCGAACCCGTCCATGTCGCTGATCGAGTTCGACGAGACCTGGCCGGACAGCAGCCGGGTGATCGCGAGGTTCAGGCCCTGCAGGATGAAGAACGTCCCCAGCGTGACCAGGAAGCTCGGCAGGCCGGTCCGCATCAGCAGCCAGCCGTTGAAGGCACCGACGGCGAGCGCCGCCAGCATCGCGACCAGCACGCCGACCCAGACGTTGACGCTGAACTGGTAGGCGAACAGCCCCGCGAACAGCCCGGAGGTTGTCACCGCGACACCGGCGGACAGGTCGAACTCGCCACCGATCATCAGCAGTGCCACCGGTACGGCCATGACGCCGATCAGCGCGGCCTGGTAGAGGACCGTCCCGATGTTGGCCGGGCTTCGGAACGGCTCGGCCACGATCAGGAAGAAGACCAGGATGACCGCGGCGCCGACCAGCGATCCGACCTCGGGCCGGCTGAGCAGCCGGGCTGCGAGCGAGCGGCGCGAGACCCGGTCGTCAACCGACGTCGGCGCCGTCAGTGTGGAAGCCATGACCGGTCCTCAGCGCGTCCCGGCGGCGGCGAACTTCTCGACCGAGGCCACGTTGTCCTTGTCGATGAACGCCGGGCCGGTCAGGGTGGCCTGCCCACCGCCGATGGTGTTGCCGTTGGTCTTGTAGAGCCACAGGCTGTCCACAGCGAGGTAGCCCTGCAGGTACGGCTGCTGGTCGACGGCCCACTGCACCGAGCCGTCCTTGATCGCGCCGACCAGATCCTTGTTGGTGTCGAAGGTGCCGATCTTGGCACTCGATCCCGAGTCCTTGACCGACTGCACCGCTGCCATCGCGAACGGAGCGCCCAGGGTGACGACGTAGTCGATGCTCTTGTCCTGCTGCAGCTTCGACGTCATGGTCGTGGTGCTACCCGGCATGTCCGTGCCGGTGATGTAGATCTTCTCGGAGTTCGGGAACCTGTCCTTCACACCCTGGCACCGGGCCTCCAGCCCGACGTGGCCCTGCTCCTGGATGACGCAGACCGCCTTCTTCGCCCCGAGCTGGGTCAGCTTCTCGCCGGCCGCCTGGCCCGCGATCCGCTCGTCCTGGCCGAAGTAGCCGAGCGCGCCGGTCTGCTTCCAGGCCTCGATACCGCCGTTCAGCGCCACCACCGGAATGCCGCCGTCCGCCGCCTTCTTCACGTTCGCCTGCATCGCGTCGGCCTTCGCCAGGGTGACGGCGATCCCGTCCACCTTCGAGTCGATCGCGGTCTGCACCAGGTTGGCCTGGTCGGCCCCCTCGGGCGCGGCGGAGTACTGCAGTTCGACGTTGTCCTTCTTCGCCGCGGCCTCGGCACCTCTGCGGACCAGGTCCCAGAAGGTGTCACCAGGCGCCGCGTGCGTGATGAACGCGACCTTCATCCGTGGCGTGTCCGCCACGTTGCCCCCCGAGCCGCCGGAGCTCTGCTCCTCCTGCTTGCCGCCGGACGAGCTGCAGGCGACCAGCGCCGCGACCAGCACGAACGCAGCCCCCACCGCCGCCGACTTCTTCTGCCACCGAACCATGACTACAACCAGCCTTTCAGACGATCCGCGGGATTACTCCGCGGTGTTGCGTGGGACCAGAGAGTGCACACTCTGCTGGCCGTCAGATCGATACGCCACCCCCGTGGGATCTCAGATAAGTCAACGTCCGCTCCGCGATCGGCAGCGGGACGTCGGGCGGACAGGGATACATGTCCTGTTCGACGATCGCGAACAGGTCCACCTCAAGTCCCGCCAGCGCGTCCAGCAGTGGCGGGAACTCGGGGATGCCGTTGGGCGGCTCGCACATCACGCCGCGCTTGACCGCCTCGCCGAAGCCGACCCCGTCGGCCTCGACGGCGGCCAGGATCGCCGGGTCGACCTGCTTGAGGTGCACGTAGCCGATCCGGTCCGGGTGGTCCTGGATCAGCTTGAGGTTGTCGCCGCCGCAGTAGCTGATGTGACCGGTGTCGAGGCACAGGTTCACGAACGCGCCGTCGGTGTCCTCGAGAAAGGCCTCGACGGTGTCGTGGGTGTCCACGTGGCCGTCCGCGTGCGGGTGGTACTGCGTCTTCAGCCCGTACTCCTCGGCGAGCCGGCGACCGAGCTCGGTGACCTGCCGGCCGTGCTCGGCCTGGCCCGCGCGGTCGAGCCGGGGCTCGGTGATCTCGCCGGTGCCTCCGTCCCGCCACATCGACGGGATGACGACCAGGTGCTTGGCGCCCATCGCCGCGGTCAGTTCGGCGGTCCTGGCCACGTCACGCCAGGTCGACTCCCACGAACCCGGCCGGTGCAGGTGCTCGAACGTCGTACCGGCGGTCATCGTCAGGCCGCGCTTGTCCAGCTCTTCCTTCAGCCTGGCAGGGTCGGTCGGCAGGTAGCCGTACGGACCAAGCTCGATCCGGGTGTAACCCGCCGCCGCGACCTCGTCGAGGAACCTCTCCCAGGGGGTCTGCTGCGGGTCGTCCGCGAACCAGACACCCCACGAGTCGGGCGCGCTGCCGACCTTCACCGTGCCCATCAGCGATCCCCCTCGGTGGGAGCCAGATACGGGCGCTGGCCCTTCTTGGACTCCTCGTACGACGCCGCCGCGGCCTGCGTGGAGTCGAGAGCGGACACCTGGCTGACCGGGACGTCCCACCAGGACTCGCTGTCCGGGGCGCCGATCAGCGGATCCGTGCTGACGTGGATCGCGATCGGGCCGTCCGCCGCCTTCGCCGTGAAGATCGCCTTCTCCAGCTCGGCGCGGTCGTGCACCTCGATCACGTCGACGCCGAGGCTGCGGACATTCGCAGCCAGGTCGACCGGCAGGTAGTCGCCGTCGAGGCGTCCGTCACCGCTGCGGCGCCGGTACGCCGTCCCGAACCGCTGGGAACCCAGCGACTCCGACAACGCGCCGATCGACGCGAAACCGTGGTTCTGGACCAGGACGACGACGACCTTCACGTTCTCCTGGACCGCGGTGACGAGCTCGGTCGACATCATCAGGTACGACCCGTCGCCGACCATGACGAACACGTCCCGGTCGGGCGCGCCGAGCCGGACGCCGATCCCGCCGGCGATCTCGTATCCCATGCAGGAGTAGCCATACTCGACGTGGTATCCCTTCGGGTCGCGCGTCCGCCACAGCTTGTGGAGGTCACCCGGCATCGAACCGGCTGCGCACACCACCACATCAGACGGCGCCGACAATTCGTTCACCGCGCCGAGCACTTCGCCCTGTGTCAGCAGGCCTTCGGCGAGTTTCGCGGTCACCTCGGCCGGCGGGTTGTAGGTGTTTTCCACAATCGCGTCCCACTGGGTTGCGAGCATGGCCGTCAACGATCTGTACTGGTCACTCACAGACCAGTCACCGAGCGCGGATCTCAACGAAACAAGGGCTTCCCGGGCATCCGCGACGAGAGGAAGGCCGGCATGCTTGCCACCGTCGAAACGCGCCACGTTGATGTTCACGAACCGCACGTCCGGGTTCTGGAAGGCGGTCCGCGAGGCCGTCGTGAAGTCGCTGTACCGGGTGCCGATGCCGATCACGACGTCGGCGTCGCGCGCGAGGGTGTTGGCCGCCGTGGTCCCGGTCGAGCCGACCGCGCCGACCGCCTGCGGGTGATCGTAGCGCAGGGATCCCTTGCCTGCCTGAGATTCCGCGACCGGGATGCCGGTCGCCTCGGCGAACTCGCGGAGCGCCTCCTCGGCGCCGGAGTAGTGCACACCGCCACCGGCGACGATGAGCGGCCGCTGCGCGGACCGTAGGAGATCTACCGCCTTGTCGACAATTGATGCTTCCGGCAACGGCCGTGCGACGTACCAGGTGCGCTCAGCGAACAGCTCCTCGGGCCAGTCGTAGGCCTCGGCCTGGACGTCCTGCGGCAAGGCCAGCGTCACGGCGCCGGTCTCGACCGGGTCGGTGAGCACGCGCATGGCGTTGAGCAGCGCCGACGGCAGTTGCTCGGGGCGCCAGATCCGGTCGAAGTACTTCGACACCGGGCGGAACGCGTCGTTGACGGAGACGTCGCCGGCACCGAAGCTCTCCAGCTCCTGCAGCACGGGGGTCGCCACCCGGGTTGCGAACACGTCCGAAGGGAGGAGCAGAACAGGAAGGCGGTTGATCGTCGCCAGGGCCGCGCCGGTCACCATGTTGGTCGAGCCCGGGCCGATGCTTGCCGTGCAGGCGTAGGTCTGGAGCCGGTCACGGGTGCGGGCGAAGGCGGACGCGGTGTGCACCATGGCCTGCTCGTTGCGGGCCAGGATGTAGGGCAGCGCCGTCGGGTCCTCGAGCTCGGCCTGCAGCAGCGCCTGACCGACGCCGGCCACGTTGCCGTGCCCGAAGATGCCCAGGCACCCGGCGAACAACCGCTGCCGCCGACCGTCGCGCTCCGAGTACTGGACGCTCAGGAACCGCACCAACGCCTGCGCAACCGTGAGACGAACCGTCATCGCCGTCCTCCTCCACACACCATCAACCGACAGAAGACAAAGTCAAAAGCTGAAAAGCACCCACCCCTCGCTCCGCTCGGGGCGGGGAGGTTGAACCGAGCAGCCCAGAGCCGTCCGTTCCCTACTCCGGTTGGGGCGGGGAGGGCGAGCTGAGCCGTTGGTTCAGTCATGGCTTGTCCCGAAGAGCACCCACCGCTCACTCCGCTCGGTGCGGGGAGGTTGGGCCACCTTGTTCCACCCGACCGTTCAGTCATGGTTTGTCCCGAAGGGGAGGCGGGGGTCGATGCGCTGGGTGGGCCAGAGGTCGCGGACCCAGCCGTGGCGGGGGTCGTCGCTGATCAGCCACGCGCGCTCGGTCCCCGGGCCGGCCATCACGTTCAGGTAGTACATGTCGTAACCAGGAGGCGCCATCGCAGGACCATGCCACCCATGAGGCACGAGCACCAGATCCCCGCTGCGGACTTCCGCGAGGACGTCGATCGGGCGGTCCTCGGTGCCATACACCCGCTGGTACCCGATCGGGTCGTTGCCCTTGACCCCTTCCGGGGCGTCCTCGGACAGCTGCAGCTCGAAGTAGTAGATCTCCTCTAGCTCGCTCTCCTCGCCCGGCTTGTGCTCGTCGTGCTTGTGCGGCGGGTACGACGACCAGTTGCCGGCCGGCGTGAGCACCTCGCAGGCGATGATCGAGTCGGCGTCGAGGACGGCCGGAGTGCCGAAGTTCCGCACCTGGCGGGACGCGACACCCGCGCCGCGTAGCTCGGTCTCGACCTGCTCGACACCGATCCGCCGGAACGGGTAGTCGCTGGCCGCCTTGGCGTGCGGAAACGCGATGCGCGCACCACCGGCGCTGACGACGGCGATCGTCGTACCGCGGGGAACGTAGGCGAGGTCGGTCGGGCCGGCGAAGACGTCGGCGCGGCCGCCGAGCGGGACGGTCTCGCCGTCCACGATCACCTCGGCCGATCCGCTCAACGGCAGGACCAGGTACTCGCAGTCGCCGGTATCGATCTGGACGGATTGGCCCGGGAGCAACGTGCGGATCGACAGGCCGGTGTGGTGCCAGTCCTGTTCACCCGGTCGCACGACCACCTCGAAGCCGTCGCGTGCCGTCGTACCGGCCGGCCTGAACCACTCTGTCATGCGGCACCTCCGTGGACGAGTGCGGCGGCCCGGTCGACGGCGGCGGCCACATCACCGCCGGGCGGGAACAGCAGTGCCCGGCCGACGACAAGACCACGAACGGAAGGAAGGCTGAGCGCCTTGCCCCACGATGCGTACGTTTCTTCGGGAGAAGTGGTGGGATCGCCACCGAGCAGCAGCGTCGGCAGCGTCGTCGCTTCCATCACCCGCTCCAGGTCGTCCACGACCGGCAGCTTGAGCCAGGTGTACGCGCTGGTGGCGCCGAGCCCGGCGGCGATGTGGATCGACTTGATCACCGAGTCCGGGTCGAGCAGGTTCGTCACCCGGCCGTCGGTACGCGTCGACCAGAACGGCTCGACCATCGCCATCAGCTTGTGCTCGGCCAGTCCGGTGACCGCGGCCGCGCTGCTCTCCAGCGTGGCGACCGTGCCCGGGTCGGCCAGGTCGATCCGGGTCAGCATCTTGCCGCCGTCCAGCCGGCGAGCGGCGATCTCCTCGGCCGTCCGGTACGCCGTGAACCGGTCGTCCAACTCGAACGCGGCGCCCTGCAGACCACCGCGGTTCATCGAGCCGATGACGACCTTGCCCTCGAGCGCGCCGAGCAGCAGCAGGTCTTCGAGTACGTCGGGAGTCGCGAGCACACCGTCGACCCCCGGACGCTCCAGCGCGGTCATCAGCCGGTCGATCAAGTCCGGCCGGCTGGCCATCGCCATCCGGTCACCGCGGACGCCGAGCGCACCCCGCGCGGGGTGGTCGGCCGCGACGATCAGGAGGCGTCCGTCGGCGCCGACCAGCTCACGGCGGCGACGCTGCTGCCAGGCCTCCGTGATCCGCTCCGGATGCCGCACCCGCAGTTCGGTCAACTGGTCGAGTCGCCGTACCGGTCGGCCGGCACCGCGGGCTTCCGGTTTGCCGGCGACGGTCGGTGTGAGGGTCTGCTGCGTGCCTGGGTCGCTCATGCTTTCTCACCCAGCAAACTCAGGACCTCGGTCTCCGTCGGCATCGCGGTCGAGCACTCGAGCCGGGAGGCGACGATCGCGCCGGCCGTGTTGGCGAACCGGATCACCTTCTCCAGCGGCCAGCCCGCGAGCAGGCCGTGGCAGAGCGCGCCGCCGAAGCCGTCGCCGGCGCCGAGGCCGTTCACCACCTCGACCGGGAACGGCGGCACCTCGACCCGCTCGTCACGGGTGCGGGCCAGCGTTCCCTTCGGGCCCTGCTTGACGATCGCCAGGTCGAGGCCGCGGTCCAACAGCGCCTGGGCGGCCTTGTCCGGGTCGGTCTCGCCGACCGCCACCTCACACTCCTCACGGTTGCCGACGGCAACCGTGCAGTGCTCGAGCGCGCGGCTGACCTGGTCGTGCGCCTCACTCGGGTCGGCCCAGAACATCGGCCGGTAGTCGAGGTCGAGCACGGTCAGCGGGCGGCGTTCGCGCGCCTCCCAGGCGACGAAGTGCGCCGAGCGGCTGGGCTCGGCGGACAGTCCGGTGACGGTGGACCAGTAGATGCTCGCGTCCCGGATCGCGGTCAGGTCCAGCTCGGACGGGAAGATCTCGAGGTCCGGCGCCTTGGGGAACCGGTAGAAGTACAGCGGGAAGTTGTCCGGCGGGAAGATCTCGCAGAAGGTGATCGGCGTCGGCAGGTAGTCGACCGGGGTCACGTACCGGTCGTCGACGCCGAGCTCGCGCAGCGTGCGGTGGATGAAGGTGCCGAACGGGTCGTTGCCGGTCCGGCTGATCACCGCCGAGCGCCGACCGTGCCGGGCGGCCGCGACCGCCACGTTCGTCGCGCTGCCACCCAGGAACTTGCCGAAGCTCTCGACGTCCTCCAGGTGCGTCCCGACCTGCAACGGATACAGGTCCACCCCGATCCGCCCGATGGTCAGAACCTCGTCGGGGAGGTTCGCGGAGGCGTCCTGGGGCTCAGCTGCCTGGCTCATGAGAGGTTCTCCGCGATGGTGTGCAGGTGGGTGATGCTGGCGCGGACGTCGGTGAGCGGGCCGTCGCCGGTGGGGCGGGACCCGAGGATGGTGTCCTGCTCGAGGACGTACCAGCCGCGGTAGCCGGCGTTCTCCAGGGTGGCGACGATCGTGGCCAGGTCGATGTCGCCGGCGCCCAGCGGGCGGTACATGCCCTGGCGCACGGCGTCGGTGTAGCTGACCTCACCGGCCTGGACCTTCGCGGCCCATGCCGCGTCGACGTCCTTGAGGTGCGTGTGCTTGATCCGCGCGGCGTGCTCGACCGTCAGCGCGACCGGGTCGACACCACCGATCAGCAGGTGACCTGTGTCGAGGGTGAGGCCGATCGACGACCCACGCAGTACCCGCTCGACATCGTCGGCGTTCTCGACCATGGTGCCGACGTGCGGGTGGATGGTCGCCAGCACACCGCGCTCGGCTGCCAGCGCGGACAGCTTGTCGAGGTTGCCGAGCAGCGTGCTCCAGCCGGTCTCGTCGAGCACCGGGCGGTCGTCGTACCCGTCCTGCCCGGTCGCCGCCGCGAGAACGAGCGTGGTCGCGCCGGCTGCGACGAAGCCTTCGAGCGCGGTGGCGACCTCGGGCCCGGGGTCGTGCGCCGGGTCGTGCAGTACGACGGGCACGAACCCGCCGACCGCGCGGAGTCCGACATCGGCCAGTGTCTTCGCCTTCTCCGCCGGGTCGACCGGCAGGAAGCCGTCCGGCCCGAACTCGGTCGCCGCGATGCCGACGTCGCGCATCTCGGCGAGCACTGTCTCCGGGTCGTACTGCCAGCCCCAGCCGGGGACTTCGCAGACACCCCAGGAGATCGGGGCGCCGGCGATCCGGAGTGCAAGGTCAGTCATCGGGCCGATCTCCTCTGTTCTCGAAGGCTTCACAGCTGGACGAGGCGGTGCTCGCGGCGGGACAGTTCGCAGGCGTCGGCGATCCGGAAGGCCTGGTAGGCGTCCCGGACCGTGCACGGGACCTCGCGGGTCCCGGCCGCGACCTCGGTGAACGCGGTCAGCTCGGCGACGTACGCCGGGCGGAACCGGTCCATGAAGGTGGCGTGCGGCGGGCCGCCGGGGAAGGTCACCCCGGCCTCGGCCGACCGCAGCGCGGTGTGCTCGTCCAGGCCGACCGCGAGCGAGCCGAGGCTGCCGAGGATCTCCATCCGGACGTCGTGCCCGGCCGCGTTGTACCGGGTGCCGCTGACGGAGACGAACGTGTTGTCGTCGAGGGTGAGCAACGCGGCCGCCGCGTCGACGTCGCCGTACTCGCCGAAGAAGGACTCGCCGCGGTTCGCGCCGGTGGCGAACACGCTGACCACCTCGCGGCCGGTGACGAACCGGAGGATGTCGAAGTCGTGCACGGTGCAGTCGCGGAAGAACCCGCCGCTGGTCGGGATGTACTCCGCCGGCGGCGGGAACGCGTCGTTCGTGTTGGCCCGGATGTGGTGAACGAACCCGAGCTCGCCGGCCCGGACCGCGGCCGCGGCCGCCTGGTAGCCGGCGTCGAAGCGGCGCTGGAAACCGATGTGCACCGGTACGTCGGCGGCCTCGACCAGCTCGACTACGCGGAGGGTCTCGTCCAGGTCGATCGCGACCGGCTTCTCGCAGAAGGTCGGGATCCCGGCCGCGACTCCGGCCGCGATCAGGTCCGCGTGCGCCGAGGTAGCGGCCGCGATCACGAACCCGTCCAGCCGGCTCGCCAGCAACGCGTCCACGTCCGGCGCGTACTCCAGCCCGAGGTCCTTGGCGACGAGCTCGGCCCGGCTCGGGTCGGCATCCGCGACCACCACCTGGTCCACCGCCGGCAACCCCTTCAAGGTTGCGGCGTGGAACGCCCCGATCCGCCCGACCCCGACCAACCCGATCCGCATCCGCGCAGCCCTCTCCTCGACACCTGAATGGTCCACCCCACAGGCGCGCCGGGTCCTGCCGGACGGCGCGCTGGTTGACCGCCAGCTTTCCGGCCCATGCAAGACGTGTCAATACTTTGTTAACACATTTTCACGTAGAGACATACATACCTTCGTGTTGTAACATCCCGCCATGACCGCCGCCCTGCCGATTCAGCTCGATCGGTCGAGCCCGGTGCCGCTGTACCACCAGCTCGCCGAGCAGCTGACCGCTGCCATCACCGAGGGCCGGCTGCGCCCCGGCGACCCGTTCGAGAACGAGATCGGCATGTCCGACCGGCTCAACCTGTCCCGGCCGACCGTCCGCCGGGCCATCTCCGAGCTGGTCAACCAGGGCCTGCTGGTCCGCCGCCGCGGCATCGGCACCACGGTCGCGAACCAGATGGTGCACCGCAAGGCCGAGCTGACCAGCCTGTACGACGACCTCGAACGCGAGGGCCGCACACCACGCACCGAGGTGCTCTCCCTCGACTGCGAGGCGCAGGACGACCGCGCCGCCGCCGTCCTCGAGCTCCCGCCCGGGACCCCGCTGGTGGCCATCGTCCGGCTCCGGTACGCCGACGACATCCCGCTCGCGATCATGCGCAACTGGTTGCCGCCGACCCTCAACGACCTCACCCTGGAGCAGCTCACCGGCTCCGGCCTGTACGCCGTGCTCCGGGCTCGCGGGATCCGCCCGACGGTCGCCCGGCAGCGGATCGGCGCCCGGAACGCGACCGCCGAGGAACGCCGTACCCTGCACATGTCCAAGGCCGAGCCGCTGGTCACCATGACCCGGTCCGCGTACGCGGCCGACGGCAGACCGGTCGAGTTCGGCGACCACTGCTACCGCGCCGACCAGTACTCGGTCGACGTGATCGTGTCAGAACGCTAGGACCGCGGGCTCGAAGTTCGCAGCATCCAGCGGTACGACGAAGAGGCCGACCCGCAACGACGGGTCGAGCACATCCCAGACGCCGGCGACCGAACGCCAGGAATCCTTGCAGGACACGATTTCCGGGACGCCGTCCGCGACCGGAGCAGTCGTGTTCCCACCGTAGGTCTTGACCGTGACGGCCGTTGCCGCTGGCAACTGAGCGAGATACAGCGACGGGTGCTGCACCAGGTCCACGGCGCCGGGAACCGCGCGGGCGGAGCCGACGACGACCCCGGTCCCGTCGGTCGCGGCGGTGGCGAAGATCCGCGGCGTACGGATCGGCGGATCCGGCTCGTAGGCGTGCTCGCGGAGCGCCAACTGCAGGTCGGTCCCCGCTCGCCGGGCCGCCGCGAGGTCGCTGACCTGGCTCCCGTTGCCGACCACCACCCAGTCGGCGGCCCGGACGGCGGCGGTGTAGTGCCGCAGGTCGTCGCGCGGGCCACCGGAGACGTCCTCGACCACGATCTCCCACTCGCCGACCACGAGCCGCCGCCGCTTCGACGCCGGACTCCGTCCGGTCAGCCAGTACGCCACGAACGGCACCCCGCCGTCGTCGCGCCCGATCACCAGCCCGCGGCCCGGATACTCGACCGCCCCAGCAGCATCCTCGAGTGACCTCACCCCGCGAGCCTATCGACGGCTCGCGGGGGGTGATCACTCAGGCCTGGTTCGCGAGGAGGGTGCGGACCAGGCGGAGACCTACGGACAGGTGGGCCAGCTCGGGGCCTTCGGTTTCGACGATCTCCTCGAGCATGGTGGCGGCGCGGGACAGGGCTGCCTCGTTCTGGTCCTGCCAGGTGATGACACGCTGCTCGGGCTCGGCGGATGCATCGGTGGTCTTCAGGACCTGAGCGGTCAGCCGGGCGTGGACGGCGTGCAGGTCGTCGCGGAGGGCGGCCCGGGCCATCGTCTGCCAGCGGTCGGTGCGGGGCAGGCCGATGATCCGTTCCAGGAAGCGGCCGAGTTGCAGCCGCTCGCCGAGGGCGAAGTGCACCTTCGCCACCTCGAGCAGGTCGAGGTCGCCGTGTGACGCGGTCTCGATGATGCCGAGGCCCGCGTACGCCGGCGGCAGCACCGCGATCCTGGTCGCGAAGTCGGCCGGAACTCCCTTGCTCACCAGGGCTTCCCGGCGCTGCTCGAACAACGCCAGCTCGCGGCCGCGCAGCACCTCGGGCAGCGCGGTGGTGAGCTTGGTGATGCCCGGGCTGAAGAACTCGATCAGCTCCTCGATGTCGACCGGTGGGCGCCGGTTGCTGACCAGCCACCGGGTCGCCCGCTCGACCAGCGTGCGGGTCTCCAGCCGCATGTGGGTCTGGGTCGCGGCGTCTGCCACGTTGTCCAGCTCGGCGTTGCGGGCCAGCAGCTCCGGCTGGGCGAAGATCCGGGACGCGGCCAGGTTCGCCCGGACGACGTCCTCGACCGAGCCGCCGGTCTCCAGCGAGAGCCGGTGGTAGGCCGTGATGCCGGAGGTGTTCACGAACTCGTTCACCACCTGGGTGGTGATGATCTCGCGGCGTAGCTGGTGGTTCTGGATCTGTTCGGCGAACCGCTTCTGCATCGGCTTCGGGAAGTAGCTGGCCAGCTTGTGCGCCAGGAACGGGTCGTCCGGCAGCGACGTCTTCAGCAGCTCGGCCTCGAGCACGATCTTGGTGTAGGCGATCAGCACCGACAGCTCCGGCGACGACAGGCCGCGTCCTTCGGCTTTGCGGCGCTTGAACTCGGCCACGCTCGGCAGGAACTCCAGCTCGCGGTCCAGCAGGCGCTGCTTCTCCAGCCGGCGTACCCAGTCCTGGTGGACGTGCATCAGGGCCGGGGCCTGCGCGGTCGCGTTCGCCAGCGCGATGTTCTGCCGGTAGTTGCTCTTCAGCACCAGGCCGGCCACCTCGTCGGTCATCGACGCGATGATGTCGTTGCGCTGCTTCTCGGTCAGGTCGCCGTCGGCGACCACCGTGTCGAGCAGGATCTTGATGTTCACCTCGTGGTCGGAGGTGTCCACGCCGGCCACGTTGTCGATGAAGTCGGTGTTGATCCGGCCGCCGGTCATCGCGTACTCGATCCGGCCGAGCTGGGTGAAGCCGAGGTTGCCGCCCTCACCGACCGCTCGGGCGCGCAGCTCCGCGCCGTTGATCCGGATCGCGTCGTTCGCCTTGTCGCCGACGTCGCCGTTCGTCTCGGCCGACGACTTCACGTAGGTGCCGATGCCGCCGTTCCAGAACAGGTCGACCGGCGCCTTGAGGATCGCGTTCATCAGCTCGGCCGGGGTCAGTGTGGCCACCGCCCCGTCGATCCCGAGCACGGCGCGGACCTCGGGCGAGACCGGGATCGCCTTGTCCGTGCGCGGGAACACACCGCCGCCGGGCGAGATCAGCGCGGCGTCGTAGTCCGCCCACGACGACCGCGGCAGCTCGAACAGCCGCCGCCGCTCGGCGAACGACTTCGCCGCGTCCGGCGAGGGGTCCAGGAAGATGTGCCGGTGGTCGAATGCCGCGACCAGCCGGATGTGCTCCGACAGCAGCATCCCGTTGCCGAACACGTCACCGGACATGTCGCCGACGCCGACCACGGTGAAGTCCTGGTTCTGGCAGTCGTGGCCGAGCTCGCGGAAGTGCCGCTTGACCGACTCCCACGCGCCGCGCGCGGTGATCCCCATCGCCTTGTGGTCGTACCCGACCGAGCCGCCGGACGCGAACGCGTCGCCGAGCCAGAAGCCGTACTCCTTGGCCACGCCGTTCGCGATGTCCGAGAACGTCGCCGTGCCCTTGTCGGCGGCAACGACCAGGTAGGCGTCGTCACCGTCGTACCGGACCACGTCGCGGGGCGCGACGATCTCGCCGGCGACGATGTTGTCGGTGATGTCGAGCAGCCCGGAGATGAAGGTCTTGTACGACGCGATGCCCTCGGCGAGCCACGCGTCCCGGTCCACCGTCGGGTCCGGCAGCTGCTTGGCGTAGAACCCGCCCTTCGCGCCGACCGGCACGATCACCGAGTTCTTCACCATCTGCGCCTTGACCAGGCCGAGCACCTCGGTCCGGAAGTCCTCGCGCCGGTCCGACCAGCGCAGGCCGCCGCGGGCGACCGCGCCGAAGCGCAGGTGCACACCTTCGACCTGTGGCGAGTACACGAAGATCTCGTACGCCGGCCGCGGCTGCGGCAGGTCCGGGATCGCCTTCGGCTCCAGCTTCAGCGAGATGTACGGCCGCGGCGACCCGTCGGCGATCGCCGGCTGGAAGAAGTTCGTCCGCAGCGTCGCCTTCATGACGGTCAGGTAGGAGCGCAGGATCCGGTCCTCGTCCAGGCTCTGCACGGTGTCCAGCGCGGCCAGGATCTCCTTCTCCAGCTGGGCCGCGTGGCTGAGCCGGTCCGGGTCGTCGGCGGCGCCGCGAGCCGGGTCGAAGCTGGTCTCGAACAGCTGCACCAGCAGGCTCGCCACGTCGACGTGGTTGAGGAAGGTGTTCTCGATGTAGTCCTGGCTGAAGGGCGTGCCGCCCTGCCGGATGTACTTCAGGTACGCGCGCAGGATCGACACCTGCCGCCAGCTGAGGTTGCCGCGCAGCACCAGCGCGTTCAGCTTGTCGGACTCGGCCCTGCCCTCCCAAACCGCCTGGAAGGTGTCGTTGAACAGCTTGCGCAGCTCGTCGCGCTCGTCGGTGTCGGCCGGCACCTTGAGCCCGAAGTCGTAGATGTACGCCGTCGCGCCACCACCCGGCCGGATCTCGTACGGCCGCTCGTCGATCACCTCGACACCCATGTGGGTCAGGTGCGGCAGCACCTGCGACAGCGACAGCGACGAGCCGGTCCGGTAGACCTTGAAGCGGCGCTCGCCCACCCACTCCTCGTCGATCGGGGTGTAGAGCGACATGGCCAGGCCGTTCTCCGGCGGCAGAGCCTCCAGCACGTTGACGTCGTTCACCGCGACGCGCGCGTCGAAGTCCTCCTTGTACGCCTCCGGGAAGGCGTCGGCGTACTTGCGGGCCAGCTGGGCAACCGCGCCGTCGCCGCCCTTGGCGTGCAGAGCGGCGGTGAAGTCGTCCACCCAGGCCCGGGTCGACGCGACCACCATGTGCTCGAGCAGCTCGGCGTCGTAATCGCCGACTGTCTCGCCCTGCTTCATCCGGACGACGAAGTGCACCCGGGCGAGCACGGACTCGGTCACGTAGGCGGCGTAGGTGACGGTCTCGGCGCCGATGGCGTCCTTGAGGATCTGCTGCATCTTCAGCCGGACCGCGGTGGTGTAGCGGTCCCGCGGTAGGTACACCAGGCAGGACAGGTAGCGGTTGTAGACGTCACGCCGTACGAACAGTTTGACGGCGCGCCGCTCCTGCATGTGCAGCACCGACTGCACGATCGGCAGCAGGTCCTCGACCGGGGCCTGCAGCAGCTCGTCGCGCGGGTAGGTCTCCAGTACGTCGAGCAAGCCCTTGCCGCTGTGGCTGTTCGGGTCGAAGCCGGTCATCCGGAACAGCTCCAGCGCCTTGCGGCGCAGCACCGGCACCTGCATGACGCTCTCGGTGTACGCCGTCGACGAGAGCAGACCGATGAACCTGCACTCCGCGACCGGCTCGCCGTTGTCGTCGAACTGCTTGATGCCGACGTAGTCCAGGTACGCCGACCGGTGCACGGTGGACCGTGAGTTCGCCTTGGTCAGGATGAGCAGCTTGCGCTCCTGCGCCTTCGCGCTCACCTCCGGCGGCAGCTTGCCCGAGTTCGGCTTCGGGTCGGCGCGCAGGATGCCCAGGCCGGAGCCGGGCCGGCCGCGGAGGATGCCCTGGGCACCCTCCATGGTGAAGTCGTACTCGCGGTAGCCGAGGAAGGTGAAGTGCTCGTCGGCGAGCCACTCGAGCAGCTCCCGGGCCTCCTCCACCTCGTGCTCGCCCACCGGCAGCCGGTCGGGGTCCAGGCCCTCGGCGATGGAGACGGCCTTCTCGTGCATCTTCGGCCAGTCCTCGACCGCGACCCTGACGTCCTGCAGCACCCGCTGCAGCTCCTCCTCCAGGGCCCGCTGCTCGGCGACGTCGGCGATCCGCTCGATCTCGAGGTGCATCCAGCTCTCCCGGACGAGGTCGTGCTCGTCCGAGGTGGCGGTGTCGTCCAGGACCTCCTGCAGGGTGCCGGCCATGTCCCGCCGGACCACGAACTGCGGGTGCACCAGCAGCTGCAGCTCGAGGTTGTGCTCGTTGATCACCATCGCGGCGCTGTCCACCAGGAACGGCATGTCGTCGACGACGATCTCCACCACGGTCCGGCCGTTCGCGGACCAGCCGTGGTCCTCCGGCGTCGGCGTGAAGACGTGCACCTTCGCCGTACCCTGCGGCCGCGACATCGCGGACTTGTAGTGGTGCTTCGCGGCGCCCAGGCAGTCGGTCGGCTCCCGCTCGGCGACGTCCTCTGAGGCGACGTGCCGGTAGTACCGCTCGAGGAAGGTTTTCAGCCTGGACGGATCGATCGACTTGTCGTGCCCCTGAGTTCCGGCGGCCACCGCCTTGGCGAGCACTTCCGCCTTCTGGACGTCCAGCTTGCTCTGCATTCCCCACCGTCTCCAACGCGTGCCTACGGCGCTGTTCGCACCGGCCGCACGACGTTGTGCGGCTACTCAGAGACTAGTCCACCTTTGTCACTGGTGTGATGTCGGGACGGGCCTGTCCGAAGCCCGATCAATCACGTTCGACAGGTGCGTTCAGACGCAGCGCCAGGGCCGGGCAGGCCAGTACTGCGCGGCGCGCGTACGGCAGCTCACCGGCGGTGATGTCACGGCCCCGGAGGACCGGAAAACCCCACTCGTCGAGGGCCACGTCGTCCGGCAGCAGGGTGGCGCAGAGGCCGTGGCCGTCGCACCGCGTCCAGTCGATCTCCACCCTGTTCACCACGAACCTCCTGGTACCGGCAACACACCCTTGACCTGCCGGCCGCACCCGCCGTCGGCAAGGTGGAGCCGTACGTCCTCGCCGAACGCCTCGAGCGCCGACGCGAGGACCCGCGCCGAGCCGTCGGGGTGGGCGCATGCGCCTCGCCCTGGAACCAGACCGAGGTGCCGCTGAGCGTCGTGCCACCCGGATGGATCGCTCTTGACCAGCCGGTCGAAGTCGTCGACCAGCGACGCGAGCCCGAACACGCACGGACCGCACTGCCCGGCCGACTGGCTGGCAAGCCACTGCGAGACCCGATGCACCTCACCGAGCGGGCAGGTGTGTGTGCCGAGCGCCAGGATGATGCCGGCGGCCACCTCCGGTCGCTTGAGGACCACACCGCCGCCGTGCGGCAGCCAGCGACCGTGGTACCCACCGAGCAGCACCGGACCGGCCTCAGCACCGGCAAACCGCAGCACAGCCTCCAGCGGTACGCCGGTCGGCGTCTCGATCACCCCCGGTCGCCGCACAGCCCCATCGATCGTCAGCAGCTGCGTCCCGGGCTCACTGATCAGTCCGGTGCTGCTGAACCGTTTAGCCCCGAGCCGAACCAGTACGGCGAGCTGGGCGAACGTCTCGACGTTCGACAGGAAGGTAGGACGCTGGTGGTACCCCTTCCGCGTCGGCAACACCCGCCGACCCGGCGGTACGGCGGGACCACCTTCGAGCGCGCTCAGGACCGCGCGAGCCTCGCCGGCGACGAAGCGGCCGGGCGTGTCAGTCACCTCGATCGCCAGACCATCGTTGCGCTCCATCAGCGCCTCGCGAACGGACACGGCAGCTTCCGCGTCATGTGCGGCGATCAGCACGTGCGGGGCGCCCAGTGCGCGGGCCAACCCGGTAGCACCGTCCAGGACCAGGTGCGGAGCGAGTGTGAGGAGCAAGCGGTCCTTGCGGCTCACCGGCTCGCTCTCGGAGCCGTTGACGACGACCGCCTCGATTCCACGAGCCGGGAGGTCGGCCAGCTTGAGTGCGACCGGGAACGCGGCGCCGCCACGTCCTCTGAGCCCGACTGCCTCCGCCAGCTTGGCGTAGTCCTCCCGGGTCAGTTCCGGCTGAGCGCCGTGCGTCGAGAGGTGCCGGTGGCGGTCGGCTCGACCCAGGTCCAGTCCGGCTAGCAACCTCGCGTCGCCGATGACTCGCACGTCGACTCGGGTGGCTTGTAACGACGTCATCGGGTTCTCCCGGCTCGTGCGAGGTTGAGCGGCGTACTGGCGCGTGCTGTCTGGCTGCGGACGCGGTGGGCGCCCGCTGCGACCACTGCCGCCAGACAGCCGATGGTGATGGCGAGCATCCACGGCGTACCGCGGTCCGTACCGGCGAGCAGGGCGTGCCCGATGGACAGCAGCCAGCCGGCCGACGCGGCGATGTGGATCGTGCGCCAGTGCTTGGTGAAGGCTTCGGAGGTGGCCAGCCGTCCGCGGGCGGCTCCGCTGACGGCGGCGAGGACCAGCCCGTAGAGGGCGAGCGTGCCGACTGCCATGGCGAAGGGTCGGTAGCCGGAGCCGAACGGCCACAGCAGGACCGTCGGACTGATGGCGACGTAGCTGTCGGCGATGACGGCGACCACGTGAGCGGTCAGCAGGAGCAGACCGGTTGCTGCAGCCGAGCGATGCACGTACTGCAGCCAGAACCGGCGCTCCGGCTTGCGGCTGCCCGACGTGAGGATGCCGAGCGACGCCGACACCGTGAACATGACTAGCGCGACGACGCCGGCCGCGCGGGCCAGGTACCACAGCGTCATCAGGCCGCCCTGCTCGCCGCTGGCCAGCCCGCCAGCTCGGTGACCTCACCGTCGTCCGCGACCAGCCGGGCCGGGTGGCCGGCCAGCGTCAGCCGGCCAACCGCCGCTTCGCCGGTCGCGACAAGCGCCGTACTGAAGGTGTTCGCGCGTACGGCGGTCGGCGCCCAGACCGATGCGGTCCGCCAGGGGCCGTCGGCGGGCTTGCCGGTCCGCGGGTCGATCAGGTGGTGCGCGGAGCCCTCCGGCGTCTGCCAGCGCCGTACTGTCCGGGTCGAGGTCGTGAGGCCGCCGTGGGCGAGGGTGACCAGGACTCCGGGGTCGCCTGCGCGCTCGGCGACGGTGACGAACCACGGCTCGGCCGGTTCACCGGCGGCACGCAGGTCGCCGCCGATCTCGACCAGCACCGCGCAGCCGTAGCGCTTGCTGAGCACCAGCGCGGCCCGGTCCGCGGTCCACGCCTTGGCGATGGCGCCGAGGTCGAGCGCCGAGTCCGTCGGTACGCCGAGCAGCGCCAGCTTCCGGTTGAGCTGTACCTGCTGCCAGCCGGGGATCGGCTTCGGGTCCACAGGCGGCTGCGGGAAGCGTCGCCGTACTGCCTCGATGTCGGCGTCGTACCCGGCCGCGATCACCGCGCCACCGCGTCGCACGTGTCGA
>NZ_JBSFBL010000042.1:0-84827 GCF_053592935.1 Kribbella sp. NPDC002412
CCAGACTAGTCAGACAGCCGGTCCGGAAGCCCGAAGGCGGGGAACCGCGAGTACCCGAATGTCGTGATCTCCGCGATCTCCCCGTCGGTGATCCGCAGTACGTCGAGCTTGAACGCCCGGAACACGGTGTCGCCCGGGCGGCGCAGGTACGACGCCGCGGCGGGCAGCCGGTTGGCCGACGTCGGCACCAGTCGCCAGTCGCCGTCCCGGTCCGGCCCGAACGCGCGCTCGAGCACCGGCCGCAGCCCGTCCAGGCCCGCGAACGACAGCTGGTCCGGCGGCATCGAGATCCGGATGTCCTCGGCCGCGATCGCGATCGCCCCGGCCGCGTCGCACCGCTCGTGCGCGTCGATGAACCGCGCCAGCACGTCCCGCTCCTCGGCGGTCGGCCGCGGCGCACTCCAGTCGGTACGGCGAGCCGGCAAGCGTTGCTGCATCGTCGACCGGGCGCGTTGCAGGGCGCTGTTCGCCGCCGCCACGCTGGTCTCGAGCAGCTCGGCCGTGTCGTTGGCCGACCAGCCGAGGACGTCCCGCGCGATCAACGCGGCCCGCTGCCGGGCCGGCAGCGACTGCAGCGCGACCAGGAAAGCGAGCTCGATGGTCTCGCGGTCCACGGCCACTGCGTCGGGTTGGTCATCGGGCGGGGCGATCTCGTCGAGCAACTGGTCCGGGTACGGCTGCAGCCAGACCATCTCGCCCGGTGACGCGGCTTGCCGCCGGGCGTGTCGCCGGGCCACGTCCAGGCAGACGTTGGTGGCGATCCGGTAGAGCCACGCCCGGAAGTACGTCCGGCCGTCGTACCCGTCCCGGCCACGCCACGCCCGCAGCAACGTCTCCTGTACGGCGTCCTCCGCATCGTCGAAGGACGCCAGCATCCGGTAGCAGTGCACGTGCAGCTCACGCCGGTGCCGCCCGGCCAGGTCGGCGAACGCGGACTCGTCACCCGCGAACGCCGCCTCTTCGAGAGTTCTCACCGCCGGGCGGGGTTGGTCTGGCGGACCTCCTGGATGATCCAGCCGTTGCCGTCCGGGTCCTGGAAGGTCGCGAACGTGTTGTAGTCCGTGCGGTTCGGGTCCAGCCCGGGCTGCTGGCCGGCCGCGCCGAAGTGGAACGGCTCGCTCACCTCGACACCCCGCTCGACCAGCTCGGCCCGGGCCGCCTCGATGTCGCGGACCACCAGGTGGGTGGCCTGGTAGGTGCCCGGCTTCGCCGAGGTCAGGCCGGTGCCGATGGTGATCGAGCAGGCCGACCCCGGCGGCGTCAGCTGCACCACCCGGAACGAGTCGCCGGCGCTGTGGTCGACGTCCTCCCGGAAGCCGAGCTGCTCGGTGTAGAACTTCTTGGCCCGGTCCACGTCCGACACCGGCACGACGACGAGTTCGAGTTTCCAGTCCATTGCGGCCTCCCACGATCGGGTCGGTCACAGTCTGACCGACGCTGTTGTCAGGTGAAACGACAACGCCGGGAAGAACTCATCGGTCCAGCGATGACTTTTCTCAGGACGCCGTACCGAAGACCTCGGCGAACCAGTCGAGCTGGGCGTCCTGCTGGTAGGTCTGGCCGCCCTCGTGCTCGTTGTGGGAGTAGACCTTGATCTCCTTGGCCGGCTCGCCGCCCGACGCGGTGCCGTAGGCGTTGTAGGCCGCGAACACCGTCGACGGCGGGCAGACCGGGTCCATCAGCGCGACCGAGAACAGCGTCGGCGCCGTGGCCAGCCGGCCGAGGTTGACGCCGTCGAAGTAGCTCAGCGTCCGGTACGCCGTCTCGACCTGGTCCCGGAACCCCTTCAGGTACCGGGTGATCTCGCCGTACGGGTCCTTGTCGGTGATCTGCAGCGCCCGCTCGAAGTGACACAGGAACGGTACGTCGGGCGCGCAGCCGAGCAGCTCGATCCCGGCCAGGCCCGCGAGCCCGGCGGCCGCGATCGAGATCCCGCCGCCCTGGCTGCCGCCGGTGACGATGATCTTGTCCGGGTCGACGAACTCCGACGTCCGGACCGCCTCGAGCGCGCGAACGGCGTCGACGAAGACGCGGCGGTAGTAGTAGGTCTCCGGGTCGCTGATGCCCGCGGTCATGAACCCCGGGGTGTGGTTGAGACCGGCGTACGCGCTGTCGTCGGGGGTGGCGCCCGGGTTCCCGCCGCTGTAGCCCTGGCCGCGGGTGTCCATCACGAAGTGCGCGTACCCGGCCTGCGCCCACAGGTTCGTGGTGTGCGGGAAGCCGCGGCCACCGGAGTAGCCGAAGTACTGCACGACGGTCGGCAGCGGCCCGGTCGCGCCGGCCGGGACGTGCAGCCAGCCCTTGATCGGAGACCCGCCGAAGCCGGCGAAGGTCACGTCGTAGGTGTCGATGACGCTGAGCTTGTTGTCGACGGCGGTGAACGTGGCGGACAGGTCGTCGGTGCGCGCCTTCTCGATGGATCGGCGCCAGAAGTCGGCAAGGTCGGCAGGAGCGGCCACCTCGGGCCGGTACGCACGGAGCTTGTCGAGGGAAAGGTCGAACATGGCCATGAGCAACAAACCTAACCCAGGTCCGACCGGCTCGCGTCGCGATGTCCGATGCTGGACACCATGACCTCATCGCCCAACCTCGTCTTCGTCATGTCCGACGACCATGCCGCGCACGCCATCTCGGCGTACGGGAGCAAGGTGAACCGGACCCCGCAGCTGGACCGGCTCGCCGCCGAGGGGGTGCGGATGGATGCGACGTACTGCACCAACTCGATCTGCTCGCCGTCGCGGGCGTCGATCCTGACCGGCACCTACAGCCACGTGAACGGGGTCGCCTCGATCTTCACCGAGATCGACTACCGGGTTCCGACGTTCGCCGAGGTGCTGCACGACGCCGGGTACCAGACCGCGCTGTTCGGGAAGTGGCACCTCGGTGAGCGGCCCGAGTCGGCGCCGCGGCACTTCGACGCGTGGAAGGTGTTCCCCGGCCAGGGCGACTACGTCGACCCGCTGATGATCGGGCCGGACGGGCCCGAGACCGTGCCCGGATACGCGACCGACATCGTCACCGACCAGAGCATCGACTGGATCCGGGAGCGTGACCCGGAGCGGCCGTTCCTGCTGCTCGTGCACCACAAGGCGCCGCACCGGCCGTGGGTGCCGGACGAGAAGCACAAGGAGCTCTACCCGATCGGCTCGATCGCGGAGCCGAGCACGCTGTTCGACGACCACGGCACCCGGAGCCGGGCCGTGCGTGGCGTCCGGATGTCCGTGGCCGACGACCTCGGCGCGGACGAGCTCGGTGAGGAGTTGCCGGACGAGCTGCGGGGTCCGGAGAACCGGGTCTCGCGGATGCGGTGGAAGTACCAGCGCTACCTGCGGGACTACCTGCAGTGCGTGCAGTCGATCGACGACAACGTCGGCCGGTTGCTCGACTCGCTGGAGGCCGAGGGCCTCGCTGACGACACCGTGGTCGTCTACACGTCGGACCAGGGGTTCTTCCTCGGCGACCACGGGTGGTTCGACAAACGGCTGATGTTCGACGAGTCGTTGCAGATGCCGATGCTGATCCGCTGGCCGTCCGCGATCCCCGCGGGCAGCCCGTGCGACGCGATGGTCACCAACGTCGACTTCGCCGCCACCTTCCTCGACATGGCCGGCCTGGATGCCGCTGAGGTGCTCCCCACCTCGCAGGGCCGCAGCTTCCTGCCGGTGCTGCGCGGCGACGCGGTCGACGACTGGCCGGACGCCGTCTACTACCGGTACTGGGAGCACGACGACCCGATCCACCACGCGCCGGCGCACTACGGCGTACGGACGAAGGACTTCAAGCTCATCCACTACTACGGCGCCGGCCTCGGCGTCCCCGGGTCGTCGGACCGCCTGTTCGACCCCGAGTGGGAGCTCTACGACCTCCGCACCGACCCGGAGGAACTCGTCAACGTCGCCGACGACCCGGCGTACGCGGGCATCCGCACCACCCTGACCGACCGCCTCGCCGAACTCCAGCACCACTACGCAGACGAGCCCTACCAAGGCACCACGACCCCGGCCCCCAACTGGTCCTGGGCCGACGAGAAGTCACTTCAAGCAGTCGCGGCTTACACGAAGACGCTTCGATCGGACGCCTGAGGCCGCGACGGACGGGACTTTCGGCCCTGTTCGCACCGGCCGGGGGATGTTTCCATAGTGGGACTCGACACGTCGGCGGGGTGCGGGGTGGGTCTGGGGGCGGGGGGATCTGTTCCTGTGACGTGGAGTTGTGGATGCCCAGACATACTGAGCCGGCTGTCGAGACGTACTACCGCGACGGGGCGTGGCACACGCGCCGGGCTGACTGCCCGGACCCGTTCGCGTCGGGCCCTGCCCGTGAGCACCTGATCACGGTCGGGTTCGAGGTGGCCCGGTGGAACGCGTTGCCGCACATCATCCGGCACACCGACGGCACCATCGCCGAGGTCAACAACTACGTCACTCCAGCGCTAGCTCATATTCTGCGGTGAAACCCAGCACCCGTTCGGCCGCGGTCAGGTCGAGCGGTGTCGTCCGGCCGGGAAGCTCAGCGCGGATCTCGGCCGTCGGGTGAAAGCGGCGAAGCAACTCCAGCGTGGGGTACGGCGCCAGTGTCCGTGGAGCCGCGACGTGGAAGACATGCGTCCCGTCGGCCTGCAGCGCTAGTACGGCGGCCCGCGCAGCATCCCGCGTGTCCAGATAGGACCACAGGTCGGCTGCCCCGGCGGCCGGGTCCGCCGCGATCTGCTGGGCCCGAGGCAGCAGCCGATCCTCGAGTCCGCCCACGAACGGGTACCGCAGCGCGATCACGCTCATGCCATGCCGTCGCGCCATCATCGCCGCCGTCAGCTCATCGGTCTGCTTGGACAACGCGTACGGGTCCTCGGCGTGACTCGGCAGGTGCTCGTCGACCGGCACATACCCCGGACTCCGCGGCTGCGTGGCGAACGGCAACCCGTTCGCGGCGTAACTGCTCGCCAGCACAGCGTTCCGCACCCCGGCGACCCCAGCCTCCTCGAGCAAGGTGAACGTCGCCAACGTGTTCCCCCCGAACACCTCGTACGGCGTCCCCCGGTGCGGCGCCGGCCGAGCAGCAAGATGTACGACGCCATCCGCACCGGCCAGCGCCTCCCGGCAGCTCACCGGATCGCACGCATCGCCCTCGACCAACCGCAGTCCCGGCACCGGAGCCGCCGTACCCGGGAGCACCAGAGCTGTCACCTCGATGCCGCGGCCAAGCAGCTCCGCGACCACCGCGCTCCCGATCCGGCCGGCTGCCCCGGTGACGAGCACTCGCTTCATCCGCAGCGCACCAACTGCTCCGGGCGTGCCGACAGACCGTGGTAGATCCGGGGCGCGCCGTCGACCCGGAAGGTCACCTGCCCGTGCTTGCCGTCCAGCACTCGGCGCCGGCCGATGCAGTCGGTCTCGGTGATCCGGTCGCGCGGCACGACCAGCGTGGTCTTGCTCGGCCAGTCGTCCTGCCAGGCCTCCGGGTGCGGGTAGTACGGCTGGTTCGGCGCGTGGTCGACGTTCAGCAGGTAGCCGTCCTTGCGGCTCCACAGGATCGACACCGGGCCGTCCGGGGTGTCGAACAGCAGGCCCTTGAGGTTCCGGTCGACCCGGGAGAAGTCCAGCCAGCGGACGAAATCGGCCTCCTCGAGCAGCCGGGTCCCGGTGGCGAACGCGAGCAGCGACGGCTTGGCCGACAGATCGCGGTTCATCAGGCCGAAGTGGTACTCGGTGTTGGTCGGCACCGCCTCCTGCGGGTGGTGGATGGTGCTGTCGTGCAGCTGGTACCAGTTCACGCCGTCGACACCTTCGGCCTTGCTGAGCGCCATCGTCAGCAGCACGTTCTCCGCGGCCTGGCGCATGGTGTCGTTCCACCAGTAGTTGGGTCGCGTGCAGGCGTAGGCCTCGGTCAGCCACAGTTCCTTGCCGCCGCCGTACTCGGTGATCCGGCGCTTGGCCTCGCGGACCGAGCCGAGGAAGTTCCAGTAGCTGCCGTTGTCGCCGGTCACCCATTCGTCCGGTGTGGGCGCGTAGTCCGGGGTGAAGTTGCCGCGGCCGGGGTGGAACGCGAACACGTCGATCAGGTCCCAGCCGCCGGCGGCGTGGAAGTTGTCCGTCCAGTTGACGTCCATCCCGCCGAGGCCGTTGTTCATCACCTTCACGTCGTACCCGACCTCGGCCAGCCGCTCGACCACCGGCCGCAGGCCGTCGCGGATGTACTTGTCGGCGTACAGCCCGGACATCCACGGCTGGTTGCGCTCGTTGTCCACCTCGAAGTAGCGCGCGCCGGCGTCCACGACCACGTCGACCAGCTCGGCCGCCCACGCCTTCGCCTGCTCCGGCGTCGAGTCGAAGACCACGTCACCGTGCTGGATGTTGGTCATGATGCCCATCGCCCGCAGCTCGTCCGGCGCGATCCCGGGCGCGCCGTTGTAGGCGATCCGCACCGAGGCGACTCCGATCCGCCGCATCAGCGCGGCGACGTCCTCCTTGCTCGGCTCCAGCAGCCAGGGGTAGTTCGCGATGCCGAAGATGCCACCGCCCTGATACTCGTACGGCGGCAGTGTGGACAGCGTCGTCCGCGCGAAGGCCTCGTTGCCCCCGGTCGACGCCTTCACCTCGACGAAGGCGATGCCCTGCTGCTGGAGAGCGGGCACGTCGAGCGTGCGGTCGGTGCTCTCTCCCGCCGCCAACGCGAGCGTGGTGGACCCGCCCGCGAGCTTCCGGCCGTCGAAGTCGCGGGCGAACCAGGTCAGCTGAATCGACGCAGCCGTCGTGCCGCCGTTGACCACCTGGGCGTGGACGGGCATCACAGCGCCGACGTCGTACAGGTTGAACGGCTGGTCGGTCCAGATGTCGACGCCGACCGGCCGGGCGACAGCGGCGGCGTTTGCGGCGGCCGGTCGCATCTGGCCCAGCACCAGGTCGGCTTCGTGCACGAGCACGCCGAACGCGTCGTACGTGCCGACGATGTGCATCCAGGACGGCGTCGTCCAGGCCGGGCGGCTCGACTCGAGCCTGAGGTAGGCGGTGAGGTCCGGCCAGGTCGAGGCGTAGACGATGCCGTCGTTGGTCTCGTACGGAACGCCGCCGCCCGCGTCGCGGTTCCACCGGGTCATCGCGGTCGGGAGCTCCGGCCCGCTCGCGTTCACCACGACCCGGCTGAACTGCGAGTTGAGGTACATCGTGTTCGAGCTGGTCGCGTCCCAGCGCAGGTGCAGGCGATGGGCGGTGACGTCGAAGGTCCCGGTGACGGTGATCCCGTTGGCCGCCGCGCCCATCCGGTAGTTGACCCGGATCGCCTGCCGGCCGTCCGCGAGCGTGACCAGCGACGGCGTGCCGCCGAACGTCCGCTGGCCGCCGAGCACGGTGTCCTTCACCTGGAAGTGCGCGATCCGGATCCGCTCGACGCCGGCGCCGTCGCTGACCACCACGGTCCCGTCGGTCTGGGCGACGACCGAGATCCCGTCCGCGCTGAGGGTGTACGCCGTCGCCGCTCGGGCGGTCCCGGTCGGCAGCAGCCCGCCGGCCACCCCGGCGGCGGCGAGCGATCCGGCCACGAAGGTACGGCGGGACGGCTTCGATACGTGGTCTGTCATGGCGTTCCTCCGGTGGTCTGCAGGGGAAGGGCGAGGCCGATGAAGATCCGCGGGGCGCCGTCGAGCGTGACGGTCACCTGCGAGTTGCTCGCCTGGTGTGTGGCGACGTCCATGCCGAGGCAGTTCAGCTCGCGCACGGTGGTGGTCGCGGCCGGCGTCGGCAGCGTCGTGCTGGTCTTCGTCGGCCACTGGTCCTCCCACGGTTCGGGAGTGCGGTAGTACTCGGTGCTGCTGGGGATTCGGCGGTCCGGGTCGGTGTTGAGCAGGTAGCCGTCCTTGCGGGACCACAGGATGTTCACCTTGCCGCCCGGGCCGTCGAAGACGAGGCCGAACAGCTGTGGATCGGCCAGCGCGGCCCAGCCGAGCCAGGTGGACTGGTCGAGCCAGCGCGCGACGGTCGCGAACGCGAGCAGCGACGGCTTCGGGCTGAGGTCGCGGTTCAGCAGGCCGTAGTGGTACTCCGGGTTGTCCGGGTCGGCCTCCATCGGCTGGAACTGGATCGAGTCGTTCAGCGTGTACCAGGTCACCCCGCGCACGCCGTACACCTTGGCCAGGGCGAGCTGCAGGAGCACGTTCTCGGCCGCGTGCCGGTAGGTGTCGGACCACCACCGGTTCGGCCGCGTCACGGCGTACGCCTCGGTGAGCCAGAGCTCCTTGTCGGCATGGGCAACGGCGGTGGCCTTGGCCTTGCGGAGGCTGCCGAGGAAGTTCCAGCGGGTCTCGTTCGACCACGGCAGCGGCGGGTCGTAGTCCGCCACGTAGTTGCCGCGTCCCGGGTGGTACGCCAGTACGTCGACGTGCTCCCAACCGCCGGCGGCGCCGAAGTCGGCGATCCACTGGTCGGGAAAGCCGGCCAGCCCGCAGTGCATCACCTTGAAGGTGGCGCCCTTCGCGGTCATTGCCGCGCGCAACGGCACCAGGACGTTGTCGACGTACTCGGCCGGCGTCCGGCCCGAGGCGGTGAGGTTCAGTTCGTTGCCGCACTCGTAGTACTGGGCGCCCGAGTACATCGCACGACCGACCATGTCATCGGCCCAGGTCGCGCTGCCACCGTCCCACGGAAGCTCGCCGGCCAACTGCAGGTTGTGCGCGAAACCTTCCGCGTCCAGGGCGTCGACGGTCGGACCGGGTGAAGCGCCGAAGTTGTTGTAGTTCCGGTACGCCGTCCGCACCCAGCGCATCCCGATCAGCTGCATCAGGTCGAGTACGGCGGCAGTCGACGGCCGCTCGAGATACGCGAAGTTCGCCATCCCGAACATGCCGGCGTCCCCATCCCCGTAGGTGAACGCCGACAACACCGCAAGGTTGGTGCGGGCGAACGCGATCTCGGTGGTCGGCGCGGCCGCGTCGTACACCACGGCCTCGACGAAGCGGACGTCACGACCGCCGAGGGTGATCTGGAAGGACGTGTTCCAGACCGCGCGGGCGCCGACCGTGCCATTGGCCGTCCCGGTCGTGCTGGTGTTGTTCCAGTCCCGGACCACCCAGTCGACCCGGACCGTCCGTGCGGTCAGGCCGGCGTTGACCACTTGGAGGTTGACGGTCTTGGCCCCGCCGGTCGTCCACAGGTTGAAGGGCTGGTCGGTCCAGAGGTCGATGCCGAGGTCGCCGTCGCGGGCGATCACCCCGGCCGAGTGCGGTCGCATCACCCCGAGCACGAGGTTGCTCTCGACGTACCCGCTGGAGCTGGTGACCGCCGTCCCGGCCGCGTGCAGGTAGCCGCCGTTGCTGAATCCCTTGGTGCTCTGCGGGACTCGGATGAAGGCCCGGTTGTCCGACCACGTGTAGGAGTAGCCGACGCCGTTCGTGGTCTCGAACGGAACACCGCCACGCAGTGCACCGGTGACCGGGTCCCGGTCGCGATTCCACAACGCGACCGGGTCGTACGCCTCGACCACGCCGGATCCGATCACGGTCCGGGCAAAGCGGAAGCTGTCCGCGCGCAGATTCGCGACGCCGGTGACGTCCCAGCGCACCCGCGACTTGCGCAGCCCCACCGCGAACGTCCCGACGACCTCGCCGACGGGCGCGGTGTACCTGATCGTGAACTGCTGCGGTCCGTCCGGGGTGATCGACGCGATCCCGGTCGTCCGCTGAACGACCTTCGTCTCGCCGGACATGTACGCGTACTCGAACGTCGTCAGGTCGAACCGGTGGACGCCACCACCGTCGAGCACCTTCACGTAGCTCGGCGCACCGGCGCCATCAGGTACGGCGACCAGGCTGACTGTCCCCGCCGAGTCGGTGATCTGTACGTCGGCGCCGTACGCCGGAATCGTGGTCGCACCAGCAACTGTCGCGGCCACCGTGCCGCCGAGCACGACCCGCCTGCTGATGGGTGTGTCCATTGCCGATCACCCCTTCACACCGGTGAAGCCGAGGCCCGCGACGACGTAGCGCTGCAGGACGAGGAAGACGAGGACAGGAGGCGCGAGCGCCATCGCCATGGCGGCGATCAGCTCGTCGAGCGGAGCGGCGTCGACGAGGTTCACCAGCGCGACGCTGATCGGCTGCAGGGTCGGGTCGGAGATCACCACCAGCGGCCAGATGAACTCCTTCCAGGAGTGCATGATCGCCAGCAGGCTGATCACCGCGATCACCGGCCGGCTCATCGGCAGCACGATCCGGGTGAGCAGTTGCCAGGTGCTCGCGCCGTCGACCTTCGCGGCGTCGTACAACTCCTGGGGCAGCGCCTCGAAGAAGCGGGTCGCGAGCAGCACGTTGAACGCGTTCGCCCCGGCCGGCAGCCAGATCGCCCAGTAGGTGTCGAGCAGGTTCACCTCGAGAACCGTGAGGAACAAGCTCACCAGCGACACCGTGTACGGAACGAACATCGTGGCCAGGATCGCCGCGTAGACGTAGCGACCGATCCGTGGCCGGATCACCGCGAACGCGAACCCCGCGGTCATCGCCACGAACAGCTGGACGAACCACGAACCGAACACCACCTGCACCGTGTTCCACAGGTACCGTCCGACCCTGAGCTCGGTGAACGCGGTGGCGAAGTTGCCGAAGTCCGGCTCGGCCGGCCACAACCGCAGCGGGTGCGCGACCAGCTCGGCCGGCGGCGAGATCGCGCCCTTGATCGTCCAGTACAGCGGCCCGATGCCGATCACCAGGAGCAGGATCAGCGTGAGCACCTGCGCGGACCGGAGCGCGAACGCCACCGGCGGCCGGCGCAAGTCGTTGCTGGAGGCAAATGTCGTCGGTTGCTCGCTCACTTCGTGCTCCAGCTTCTCGTCAGCCGCAGGTAGACCGCGGACAGCGCCGCCAGGACGATCGCGAGGACGACGGACAGCGCGGCGGCCTGCCCGTACGCACCGTCCTGGAAGCCGTAGCGGAAGATCAGCAGCAGGACGGTCAGCGTCGCGTTGTCCGGCCCGCCCTGGGTGAAGATGTACGGTTCGGTGAACACCTGGATCGTGCCGATCAGCTGCAGGAGCAGCAGCAGCCCGATCACCGGTCGCAGCTGCGGCAGCATCACGTGCCAGATCCGCCGCCAGATCCCGGCGCCGTCGCTCTCGGCCGCTTCGTACAGCTCGGCCGGGATGCCGGTCAGCGCGGCCAGGTAGATCAACGCGGCGCCGCCCATCCCGGCCCAGGTTGCCTCCAGCACCAAACTCAGCATCGCCGACTGCGGTGACTGCAGCCACGGGTACGGGCCGAGCCCGATCAGGCCGAGCGCCTGGTTGAACAGGCCGCTGCCCGGGTCGTAGAACCACTTCCACAACAAGATCGCCACGACCGGCGGCACCACGACCGGGAGGTAGACCAGGACCCGGTACGCCGCCGCCCCACGCCGTACCGTGGACATCAAGGCTGCCAGCAGGATCGGCGCCGGGAAGCCGATGACCAGGCCCAGCGCGACGAACAGCAGCGTGTTCCAGACCGCCGTACCGACCAGCGGGTCCGTCAGGACGGCGCGGAAGTTCTCCAGGCCGACCCACACGGCCGGATCGACCAGGTTGGTGCGCTGGAACGAGATCAGCAGTCCACGCAGGATCGGCCACCAGGAGAACAGCCCGAAGACCAGCAGAGCCGGTGCCAGGAAGACCAGGCCGAGGAGCTCGCGGCGAAGCGTGGCCCGCCTGCGGGACGCCGGCGCCGGTCGGACGGCGACGGTGTCCCGCTGCGGCGGTGGCGCCAGGACTGCAGTCACTTCTGCTCCGTGGCGAGCATCTTGTTCGCGTCCGCCTCAGCCTTCGCCAGCAGCGCCGCGATGTCGGCGTCCTGCTTCGTCAGCACGGACTGCACCACCGGGTCGAGGATCGTGTAGAGCTTCTGCGCCGCCACTGGCGGCTCAGGGCGCAGCTCGAGCTTCGGCGTGCCGTCGAGCCACGGCTTGAAGTGCTCGAGCTCCACGTTGACGTGCGGCTTGATCGCGGCGTCGATCTTCTGCTGCTGCTCGACGCTGAACATCGGCAAGGTCGGCACGCCGACCGCGGCCTCCGGGTCCTTGGCGAGCGCCTTCGCCCGCTCAGCCGCGACCGCCGGGTCGTACTGCGGCTCGGCGTTGGCGAACAGCAGCCACTTCGCCGCGGCCTCGGCCTTCTCCTTCGACACCGACGCCGGGACCATGAACACCTCGGCCCCGCCGAGCGTCGCGTTCCCACCCGCCTGCGGGAGTGCGGTGATGCCGTAGTCCGCGGTGTTCTTCATGCCGAACTTCATCTTGGCCAGCCGGTAGGTGCCCGGGGTGCCCATGAACATGCCGATCTGTCCGGCGGCGAACTGTTTGACCACGTCGTCCTGGTCCATCAGCTGGTTCTGGCCCATCGAGTTGTCGGTCCAGCGCATCGCCTTGAGCAGCTCGAGCGACTTCCTCGTCGGCTCACTGTTGAACCCGGCAACGAACTTGCCGCCCTGCTCGGTCTCCATCGCGCCGCCGTGCGTGTAGGTCAGCATGGTCAGCTGCCAGCCGCCGGTGTTGCCCTTCGCCTCGTGCACGAAACCGGCCTTCCCGGTCTTCGCGCTGATCTGCTTGGCGTAGGCGCGGACCTCGTCCCAGCTGGCCGGCGGCTTGTCCGGGTCCAGGCCGGCCTTGCTGAACAGCGCCCGGTTGTAGACCAGTCCTTGCGCGAACGGCGCCTGCGGGACGCCGTACACCTCCCCCGCGCTGTCACTCAGCGGCTGCAGGACCTGCGGGTTGAACTCGGTGTAGTGGTTCCAGGCCTTCAACGAAGCGGTGATCGGCTGCACGTGCTTACGCGCGATCAGGCCCTGCGGCTCGGTGAGCGGGACCTGGATGACGTCCTCGATGGTCTTGCCGGCCAGCTTCGCGGAGAACGTCAGCGGGTCCCAGCGGTTCTCGGTGCCCTCGATCGTGATGCCCGGGTTCTTCGCCTCGAAGTCGTCGGCCAGCCGGTTGAACTGCTCCAGCGCTGCCTTGTCGGTGGCGGCCGGCATGCCCTGGACCCGCAGTACGATCGCGGATCCGGTCCCCCCGCCGTCGTCGCTCTTGCTGGGAGCGAGCCCCGAGCAGCCGGTCAGCGCGACGGCGGCCGCCGCGCCCACCACCAGGTATCGGGCACGCGTCGATGTAGCCATGTCTGTTCTCCAGGGGAGTGCGTACGACGAGCCGCCGGCCCGTCGCCGTGGATGAGTTGCGCGCCGTGGGGCGAGCCGGCGCGGTCAGCCGCGCGGTGCCGCGCGGTGTGGGATGTGGTGTGGGATGTGGTGAGTGGTCAGGCGCGTCGTGGAGCGGGGCCTGTCGACGCGCGGGGGATGAGGCGGGAACCGACCTCCACCAGCTGCTCGCCGGTGGCCGTGCCGGTGATGGCCTCGACGATCAGGTCGGTGGCATGGGTGGCCACGGTCTGCGGTGAGATCCGGATCGTCGTCAGCGCGGGGATCGACAGGCCGGCGAGCAGCGTGTCGTCGATCCCGATCACGCTCACCTCCCCCGGCACGTCGACGCCGGCGCCGGCCAGGCCGTGCAGGACGCCGACCGCGACGAGGTCGTTGTGCGCGAGGATCGCGGTGGCGCCGTTCGCGATCGCCAGGGTGGCCGCGTGCAGGCCGGTCTCGAAGCGTGGTTCGTACGGCCCGAGCTCGACCAGCGCCAGGCCCTGCGCGTCGAAGGTTTCTCTTATCGACTTGCCCCGCAGGTGTTCCGGCCGCGAGCAGTTGACGAAGACGCAGCTGGTGTGGCCGAGCGCCCGCAGGTGCTCCGCGGCCTGCGTGACCCCGGGT
Source organism: Kribbella sp. NPDC002412 (assembly GCF_053592935.1). Lineage (NCBI taxonomy): Bacteria > Bacillati > Actinomycetota > Actinomycetes > Propionibacteriales > Kribbellaceae > Kribbella > Kribbella sp. NPDC002412. The sequence goes on from NZ_JBSFBL010000042.1 coordinate 13,766, forward strand.
GTCAGTGAGACGTGGAGCTCCGGGATGCCGGGCACGTGCCGGTTCACCAGCACGAGCGGGATCTCCTCCGCCAGCTCCCGCAACCTGCCGTCGGACAAGGTCGATGCCCAGAGCACCAAACCGTCGACCTTCTTGACGATCGCCTCGATGGTCTCGAGCTCGTCGGCCTCGCGCTCGTCGCAGTCCGCGACCAGCAGCGTGTGGCCGTGGGTGCGCGCCCGGGTCTGCACCGCCTTGACGATCGGCGGGAAGAACGGGTTCGCGATGTCCGGGATCACCAGTCCCAGCGACTCCGTCCGCCCGCTGCGCAGCGTCCGGGCCGCCGGGTCGGGCCGGTAGCCGAGCCGGCCGGCCGCCTCCAGCACCTTGTCCCGGGTCGCCTCCTGGACCTGCTCCGGGGCGGTGAACACCCGCGAGACGGTCGACGGCGACACCCCGGCCGCCTTCGCCACGTCCCTGACCGTCACTGCCATCCGGACCACCTCTCCTGTCACTCGGTTGCAACATGTTTGCAATCGATCCCGAAACATGTCAACAGCTCGATTCGCCCTATTTTGCGGCGGTCTGTCCCCTTGCGCTTGCGGCACGCTGGGATGAATGATGATGGCGTCCCGCAACGTTTCTGAAACATGGATGAGGCTCGATGAAGATCACCGGCTGGGAAGTTCTCACCCTCCCCGACCGCGGCGACGCGATGATGCTCGTCGTCGTCGACACCGACGAGGGCATCCACGGCATCGGCGAGGTCGGCGTCCGCTCCCGGCAGCGCGCGGTCGCCGGCGGTCTCGACCACCTGGGCGAGCTGATCACCGGCGAGGACCCGCTGCGGACCGAGCATCTGTGGCAGGTGATGTTCCGCAGCGGCTTCTACCCCGCCGACCGCATCCTCACGTCCGCGATCGCCGCCCTCGACGTCGCGTTGTGGGACATCCGTGGCAAGGCGCTCGGCGTCCCTGTTCACCAGCTGCTCGGCGGACCGGTGCGCGACTACGTCCCGTGCTACGTCCACGTCGGCGACGGGATGAACGACCGTCCCCGCTTCCTCGAACGCTGCCGCGCGCTCGTCGCCGAGGGCTGGCGGCACCTGCGGTTCTCGGTGCCGCACGACGATGACGTGCTCGACGAACGCCGTACGCTCCGGCTTGGGATCGAGCTGTTCCATCAGGTGCGTGAGGTGGTCGGTGACGACGTCGAGCTCATCCTCGACGTGCACACCCGGCTCGACCCGCCGGAGGCGCTGACGTTGTGCCGTGAGATCGAGTCGGCCCGGCCGTACTTCGTCGAGGACGCGATCCGGGCGGAGCATCCGGAGACGTATCGGATGCTGCGGGCGCGGACCGGCGTACCGCTGGCGGCTGGTGAGCAGTTCGCGTCGAAGTGGGAGTTCGCCCGGTTGGTCGAGGCCGAGCTGATCGACTACGCGCGGGTCGATGTGGCGATCGCGGGCGGTCTGACCGAGGCGTGGAAGATCGCGGCCGGCTGCGAGACCCACTACGTGAAGCTGGCGACTCACAACCCGCTCGGCCCAGTCACCGCGGCCTCGTCGCTGCAGCTCAACCTCGCCAGCCCCAGCGCGGCGATCCAGGAGCACCAGTCGGAGCCCGCGCCCGAATTGGCCGCGTTGTTCACGGCTCGTCCGACCGTCGTTCCGGGCCGGGTGCTGCTGTCGGACCTACCTGGTCTTGGCGTCGACATCGACCGCGAACGCGCCCGCGCCTACCGCGCCGAGTCCCGGGAGCTCCCGCAGTTGCGCAAGCCCGACGGATCCTTCACGAACTGGTAGAGCTGACCCACCCGGTGGATAGCGTCTCCGGGATCAGGACTTCGCGCTCGCGCGCAACGGCTGGCCGTCCAGCGGGTCCCACGGCGGCCTCCGGCGGCACCTCTGACATGGTGGTGCTATGGCCATCGAGGTTCGTCCGGCGTCGGTGTTCGAGGATGTTCGGGCCGTGCTCGGTCCGAAGTCGCCGAACTCCAACGTGTGCTGGTGCCTGAGCTACCGGATCCCGTCCAAGCTCAACAACGAGCTGCGCGGGCCGGCCCGCGGTGAGTACGTCGCCGAGCTGTGCCGCGCCGAGCTCGCGCCCGGTGTTCTCGCGTACGACGGCGACGAGCCGGTCGGCTGGGCTGCGGTCGCACCGCGCTCGGAGACGTCGTTCGCCCGGAACCGCAAGATCCCGCACGTCGACGACCTGCCGGTGTGGTCGCTGTGGTGCATCCGGGTCCGTCCCGGTCACCGCAAGCAGGGCATCACGCACTCGCTGATCGCCGGCGCGGTCGACTTCGCGCGCGAGCACGGCGCACCGGCGGTCGAGGCGTACCCGCTGGACAACGGCGACGCCAAGGTCGACCTCACCATGGCGTACGCCGGAATCCGCAAGAACTTCGAACGCGCCGGCTTCACCAAAGCCGCCGACACCACGTCAGTGCTGGCCGGTCACCCCCGAATCCTGATGCGCCTCGACCTCCGCCGGTAGCGGTCCTCGCCCGAGCATGAGGCGTGGCCAGTCGGCGGTGTCGCGCAGCAGTTGCCGGTCGTGCGTGGCGATCACCACCGCCGCGGGCGTCGCCTTCAAGGCCTCGGTCAGCTCGTCGACCAGGCTGATCGACAGGTGGTTGGTCGGCTCGTCCAGGAGTACGGCGTGCGGGCGCGACGCCAGCAGGATGGCCAGGTCCAGGCGGCGTTGCTGCCCGATCGACAGCTCGGCCACCGGCCGGGACGCGTCCCGGGACCCGAACAACCCCAACGAACCCAGCGAGACCCGATCAGCCTCCGCCAGCGTCCCGGCGCTCACCATGCGGCCGAGTGCGGCGTCGTACGCGTCGATCGCACGGCGTCGCGACGGGGCTGGTGACTCCTGTGCGAGCAGGCCGATCCGAGCGCCCGGTCCGGTCTGTACGGCGCCATCCGTCGGAGTGAGCGTGCCGGCCAGGACCGACAGCAGGGTGGACTTCCCCGAACCGTTGCCGCCGGTGATCAGGAGCCGGTCGCCGGACCGCAGCAGGATCGGGTCGACCCGTTCGAGCCGTCCCGGGACTGCTATGTCCGCGGCGTACACGAGTGTCGATCCCGGGCGGGCGGGCAGCTCGGGAAGGTGGAATCGCAGCGGCGGACGCGGGACGTCCATGACGTGCGCTTCCAGGTCCTCCTGACGCCGGTGGACCGCTCGGACCAGGCCCGGCGCCCGGGTGGCTCGAGCGTGCTTGCCCGTGCCCTTGTCGGGCCGCCATCCGGTGGACAGGCGGTTCTGCGCTGCCGAGAGGTCGTCGGCCAGTCGTTGCCGCTCGGTCACGTGGGCACGATGGGCACTCTCCCACCGTTCGCGTTCGGCTTCGCGCCCTTCCTGGTAGCCCTGGTAGCCGCCGCCGTACACCCGTGGGCGGCCGTCGCTGGTCGGGTCCAGATCGAGCACTGTCGTGGCGACGTCCGCCAGCAGCGCACGGTCGTGGGTGACCAGGACGACGCCTCCCTGATGCGCCCGCAGCTCGGACGTGAGGTACGCCAAGCCGTCGGCGTCAAGGTGGTTGGTCGGCTCGTCGAGCAGCAGCAGATCGTGCCCGGCGCCGAGCAGGCACGCGAGCCGGATCCGGTAGCGCTGCCCGACCGACAAGTCGGCCAGCAGCCGGCTCCGATCGTCGATCGCGCCAAGAGCGGCGAGCGAGATCTCGACCCGGCGATCCGCATCCCAGGCGTCGAGGGCCTCGACTGCGCTGAGGGCGTCGGCGTACTCCTCGTCAGCGCCCGGCAAGCCCTCGGCGAGGGCTGCCGTGGCCGCATCGAGTACGCCGAGCGCCGCGCGGACGTCGGCCAGTTCGACGTCGATGAGATCGCCGACCGTGCGGTCGTCAGCGATCGGCATCTCCTGGTCGGCGATCCCCAGGGCGCCGGCGCGATGGACCTGACCCGAGTCGGGCGCGAGCCGCCCGGCCAGGATCTGCAGCAAGGTGGTCTTGCCCCGGCCGTTCTCGCCGACCACGCCGAGCCGGTCACCGGCCGAGACAGTCAGGTCGACACCGGTCAGGACGGGCTTGCCGCCGCGCGCGACGCTCACGTCGGTGGCGGTCAGATGGGCACGGGAACGGACAACAGTGGTGGACATACTTCCTCCGAGACGAATTCCGGGGCGTGGCTCAGCACAGGCCGGCGCGGGATTCGATGACATGCAATGGACAGCGGACACGAAGAACCGCGGCCGGCACGTCGAACCGTGCACAGTGACCGCGGGGTCCTGGCTGTCAGAGGAAGAACAGATATTGCATGCGACAACTGTAACAACCGCAGGACCACCGCGCCTGTGAGTTTCGTCAACGCTGGAAGACCACCTCGGGGTACCGGGGCGACGGCCGCTGCAGCAGCGGCTGCGGAATCCCGCGCAGGAAGCGGTCGAAGAACGCGCCGAGGTAGGCCCGCTGCGCCCGGAGTCCGTCCGGGAGCGGGCGCCGGCCGGCGTCCGGGTTGTTGCCGTCGGCAATCTCCTGGAGAACGTCCAGGACGAAGCGGGTGTCGGCGACGCGGGCCGCGATCGCAGTCCGGACGCCGTCGTCCGGCATCAGGACCGGCGCATCGGGCGGGGGTGCGTGAGATGCTGGGGCGGTTGGGTCTAGTGAGGTGGAGTGATGGGGCAGCGGCGGGTGACTTCGGCGGATATCGCCAAGGCGTCGGGGGTGTCGCGGGCTTCGGTGTCGTTGGTGCTGAACGGGCGTGGCGACGGGATGGTGGACGCGGAGAAGCAGGAGCGGATCCGCGCTGTGGCCCGGGAACTGGGGTACGTGCCCAACGCGTCGGCGGTGAACCTGCGCCGGCAGCGGACCGCGACCATCGGCCTCGTCACCGACGCGATCGCGAGTGCGCCGTTCGCCGGACCGCTGTTGTCGGGCGCGAGTGAGGTGGCGCTCGAGGCGGGGTACATGATCCTGACCATCGACACCTGGCAGCATCCGGCGTACGTCGACGGCGCGATGGCAACGCTTCGGGCCCGGGACGTGGACGGCCTGATCTACGCCGACGCCGGGCTGGGGCAGGTGGACCGCCTCGACGTACCGCCTGGCCTGCCGGTGGTGATGGCCAATGCGTTCCTCCCCGACCATTCGCTCCCGGCGTTCATCCCGGACGATGAAGGCGGCGAGCGTTCGGCCGCGGAGATCGTGCTGGAGGCCGGCCACCGCCGGATCGCCTTCATCACGGGCAACGCGGACTCTCCCGCCACGACGGCGCGGATCCAGGGCTTCACCGCGGCGATGAAGGCCGCCGGGCTGCCGGTCGCGGACGCGATCGTCCAGGCCCGCTACAACCTCAGCTCCAACCACGCGGCCGCGCTCGAACTCCTCCAGCGCCCCGGCGGCCCCACCGCGATCCTGGCCGCCAACGACCGCGGCGCCATCGGCGTCCTCCTGGCCGCCGCCTCCCTCGGCCTCTCCGTCCCCCGCGACCTGTCGGTGGTCGGGTACGACGACGAGCAGTTCCTGGCCGCCGAGGTCCCGCCAGGCCTCACCACCATCGCCCTCCCCCACCACGAAATGGGCCGACAGGCCGCCACCGAACTCCTCGCCCGCATCGCCGGCCAGCCCTCCGCCGAAGTCGGCACCAAGAAACTCCCGTGCCTCCCAGTCATCCGCGAAACCGTCGCCTCGCCACCCCACCCCTGACGCCTCCGGAGCCTTGGTGCCAGAGGTCGGAACGGCCCTTGACACGCTTGAGCTGACACCGGTTAGGTGGCTGGACCTAACACGTGTCAGGTCCGCCGCCCCGGAGGTTTCGCATGACCGACTGGACCGCCCTCACTCGCGCTCCTGGGCGGCGGCGAAGCCGTTCGATCAACGCGGAGAATCCGACCGGCGCACCGGGCCAGGCGGCGATGACCGCCTCAGCGCTCGGCCCGTCCCGCAAAGGCCGTCCGGCCATCTCCGCCGCACCCAGCGAGACTGTCACGCTGGCTGACATCGCCGGGCCGGGCGTGATTCGGCACATCTGGGTGACCGTGCCGGACAAGACGTCCGCAGGGCCCTGGGTGCTGCGGGATCTCGTGCTGCGGATGTGGTGGGACGGCGCCGAGCGTCCTGCGGTCGAAGTACCGCTCGGCGACTTCTTCTGCAACGGGTTCGGGCAGCGGGCGCTCGTCACCTCGGTCCCGATCGTGGTCGCGCCGACCGGTGGGATGAACAGCTACTTCCCGATGCCGTTCCAGCAGCACGCCAGGATCGAGCTCACCAGCGAGCACCCCGGCCCGGTCGACGGCATCTACTACCAGATCGACTACACCGTGGACGACGTACTGGACGCCGACACCGCGCACTTCCACGTGCACTGGCGCAGGAGCAACGGCTCCACCGCACCGGCCGAAGACCACGTCGTCCTCGACGGCGTCGTTGGCAGCGGCAACTATGTCGGCACGTACGTCGGCCTCACCGCACTGGAGCGCTACTGGTGGGGCGAGGGCGAGATGAAGTTCTACATCGACGACGACGATGCCTACCCGACCCAGTGCAGCACCGGGCTCGAGGACTACGCCGGTGGTGCCTGGGCATTCCAGGATGCACTCCGGCACGATCCGCCCCCGGTCCCGCTGACCTTCAGTGCGCCGTACTGCGGCTATCCGTTCTACTCGGCCGAGGACACCACCCGCGCCTCGCCGTTCGTCACCAGCACACTGCAGTCGCACGGCATGTACCGCTGGCACCTGCCTGATCCGGTGATCTTCCACGAGCGGGTGCGCGTCACCCTCCAGCAGATCGGCGCCTGGGACCACGGGCACTTCGAGCGATCCGACGACATCACCACCGTCGCGTACTGGTATCAGCTGCCCGGCGGATCGAACGACCTCCCGCCCCTGCCGGCCCGCGAGTACCGCCGTCCCCGCTAACGGAAGAGCAACCTTGACCGACTACCAGGAGAGCAACCGCGGCCAGTTCCACTTCAGCCCGCGGCGCGGGTGGATGAACGACCCGAACGGACTGCTCCACTACCGCGGCACGTACCACTTCTACTTCCAGCACGCCCCGAACAGCCTGGTCTGGGACACCATGCATTGGGGCCACGCGACCAGCCCCGACCTGGTCCACTGGACACAACAGCCCAACGCACTCGATCCCGCTGTCCACCCTGGCGAGCTGTGGTCGGGCGGCGGCGTGGTCGACGTACACAACACCTCTGGTCTCCAGGACGGCGACAACGACCCGATCCTGGTGTTCACCGGCACCCAGGGCGTCCGCGTGTTCTACAGCCTCGACGGCGGCATGACGTTCACGCCGTACGACGAAGGCCGCGTGATCGCTCAGCCGAGCGGTCACGAGAGCCGCGACCCGAAGGTGGTCTGGCACCCGCCGAGCGAGCGCTGGGTGATGGCGGTCTGGTCCGACAACGAGGGCTACGGCGTCGACTTCTTCGTCTCGCCGAACCTGCGCGACTGGGAACGGACCAGCCGGTTGGCCGCCGACTGGTTCTTCGAGTGCCCGGACTTCACGCCGATGACCCTGGACGGCGAAGTCATCTGGGTACTGCGGGACGGCCGCGGCTCCTACCTCGTCGGCGACTTCGACGGTCAGCGCTTCATCGCATCATCAACAACCCCACAGACGGTCACGGCCAACCCCGGAGGAGCCGCCGGCCCGTACTACGCGGCGCAGTCCTTCGACAACCTGCCCGGCGGCCGCGTGGTCACGATGGCCTGGCAGGGCGAGAACCGCGGCTCGACCTGGACCGGCAACGCCAGCTTCCCGGTCGAGCAACGCCTGGTCGCCACTCCCGAAGGCCCACGCATCCACAGCGAACCGGTCGAGGAGATCAAGGTCCTCCGCCGTACGACGACGACGCTAGGACCCACCCTGGTCACGCCGACGACGCCCATCGACGAACCCGCCGAAACCGTCGACGTGGAAGCGACCTTCGACCTCACCGAGACGACCGCGACCACCTTCACCTTCCACATCCGCCCCGGCGTCGACCTGACCTATGACATCGCGTCGAGCCAGCTGGACGGCGTACCACTGACCACCGACGGCACACTGAAGCTCCGCCTCCTCATCGATCGCGGCCAACTGGCCGTCTTCGCCGCCGACGGCGCCTACTACGCCTGCCACAACGTCGAACCCGGCGACGCCCTCCGCCTCACCACCGACGGCGAACTGAAGCTGCAGACCCTCGAAATCCACCACCTGGCGTCGATCTGGCCCCTCGTCAGTCAGTGAACGTGGACCTGGTCGCGTCCTTCGGGAACGTCGACCAGGAGATCACCCGCCGCGGATGGACGGCGGCCGGCTCGGAGTACGCGCTGGCATCCTGTTTCATCCCGTACTCGGCGTACTTCACGTTCGCGACATCGGCGAGGCGCTGAGCCAGCTCCGGCGACGCACTGGTGACGCGGACGACGCCCTCCACCACCACGACCTGCCACGGATCCGGCAAGTGGATCGTCACGTGCGGATCGGCCCGCACCGCACGCTCTCCCAGCTCAGCTTCTTCGTGGTCCGCCCGTACCCGTCGGGCAGCACCAGCTTCTCCGCAACCGGCACCGCACTCACCTCCTTGTCAGCCCATCAGATGCCAAGAGCCGGGTTCAGCGGAAGATCGGCGACGAGGTGAGTTCCTTGGTCAGGTCGGCTGGTGATGTTCAGCTTGCCGTCGGCGGCTTCGACCCTGTCCTTCAGACCGACGAGGCCAGTGCCGCGGCTGGGATCCGCTCCCCCGATGCCGTCGTCGCTGATCGTGAGCCGGACGATGCCGTCCTCGGCATCGACCTGGACGGTGACCGCGGCGGCGTTCGCATGCTTGGCCGCATTCGTCAGCGCTTCCGACACCACGTAGTACGCGGTCACCTCGATCCGCGCGGGCAACCGCCCGTTCGTCCGTACGGCGAGGTCGACCGGAACCGGCGATCGCCGGGCCAGCGTCCGCAGCGCGGGAGCGAGTCCGCCCTCGGCAAGGATCGTCGGGTGAATGCCGCGGGCGATCTCGCGCAGCTCGTCGAGAGCCGTCGACAGGTCCGCGGCCACCCGGTTCAGGTGCTCGGACACCTGCTCGAGCTCGACCGGCACAGCTTCCTGAGCAGCTTGGAGTCGCAGTGCCAGAGTGACGAGCCGCTGCTGGGCGCCGTCGTGCAGATCGCGCTCGATCCGGCGCCGGGCCTCGTCGGCGCTGGCGACGATCCGCGCGCGGGACGCCTTCAGCTCGGTCTGCGCCCCGGCGTTGGCGATCGCGGTCGCCACCAGCTCGGTGAAGTCGGCGAGCCGGGACTCGGTGTCGGACGGCGCCGGCTTGTCACCCGCCGACCCGACCGCGATCACTCCCCACAGCTCCCCTTGCACGATGATCGGTACGCCGACCGCGGACCGGATCCGAACCATGCCGGTGATAGCCGGTGCCGGCGTACTGCGCTCGTCGTACTCGAGCCGCTCCGGCCGATGTGTCCGATGGATCAGCGTCGACAGGTTGCGTCCGCCGAGCTGCTTCGGTCCGACCAGCGGGACCGGCCGGCCGTTCGCACTCCACGCGGCGACCACCGTCTTCGCCTCGTTCGGCACGAACCGAGTCAGCTCGGTGAAGTCCGCACCCAGCAACTGCCCGACCTCCGCGGTGACCGCAGCGAAGATTTCACCCGGAGACGCACCGGTCGCGACCAACGTGGCCACGTGCCGCAGCGCAGCCTGTTCGCGGGCGAGCCGCTCGACCTCCGCCCGGGCAGCGCGCTCGTCGTCCAGGACGCGCAGCATCCGCATCGTGATCGCGGTGACCCGGGCCATGCCACGCATGAGCCCGGTCTCCTCGCGGGTGAGGTCCTCGTGCCGCGCCACCACCAACGTCGATCCCGGCGGATGCTCGAGGAACGCCGACGAAGCCTGGCACATCCCCGCACCCGGTACGTCGAGCTGCCGCGAGCTCCCCGGCCGGACAGCTTCGATGTCGCCCACCGGGACCGCGCCCTCCGGATACCCGACGGCGGCGACCAACCCGTCGCCGGACACGATCGCCGCCACCTCGGCGTCCAGCGCCTCCGCCGCGCGCTCGACGGCGACCTGCACGGCCTCGGCCTCGCTGCGCGCGGTCGAGACCACCGCGACGAACTCGGCGAGCTGCTGTGTCGACCAGGCCGAGGCGTCCATCTCAGCCGACTGAGAGAACGACCAGCGTCTGGTTGTGGAACCCGCGCAGGCCGCGCGTCCGGGCGATCTCGCCGTACGTGTAGAACCCCGCGACCGGCGCCCCCGCCGTCACCGTGGCGAGCCGGTCGATCTCGGCCCGGATCCCGGCGTCGCCCAGCACCCCGCGCCGGGCGATGCAGTCGAACGCGATCACGCCGAGCGGCCGGCGTCCGTCGAGCGCGGCCAGTGAATCGCCGCACGCCGCATCGGTTGCCTCCAGCACCGATGTCTCGTCACCCTCCATGATCCAGACCAGCGCGCCCTGCGGAACCTCTGCCATGCAGGACAGCGACCGCTCGACGAAGTCGCCGCCGCTGATCAACCGCACCTCGTCCTCCCCGCTCGGCCGCCCGAGGCCCAGCGGATGGGTCAGCGCGAGCCGCGCCAGCCAGCTCTGGTCGCTGCTGGTCGACGGATCGAGGCCCAGGTGCTTCAGATACACGTCCAGCGCCGGGAGATCGTCGAGCGTGTAGACCCGGTTGGCGGAACTCGCGGTCACCAGCATCGGCTCGCCGACCCGGCGCCAACCATGCCGTACGCCGATACCGAAAGGCGCATCCGAGGCGAGGCCGGCCGCGACGACCGAGTCGGTCAGCACGCGGTCGTCGTACAACTGATGGGTCTGCGTCATCCGCAGGTCGTCGCCCGCGCAGCCGCCCACCAGGGGAACTGCTGCGCCGAGTACGCCGTACGCGCCGCGGACGATCTCCTGCTGGTCACCGGCCAGGCCGTCGCTGAGCAGGATCAGGATCTTGTGCGGGAGGTCCTCGCGCACGGGCAGGCAGCGAGCCACCGTCGCGCCCGCCTCGCGTAAGTCGCGCGAAACCTCGGTGGCGGCCGCGGTCTCGACCGCGAACCCGTCGCCGCCGAAGGCCGTCACGACGATGCTGGCCTCGCTCGGCCCGGACGCCGCGATCTCGCCCGCCGTCGTGCACCCGATCAGCGGTACGCCGGGCGCCCGCTGCCTGATGTCCGCGAGCAGGCCGTGCAGGTCGAGCGACTGGGAGCAGAAGACGATCAGCAGCTTGGCGTCGTCCCGGACCAGGGCGTCGTCCACCGCACGCGCCCCGGCCCGCTTGTCGAGCCCCTGGGCGTACCCCACTGCCAGCCACCGCGCAGGCTCCATGCCGGTCACCACCTCGAGGAGCAGCGCCACTTGAAACTGACGCTACAAGAGGGTCACGCACTGCTCAATGACGTGGATAGTCCGTCTCGCGCCGCCGTCGGACCGCCACTCGCTGTAGCCGGCAGCGCCGAAAGGTCCGGGTAGCCGGAATGCGTGACTAAGCCGATCGCGTGATGCTGGGGGCATGGCGTTGCGCTGCTACATTGTTGACGACAGCATCCACTTCCTCGATGCTGCCCAGACCCTCCTCGAACGTGACGGGGTCTCCGTCGTCGGTGTCGCCTCGACCATCGAGCAGGCCTTGCGGGAGGTGGACGACGCCGCGCCGGACGTCGTACTGGTCGACGTGAACCTCGGCAGCGAGAGCGGCCTGGAGCTGGCCCGGCGGATGCAGCGCGAGACGAGCGTCGACCACGCGCGGGTGATCCTGATCTCGGCTGATGCCGAGGACGACGTCGCGGAGCTGATCCGGGGGGTCCCGGTCGCGGCGTACCTGCCCAAGTCGGGTCTGTCCGCTGCCGCCGTACGGCGGATCCTCGACGCTACCGTGGAGGGATGACCACCCGGGTGCTGCTGGCCGAGGACGACGTCCTGCTGCGGGAGGGGCTGGCCAGCCTGCTCGAGCGGTCCGGGTTCGAGGTCGTCGGGCAGACCGGCGACAGCGCGTGGATCCTGCCGCTGGTGCGGGACGTGACGCCAGACCTGGTCGTGCTGGACATCCGGATGCCGCCGACGAACAGCACCGAAGGGCTCGACGCCGCACGGGAGATCCGCCGCGAGTTCCCGGCGACCGGGATCCTGGTGCTGTCGGCGCACGCGGAGGTCGAGCACGCGATGGAGCTGCTCGCGTCCGGCCAGCGGATCGGGTACCTGCTGAAGAGCCGCGTGACCGACGTCGGCGACTTCCTCGAGACGCTGGGGCGGATCGTCCGCGGTGGCTCGGTGATGGACCCGGCGCTGGTGCAGGAGCTGGTGAGTGCCCGCCGGCAGAACGACCCGCTCGCCGAGCTCAGCCCGCGGGAGCACGAGGTGCTCGCGCTGATGGCGGAGGGCCGGTCGAACGCCGGCATCGCCCGGCGCCTGTGGGTGACCGAGGCAACAGTGGAAAAGCACGTCCGGCACATCCTCGCCAAGCTCGCGCTGCCCGAGACCGGTGACGACCACCGCCGGGTGCTTGCCGTGATCACCTACCTCGAGACCCGCTAGCCCGCCGTAGAGATTCCGGCTAGCCGGTATCCGGCTTGGGCGCTGGCGGTGCAGACCGAGGCGGTCCGGAGCGGGATGGTTGCTGCAGGATCACCGGCAGCCAAGGGACCGATCGCCATGTTCACCGCAAGCACCCAGCAGGGAGCCGACTGGTGGCGCAGCGCGGTCATCTACCAGGTATACCTGCGCAGCTTCGCCGACTCCGACGGTGACGGCATCGGCGACCTGGAAGGCGTCCGGGCCCGGCTCCCCTACCTGCGCAGCCTCGGCGTCGACGGGCTGTGGCTCAACCCGTTCTACCCCTCACCCCAGCACGACCACGGGTACGACGTCGTCGACTACTTCACCGTGGACCCGGACTACGGCACGCTCGAGAGCTTCGACCGGCTGGTCCGGGACGCGCACCGGCTCGGCCTCAAGGTTCTCACCGACATCGTCCCGAACCACTGCTCGACCGAGCACCCCTGGTTCAAGGCCGCTCTCCAGGCCGGTCCGGGCAGTCCGGAGCGCGCCCGGTTCCACTTCGCCGACCAGCCGAACAACTGGCGGTCGATCTTCGGCGGACCCGCGTGGGAGCAGGTCGCCGACGGCCAGTGGTACCTGCACAGCTTCGCCCCCGAGCAGGCCGACTTCGACTGGCGGCACCCGGACGTGCCGGCGTACTTCGACCAGGTCCTGCGGTTCTGGCTCGACCGGGGCGTGGACGGCATCCGGATCGACGTCGCGCATGGCCTGCACAAGGCCGACAGCCTGCCTGACCACGAGTACGCCGCCGACGACGAGCTCACCGGCGACCCGGTCAACCCGCACGCGTGGAACCAGCCCGAGGTGCACGACGTGTGGCGCCGCTGGCGCGCGATCACCGACGAGTACTCCGCCCGGACCGGCCGCGAACGCGTGCTGATCGGCGAGGTCGGCGTACTCGACCCGCAGCAGCTCGCCCGCTATCAACGCCCCGGCGAACTCCACCAGACCTTCTACTTCGAGTTCCTCCGTGCGTACTGGAACGACCAGGTCCTGTACGACGTCGTGGACCGCGGACTGGGCACGATCCACGACTCCGGCTCCGCGGTCGCCTGGGTGCTGAACAACCACGACATGCCCCGCTCGGTCACCCGGTACGGCGGCGGCGCTCCCGGACTCGACACCGGCGACGTCGACCTCGGGACGAGCCGGGCGCGGGCGAGCGCCTTGCTGATGCTCGCGCTGCCGGGATCGGCGTACCTCTACCAAGGCGAGGAGCTCGGCCTGCCCGAGGTCACCGACCTGCCGGTGGAGGTCCTGGTCGACCCGATGTTCCACCGCAGCAACGGCGTACGGCGTGGACGGGACGGTTGCCGCGTCCCGCTGCCCTGGAGCGCGGACCAGCCCGGCCTCGGCTTCTCTTCTGCACCTTCCTGGTTGCCGCAGCCGGACTGGTTCGCTGATCACGCCGTGGACCGGCAGCTGAGCTCCGGCGAGTCGATGCTGCACCTCTACCGCGAGGCCCTTGCCCTGCGCCGGCGGCTCCCCACCCTGGCCGCCGGCCACTTCAGTTGGCTGCCGACCGAGCCCGGCGTCCTCGCCTTCACCCGCGGTGACGGCTTCTGCTGCGTCGTCAACTGCTCCTCCCGCGTCGTCGCGCTTCCGGCCGACGGCGAGCTACTGCTCGCCAGCCACCAGGAAGCCGGCGACAAACTCCCGCCGAACAGCGCCGCGTGGTACCTGCTGGCGCCGTCGACCCCACCAGACCGGCGGGCCTGGCGTCTTGAGTCCCCTCCTCCGCAGCTCGGCGCCAGGCCTGCCGCTCCACAGGAGGCCTGACATGCGCCAGATCCGGATCACCAAGCCCACCCGAGTCAGGCGCCGCCACTACGACGAGCTCCCCCTCGACCCCCGCGACCCCGACATCCTCCGCGCCAAACAGGCCGCCGCTCGCGATCCTCTACCCGGTGAGGACACGCGGAGCGGCGTGGATGGCGGGGTCGCCGGCGACGGTACCGACTAAGCGAACTCAACCCGCGGTTGGTTCGGCGGCTCGTGCGTACGCCTGCCAGTCGGTCAGCAGCTGTTCTGCCCAAAGGTTGTCCACCACCAGCGAGCAGCGGGCGCCGAACAGTACGTCGGCGATCGCGTCGGGATGTTGTTGCACGTAGCTGCCGCAGAGATCGTGGGCGGCGATCTGCTCGTGGACAGCGTCGGCTTCGACATGCTCCGTGAAGTAGCGCGCCTGTTCCGCGGAGGCGCCGAGTCTTGCGGCTCCAGCGGCGTACTGGCGATTGGGAAGCGTGGAGGTCATCTCGAGCGCTGCCAGGTGCCCGAGGAGCGCGGCCGTCCAGCGGTGGTGGACGGCGAACAGCGACATCACGTTCGACACCGCCAAGGTGGTCGCCGGCACCTCCGGGACGTAGTGGCCGTAGCTGTCGTCGAGGTCGAGCCAGCGCATCGTCGTACGGAACAGCTCGGAATGCATCCGTTCCGGGCGACCGCCGCCGTACTCGTCGGACTGGATCTCGACCAGCGCCGCCTTGGCAGCGCCGTCCAGGCGCGGGATGCCGAAGCTGTGCGGGTCGGCCTCCTTGAGCTGGTAGACCGACCGGTTCAGGACGAACTGGCGGAACTGCTCCTTCGTGGCGTGCCGACGCAGGTACGGCGCCAGTCGCGGACCGTCATCGGCGTCGAGCACGGCGCGCAACTGCTGTGCGACCGGTGCATCGGTCGGCAGGATCCGGCAGTTGGCTTCCAGCCAGTCGATCCACGGCCGCTCCAGCCGGGTACGGAACGCGATGACGACCGGATCCCACTGGTGATCGGGGCGTACGCCGTCGAAACCGCGGTACTGCAGTTCGTAAGCGACCCAAAGGGCGAGCTGGAGATCGTCGTCGAACGGCTGACCGGACGTCGCGACCGCAGGCGTTGCATTGTCTTCTCCGGTGAGCCGGTCGTTCAGCCAGGCGCTGAGCGGCCCACGCGGTGGTGGTAGCTGCATGCGCGCCCCGGTACCCGGTGGATAACGGTCCTGAATCGCATGAGTGGTGGGTACCGCCTGTTCATGACGCCGAAGAACGACAGCGCGACCGAGATCCGCGCCTATCCGGACGGCCCGATCCTGGTCCGCGGTGACTTTCTGCTGCTGGACGAGGACGGCGAGCCGATGCCGGCCCAGCGCCGTACCATCGCCCTGTGCCGCTGCGGACGCACCGCGATCGCGCCGTTCTGCGATGGCACGCACGCGTTCCTCAAGCGGTGAAGACGTCCGCGAGCCACGGGACCACGCGCTCGGGACCGAGCGCCCGGAGGTGCTCCACCGGCGGGTCCGCGACCATCGCCCGTACGTCGTCCAGGTCTCCCGGCGCGTAGGGCTCGGCCGCCTCGACGAGGTCGTGCAGGCAGCGGCGGGTGGATCGGGTCTCGCCGGTGCGGAGGTCGAGGAGCTCGCCCCGGACACCGTCGCGGAGGGCCATCCACCGGTTCTCCGCGATCCGCCACGACGGCGCCGGCGGTTCGAGCTCGCCGGCGTAGTGCAGCTCGGCGAGGCGGGCAGCCAGCGCGTGCACCAGCCGGGCGACCGCACTGCTCCTGGCGACGGTCGCCTGTACGTCGAGAACCCGCAGCTCGAGCGTGCCGTAGCGGACATGCGGCCGGAGCTCCCACCACCATTCCGACGCGCCGGACATGGCACCACCCCGCACCGCCCAGGCGAGGTCGTCGGCGAATTGCTCCCAGGAGCTGATGATCGGCGGCACGCCCTGGCGGGGCAGCTGGGCGGCAACCACCGGACGCACCGAGCAGAGACCGGTGTCGCGTCCGGCTGCGAATGGTGCGGCGCCGGCCAACGCGGCCAGCTCCGGGAGGCGGTTCCGCAGCGCGTGGTAGACGCCTAGCGTGCAGTCGGCGTCACCGAAGGCCAAGTGCACTTGCAACGAGGAGACCAGCTGCCGACCGATGACCTCGCGGTAGCGAGCTCCCAGCCCGGCCGCCCGCGTCGTCGGGGCCAGTGTGGCCGGCCCGTCGAGGAGCGGGTGCACGGGCGCTGCGATCGCGGCGAGATCCTCGCCACAGGCACCGGCGATGAGCTTTCGGCACGACCGCAGCTCCTCGATCGCATCCGCTACGTCCCGGTGGACTGACGTCGCGATCTCGAGCTGGCAGGCCGGCAACTCCGGCTTCACCCGAGGATCGCCGATGCGGTCGACGACATCCGCGACCTCCGCCGGCAGCCAGGTCCCCCGGCGTACCAGCAGCAGCTCCTCTTCGAACCCGACGGTCCCGGCCACGGTGCCGGCGAACAACGACCGAAGCTGACCGGCATCGATCGACTCGGCATTGGCCACCCGGGCCTCCTGTCCGGCACCTGCCTTCCCGAACCCCACCCTGCTCCAGAACGGCGTCAGCTCCGGCTTGCTGCCTTTCCGCCCTTGCGGCCGGCCTTCTTCTTCTGAGCCGTGGTGCCGCCTTGCTTGCTGTCGCCGCCCTTGCCGCTCTGCTGGCCGCCGTGCTTGCTCGACTTCGAGGCGTTGGAGATCTTCGCGGCGCGCTCCTTGGACATCCCTTTGTCCTTCAGAGCCTCGTACTGCTTCTCGTTCTTGACGTTCGCCGACTTCCCGGGCATGTCTACCTCCTCACAGGAACGCTGACGCGCGCCCGGTACCCAGGAGAAACCCGGCGTCATGCGTCCGGAGGTCGCGTCAGCTCACGGCTCGGTTCGGCGGGGCCAGCGTGATGCCCTCCGTCTCCGCCTTCGACCTGATCGCGTCCTCGGTCCGGCTGAGCCGGACACTCATCACGCCCACCGGGGTGTGTCCCCCGGCCAGCTCACGCAACTGCTCCAGATCCTCGGCAGTCCACTCCCGCCCACTGTGGCGGCTCGACGTCGTCTCGGTCATCACGTGCTCCTTCGCCGATGAGGTTGCCACGGGCACCGGCCGGTACCCCACCGCCGCCGCCGTAATCCGCCCCCGCCTACCGTGCTGGGTCAGTTGCAGCGGCCGTTGGGGGGTGGGTGGCCGGCGGCGCAGGCGCCGACGGGCATGTACAGGTAGTTGCCGAGGTGGTCTTTGGCCGGCTGGTGGGTCCACGGGTGGTGGATCAGCCGGTACGGCGGGTGACCGGGAGCGATGTCGAGCGCTTCTGGTGGCATCTCGTCGTCGATGGGCCAGCAGTACCCGTGGGCCGGGCCACCATAGGCGCGACCCGACGTTGCGGTCTTCGCTCGCGCTCTCGGCAGTCGTACGGAGGTTGTCGCTGTGGCCATGAAATCACCTCTGGAGCCGTCGTCACCTAGTAGCAGGTTGCCGGGTCCGGGGCAACGTGGCGTGGTCGATCGGGTTGCTACTGCGGTCGAGCACCGCTGGCAATTTGGTACCCCGATGGGCTGGGCTGCATTCGCGGCCCGCCGCCGTCGCTGCGGCGGGTCGGCTGCTACGGCTTGAGATCGCTTGGGGACACCGTGCCATCGATGACTCCAGTCGCGATGGCGCGCAGGTGCTGGTGACTGTTGCGCGCGTGATCGCGCATCCGGGCGAAGGCTTCCTCCAGGCCGATACCTGCTCTCGCGGCGAGGACACCTTTGGCCTGTTCGATCAGGACGCGAGTGTTGAGGGCGCTCTGGAGCTGCTCGGCCAGCATCTCGTTCTCGCGGATGGCGCGTTCGTGCAAGAGCCCCACGGTGGCGATGTCGCACAGCGCCTGGCCCAAGCTGAGGTCGTCCTGGCTCAGGGTGGTGCGGTTGACACAGAACAGGTTCAGTACGCCGAGGGTCCGGCCCCGCAACCGCAACGGCAGGGCATGGGTCGACCGGTAGCCCGCCGTGGTGGTGACGTGGTGGAACCGGGGCCACCGCTCCTCGACCTCGTCGAGGTCGATGTTCACGACCTGCTTCCCGGTGTGGTAGCAGTCGAGGCACGGGCCCTCGTCGTTCTGCAACACGAACAGTTCTAGCAGCCGGGCTTCCTCCGTGGTGGAGGCCATCACGTGCAACCGGCCACGTTGATCGGCCAGGATGAGTCCGGCGGCGTCGGCCTGCAACAGCTCGACGCTGCGGTCACACAGCCGGTGCAGGAGGTCCACGACATCGAAGTCGTCGACCAGTGTGTCGGCTAGCTCGACGAACACTCGCGCGAGGCGTTCTTCCCTGGTCATGACCTGGCTCCTCTCCGGACTGCTTGCTGGGACTCCGCACAGCCGTCTCTACTCATCATGATCACCTTGGGGCTGGAAGGTCAGGTGCCTGCGGACGACATCTCGTGCGATGTCGATCAGCGGCCGTTCGGCGGCGTACGCATGGGCTCGCAGCAGGAGCAGCGCCTCGGTGAGTCCGACGGCGGCCTGCACCGAGATCATGCCGGTGGCCTGATGGATTTCGCGGTGGCCTTCGGTCGCTTCGGCCAGGAGCGGATGCAACTGACCGGCCGGGGCCTCCTGCTGGAGGTCGAGCAGGATGATGGTGGCGGCCGCCGCGAAGTCGAGGGCCTCGGCGAGGTCCAGGGCGTCCAACGGTCCCACGGTGGTGCGGTAGAGATCGAGAACGCCGAGCTGAATCGCGCCGACGTTCAGCGGGAAGGCGAACACCGCGGCGATCCCGGCATCGGCGGCGGATGGGGTGAAACCGGGCCAGCGCGCCATCCCGGTCCGGGCCAGGTCGGGCTGCAGAACCGGCGAGCCACTGCGGGAAGCATCCAGGCACGGACCCTCGCCGACCGTGTGCTGCAGGTCCTCCATCGCGGCGGCCGGGGCGTCGCTGGCAGCCAGCAGCCCGGCGTGGCCGTCCGCAGTTATCAGCGCCACGGCTGCACCGTCGACCGCCAGTGCCGCGGTCGAGGCCGCGCAGAGTCTGCTCAGTACCTGATCGGTGCTGCTGGTGTCGCCAGGAGGACTGGTGACGACCTCGTAGAGGATCTGACGCACTCGTGGGGATGCCACTGTCAGGTCACCTCAGACGTCGCTCGCGCGCCTTGCAAGCTTGGCGCGGATGCTCCGGCCTGACGTCGCGATCCCACTGTGCCCACTGCCCAACCAGGTTGTCCACACGGCGCACCGTTGCTCCAGCCGAGTCACTGCTGCCGGCACTCGAGGGGAGGGCGGCGCGACTGGGGCAGTTGCCGCTCTGCCAGCAGGCTCGCCGCGACGCTTCGCAGCGCGATGTTCTGGTCCTGGGAACGACGTTTGAGCATCGCGAAGGCATCAGCCTCGTCGAGGCCGAACCGCTCCATCAGGACTCCGGTGGCCTGCCCGATCCGGGTGCGCGACGCAATCGCCCGCTCGAGGGTGCCGGCGGTCGTCGTCACGGTCACCGCGAGCGCGATATGGACGGCCAGCGGCCTGACCAGCGCGTGATCCGCGATCGTGAAGACAGCGGGCCGGGTGGCGTAGAGGTTGAGCACTCCGAGCCGATGCTGATGGCCTGGTAGCGCGACGCTCAGCACGCTGTGCAGACCGAGCTCCGCCGCGACCAGCGGCCCCCACCGCGGCCACTGGGCATCGGAAGCGGTGTCGTCGGCTGTCACGATGTCGGCAGTCAGGGGCGACGTACCCGGTCCGTCGTCGACCCACTGCTGCAGCTGGTCGGCCTGCACGGCCCGCCAGTCCGACCCGGCCGAGTGGCGCTCTTCCAGGCCGTGCCCCGGCCACAGGATGACGCCGGCGCAATCACAGCCGACGGCAGGAGCCGCGAACTCGACGGCCCGTTCCAGCAGCGTGCCGAGATCCGGGGCAGCGTACAGTTCCCCGGCCAAGGTGGCCAGCATCGCCGCCCGGCCGGCGTCCTTCGGAGCGAAGAGAACAGACATTGCGCACCACCCCGACTTCACAGTGACGGCCACCGGGTCTGGGGCAGCAAATCAAACCAATCTGAAACTTGCTACGACTCTACTCCGCTCCGGACACAACCGCTGCGCCCCGAACAAACAGACCACTATTTCAGCTCCGCGGACGTCTTCCGGAGCAACCTCCGGGCCACGATCAGCTGCTGGATCTGCTGCGTTCCTTCGAAGATGTCCAGAATCTTGGAGTCTCGGGACCACTTTTCCAGGAGGTGGTGTTCGGAGTAGCCGAGGGTGCCGGTCAGTTCGACACAGCGGAGGGTGATGTCGTTGGCGGTGCGACCGGCCTTGGCTTTGGCCATGGAGGCTTGGAGGGAGTTGGGCTGGGCGTTGTCGGCCATCCAGGCCGCCTGGAGGGTGAGCAGGTAGGCGGCTTCCCAGTCGGCTTCCAGGGTCAGGTACGTCGCTGCCGCGGCCGGCTGCAGGTGGACAGGGCGGTCGTAGTCGACCTCGACACCGGCCTCGGACAGCATCGAACGGGTGAGCTCCAGCGACGCCCGGGCCACCCCGACGGCCATCGCGGCGACCAGCGGGCGGGTGTTGTCGAAGGTCTGCATGACGCCGGCGAAGCCCTTGCCGGTGTCGATGTCGGGTGAGCCGAGCAGGTTGGCCGCAGGCACCCGGCAGTCCTCGAAGCGAATGGTCGCGGTGTCGGAGGCGCGGATGCCGAGCTTGTGCTCGAGGCGTTCGACCGTCATCCCGGGGGTGTCCTTCGGTACGACGAACGACTTGATCGCAGCGCGGCCGAGGGACTTGTCCAGCGTCGCCCACACCACGACCGCGTCGCAGCGACCGCCGGCGGTGACGAAGATCTTCTCGCCGTTCAGGACGTAGGAGTCGCCGTCGAGCCGGGCCGTCGTGCGGATGCCGGCCGAGTCGGAGCCGCACTCGGGCTCGGTGATCGCCATCCCGGCCCAGACACCCTCGAAGCGCCGGAGCTGCTCGTCCGACGCGACCGAGGCGATCGCCGAGTTGCCGAGTCCCTGCCGCGGCATCGACAGCAGCAGTCCGACGTCACCCCAGCACATCTCCATGATCGACAGCACCGACGACAGGTTCGACCCGTTCACGACACCGTCGGCCGCCTCAGCAGCCCGCCGTACGCCGGAAGCGCCGGCCCCCGAACCGGTGCCCGAGGCACCCAGTCCGTCGACCATCGCGGCCAGCATGTCCAGCTCGACTGGGTAGGCGTGCTCGGCCAGGTCGTACTTGCGCGAGTTCGGCCGCAGCATCTCCGCCGCGACCTGGTGCGCCTGGTTGACGAAGGTCCGGAACTTGCGGGGAATCTCGAGGTTGATCATCAGACCAGCACCGCGCCTTCCATGACACCGATGGCCCGGAGGTCGCGGTACCACCGCTCCACCGGATGCTCCTTGACGAACCCGTGCCCGCCGAGCAGCTGCACGCCGTCCGTCCCGATCTGCATGCCCTTGTCGGTGCACAACCGCCGCGCGAGCGCGACCTCGCGCGCGAACGGAAGCCCTTGTTCCGCACGCGATCCGGCCCGATACGTCACCAGCCGCATGCCCTCCAGCTCGATCCCGATGTTCGCGACCATGAACGCCACCGACTGCCGATGGCTGATCGGCTCACCGAAGGCAACGCGCGAGTTCACGTACGGCGTGACGTAGTCGAGCACCGCCCGCGCCGTACCGAGCGACAACGCGCACCACCCAAGTCGCGACAGCCGCACGCACTCGGCATAGTCGTCGACAGTCCCCAGCTGCACAGCCGGAACGTCCTGCAGAATCACCCGGCTGAGCGACGCCGCCCGCAATCCCATCGACGGCTCGGCCTCGATCGTCACCCCAGGATGATCCGACTCCACCAGGAACAACCCGGGCCGACCGGACTCCAACGCAGCCGCGATCACGAACAGCTCTGCCTCGGCGCCCCGCGGCACCAACGACTTCACCCCGTTCAGCCGCCCACCAGAGAACGTCGTCTGCAACGCGAACGGATCGAACAACGGCCGTGGTTCGAGAATCGCCAGCGCGGCCGCCGGCGCCGACGGCCCGGTGAACGCAGGCAGGTACGTCGCCTGCTGCGTCTCGTCACCCCACAGCGAGATCGCCGTACTCACCGCCGCCGGCGCCAGGCACGCAACCGCCTGACCCAGGTCGCCGTGGGCCATCGCCTCGGCCACCAGTACGCCGGTCATCGCGGACCGCTCGGTGACGATGCCACCGAGCTCCTCGGGCACTTCGATGAGACTCAAGCCGAGGTCCGCGGACGACGAGAGCACCTGAGGATCGGTCGCGCAGGCCGTGTCCGCGGCGGCGGCCGCCGGACGCAGCACCTCGGCCGCGAACTCACGCACAACCTCGACGACCATCTGCTGGTCCTCGGTCGGTGTCAGGTCGAACCGCCCGGTGCCGCGAGCGGCCGGCAGCCGGGACGACTTGGCCTGCTTCGACACGGCGGTGAACCGGCGGGACAGTGCGCCGGCCGTCCGGAAACCGGTTTTGGTTGCCTCGAACACCGCCCGCTCGGCCGGCTTCCGCAACCCGAGCCGGTCGATGGCCCGCGAGTTGGCCAGCCGGTTCAGCAGCGCCACCCCGACTCCGATGGCGTCGCGCCGGCTCTTCACCAGAACACTCATACCCGCCACTGTAAACCGAAGTTACAACTGAGGTCACGTGACTCAGGCCACTACGATCCCCTCATGGGTACGACGGACGACGCCCAAGCACTGGCCGATCGGCTGCTCCGGAACGCCGGCGCGGCCCTGGAGATCTACACGGTCTACCTCGGCGAACGCCTCGGCCTGTACCGGGCACTCGCCGAGCACGGACCCGCGAACTCGACCGAGCTGGCCGAGCGGACCGGCACCGCGGAGCGCTACATCCGCGAGTGGCTCGAGCACCAGGCCGCCAGCGGACTGCTCGACGTCGACGACACGACTGCGGAAGCCGCCGTACGACGGTTCAGCCTGCCGCCCGCGTTCGTACCAGTCCTGGCGGATCCGGACGACGTTCGCTACCAGGCTCACCAGGGTGTGGAGATCGCCCGCGCCGGACGACGGCTGCCCGAGCTGGTCGAGGCCTTCCGGACCGGTGACGCGCCACCTCCCCTCCCCTGGGAGCCGGAAGGCCGAGCGGAATGGAACCGGCCGCTGTTTCTCAACCTGCTGGCCAAGTCCTGGCTACCCGCGATCCCGCAGCTCGACCAAAGGCTGCGGTCCGATCCGCCGGCCCGGCTGGCCGACGTGGCCTGTGGCACGGGCTGGGCGGCGATCGCCATCGCTCAGGCCTATCCCCGAGTCACCGTCGACGGGTACGACCTCGACGAGGACGCCGTCGCCGCCGCGCGCGAGCACGCGGAGGAAGCCGGTGTCGCCGACCGGGTCACCTTCTCCGTCGTGGACGCCGCCGAACTGAAGCAGACACCCGGCTACGACCTGGTCACGATCATCGAGGCCGTGCACGACATGTCGCGCCCGGTCGAGGCGCTGCAGGGCGTCCGCGAGATGCTGGCCGCCGACGGGACCGCCCTGATCGTCGACGAACTCGTCGAGGACGAGTTCACCGCCCCCGCCTCCGAAGTCGAGCGCTACCACTACAGCTGGAGCGTCCTGTCTTGCCTCCCCGACGCAATGGGCGACCCGGAGACCGCGGCAACGGGAGCGGTCATGCGCCCGTCGACCCTCCGCCGCTACACCACCGAAGCGGGCTTCAGCGACGTCCAGACCCTTCCGATCCAGGACGACTACCTGCGCTTCTACCTGCTGATCCCCTGATCGACGCGGCGAACTCGCCGATCCGGGTCATCGCCTGCTGCGCCTCGGGCAGGAACGACCAGAACAGCTGGAACACGTGCGTGTCGGCCGGGTACAGCTCGGCCACCACCTCGACACCACACTTCTCCGCCTGCTCGACCAGCCGGCGCATGTCGTCCCCGACCGGATCGCCGGTGGCCGACTGGACCAGCAACGGCGGCAGGCCGTGCAGGTCGGCGTTCAACGGGCTCAGCAGCGGATCGTCCAGCGGATGCCCACCGACGTACCAGGACGTGACGCGAGCCATCGTCTGGAACTGATCCTGCGTGGCGAGCGGTGAGCTGCCGTCCAGGATCGCGGCCACGTTCAGCCCCGGGCAGAGCAGTACGGCGCCGGCCGGCAGCGGCAGGCCCTGCTCGCGCAGCAGAAGCAGGAGCGACATCACCAGGCCGCCACCCGACGAGTCCCCGGCGACGACCAGCTCGTCCGGAGCGACTCCTTGGTCCAGCATCCAGAGATACGCGCTGCGGGCGTCGTCCACAGCTGCCGGGAAGGGATGCTCAGGGGCCAGCCGGTAGTCCGGCACCAGTACGCCGGAACTCGTGCTGACCGCCAGTGCCCCGGCCAGCGCCCGGTAGCCGTACGCCGATCCGAGCACGAACCCGCCTCCGTGGAGCAGCAGCACCGACGGCGCACCACCCACCTGCAAGGACGGAACACCTCCGGCGGTCACCGGCACGACCGGGACGTCGGCCGGCGGCTCCACCTGCGCGAGCAGCCCCTCGTACGCCGCCCGCATCCGGCCGAGCTCCCCTTCGAAACCCTCCTCGGCCAGCGGCGCCCACATCCGGTTCACCCGGTTGCTCAGCTCGCCGCCCACCGAGCGGGTGGTCGCGATCGCGCTGTCCAGGTCGCCGAGCAGGGTCCGGGCGCGGTCGAGAAACGCCTCCCCGGCGAGGGTGAGCTCCACCCGGTGGGTCGAGCGCCGGAGCAGCTCGCAACCGAGGAGCCGCTCGAGCGCGCGGATCTGCCGGCTCAACGCGGGCTGTGACAGGTACAGCCGGGTGGCCGCCCGGCCGAAGTTGAGCTCCTCGGCGACCGCGACGAATGCCCGCAGGTGCCGGAGCTCGATCGCATCCGGAGTCTGCGGCATCGCCAGTACGTCGGCTGTGCCCTCGCCACGCCCGCTGTCACTCATGCCGTTCATTCTGGCCCGGATCGGCATCCGATGGTGATGCCGATGACGCACCACCGTCATGCGCGATCGGCCTTTCCCTCCGATGCGCCGGCGGTGCCAGCGTGTGAGCCATGACGACCGTACGAAGTGCCGCGGTTCAGCTCCGCGGAAGCAGCGGGCCGATCTGGGCCCGGGTCTACTGGCCGCCGGCGAGCGGCACGAGCCCGCCGCTGCTGGTGTTCTTCCCCGGCGCCGGCGATCCGGACACCGCGTGCCGGCAGCTGTGCCGGCGAGGCGGACTGGTGATCCTCGCCGGCCCGACCAGCCCGCAGTACGACGACGCCGTCGCCGACGCCAAGGCGATCGTCGGCTGGGCCGCGGACCATGCCGTCGAGCTGCAGGCCGATCCCGCCCGCCTGCTGGTCACCGGCGCCGGCGACGGCGCCCGGGTCGCGGCCGCGGTGACCCAGCTCGCGGCCGACGAGGGCTGGCCCGACCTGGTGCTGATGCCCGACCTGATCACGACTCTTGAAGGGACGAACCGATGAAGGCGACCAAACGAGAGTGGACGGGCCTGGCGGTCCTCGCCCTCCCGACGCTGTTGCTGTCGCTCGACGTGAGCGTGCTCTACCTGGCCCTGCCCAGTCTGAGCGCCGATCTCGGTGCGGACAGCACCGAGCAGCTGTGGATCCTGGACATCTACTCGTTCCTGCTGGCCGGGTTCCTGGTCACGATGGGAACACTCGGCGACCGGATCGGGCGGCGGAAGCTGCTGCTGATCGGCGGCGCCGCGTTCACGGTGGCGTCGGTCCTCGCGGCGTACTCGACCAGCCCCGAGATGCTGATCGCCAGCCGGGCGCTGCTCGGCGTCGCCGGGGCGACCTTGATGCCGTCGACGATGGCGTTGATCCGCAACATGTTCCACGACCCCGCCCAGCTCGCCCAGGCGATCGGCCTGTGGTTCAGCTGCTTCATGGTCGGCATGCTGATCGGCCCGGTGGTCGGCGGGTTGCTGCTCGAGCGGTTCTGGTGGGGTTCGGCGTTCCTGCTCGGCGTACCGGTGATGCTGCTGCTTCTGATCGCGGGTCCGCTGCTGCTCCCGGAGTACCGGGACACGGCGGCCGGCAAACTCGATCCGCTCAGTGTGGGGTTGTCGCTGGCAACGATCCTGCCGGTGATCTGGGGACTCAAGGAACTGGCCCGCCACGGCTGGGCAACCGCTCCGGTCGCTGCCGTCCTGGCCGGCCTGCTGATCGGCATCGGCTTCATCCGGCGCCAGCAACAGCTGGAGCATCCGTTGCTCGACCTGCAGCTGTTCCGGACGGCGAGGTTCAGCGCCGCCCTCGGGATCTCCGTCGCTGCCGGTGTGGTGATGGCGGGGATCTCGCTCCAGGCCGCGCTCTTCCTTCAGGTCGTCGAGGAACTGACTCCGTTCCAGGCCGGGCTCTGGTTGCTGCCGCAGAGCGTGGCGATGATCCTCGGCCTGTCGCTGGCGCCGCGGATCGCGCAACGGCTGCCGACGTCGACGACGGCCGCGATCGGCCTGGCGATCTCCGCGGCCGGCCTCGTGGTGGTCACCGGCGGTGGACTGGCCCTCCTGGTCACCGGCCTGACCCTGACCTCGTTCGGCATCGGGATGCCGATGGCTCTCACGATGAACCTCATGCTGGCCGCGGCTCCGCCGGAGCGGGCCGGGTCGGTGGCCTCACTGGCCGAGACCAGCGGCGAAGGCGGTGTCGCCCTGGGAGTCGCGCTGCTCGGCAGCCTGGGGACGGTGGTCTACCGCAGGCAACTCGACCTGCCGGCCACGCTGCCTGACGACATCGCCCGGCAGGCAACGGAGAGTGTCGGCGCCGCCCATCAACTCGGTTCCGACCTGGCGGTGGCCGCGAAGACGGCGTTCGTCAGTGGCCTGAACGTCGTCGCTGTCGTCGGCGCCGTCGCCTTCCTCGCCTGCGCACTACTGGCCGCGGTCGCCCTGAAGGCGGCTCCCGCCGAGGACAAGGTCACCGAGTCAGTGTGACCTCCGCGTCAGCCGCCGGTCGTCTCGGACGAGATGCCGGCGGCCTTCGCGTTCAGGTAGCGCTGTTCGGGGAGGCTGGTGGTACGGCGGGCGGCGGCCAGGTAGTGCTCTCGCGCCTTCGCCGGCGACCCTGCCCGTTCGTAGAGGTGCGCCCGGACGGCGTCCAACCGGTGGGTCTCGGTGACGTTCTTGTCGTCGTCCAGGGTGGCCAGCAGGTCGAGACCAGCTTGCGGGCCCTCGACCTGAGCCAGGGCGATCGCGCGGTTCAGCGTGACCATCGGGTTCGGCGCGAGCCTCTCCAGCAGCACGTAGAGCCCGAGGATCTCCCGCCAGTCGGTCTCCTCGGCGCTCGGCGCCTCGGCATGCACCGCCGCGATCGCCGCCTGCACCTGGTAAGGACCGACCTCACCCCGGGCCAGCGTCTCCAGGATCAGCGCGACACCCTCCTCGATCTGCTTGCGGTCCCAGCGGCTCCGGTCCTGCTCGTCGATCGGGATCAGACCGCCGTCGGCCGTCGTCCGCGCCGTACGGCGGGAGTCCGTCAGCAGCATCAACGCCAGCAGGCCCGCCACCTCGCCGTCGCCGGGCAGCGAGTCGTGCAGCATCCGGGTCAGCCGAATCGCCTCGGCGGTCAGCTCGACCCGCTGCAACGCCTCCCCCGAGCTGGCCGTGTAGCCCTCGTTGAAGATCAGGTACAGCACCTGCAGGACGACGCGCAGCCGGTCGGCCCGCTCCTCCTCCGGCGGCATCGCGAACCGGCTGCCGGCCGCCTTGATGCTCTTCTTCGCCCGGCTGATCCGCGGCGCCATCGTTGCCTCCGGCACCATGAACGCGCGGGCGATCTCGGCTGTCGTCAGACCACCGACCGCACGCAGCGTCAGCGCGACCTGCGAGGCCGGCGTGACAGCCGGATGACAACACAGGAAGAGCAGCGTGAGCGTGTCGTCGGCGTCCGGCGGCGCGTCCACATCGGCGCCTGGGGCAACGAGCTCCTCCGGCCCGGCCATCGCCGCGACGGTGTCCTCCCGGCGCCGCCGAGCGTTCTCGCTGCGGAACTGGTCGGTCAGCCGCCGGGTGGCGACCGTGATCAGCCAACCGCGCGGATTGGCCGGCACCCCATCGACCGGCCACTGCGTCGCAGCCGCCAGCAAAGCCTCCTGTACGGCGTCCTCGCACAGGTCGAACTGCCCGTGCCGCCGAGCCAGGAACCCCAGCACCTGCGGAGCCAGCTCCCGCAGCAACTCCTCGACACCAGCCATGTCAGCCCTCCGAAGGCGCCGGTGCGAGGATGCCGGACTCGAGCGTCTGCAGGACCACCGCCGGCCCCGTGAAGCGGGTCAGGTCGCCTTCGGTGATGCCTTCCCAGCCGATGTAGACCAGCCACCAGATCATCCGGCTGATCCAGGCCGGCGGCAGCGACTGCGCGAAGACTCCGTCGGCCTGCCCGCGGGCGATCAGGTGGTCGATCGGCTTGCCGACCTGTTCCAGACGGGCGAAGAAGTCCTGCACCCACTGCGCGACTTCCGGATAGGTGGTGTTGAAGCTCGGCTCGTTGTACAGGAAGAACAGCCGCGGGCCGAGGTCGAACCACCCGGTCATCAGCCGCTGCAGTGCCTCCCGCGCCGACCCCTGGTCGAGCTGGGCCTCCTGGATGGTCCGCTCGGTCTGTTCAAGGACGTCGTCGGCGAGCGCGCGGATCAGCGCCTCACGGTCCGGGAAGTACCGGTGCAGGGTGCTGCGCGCGACCTGCGCCTCGGTCGCGATGTCGCCCAGCGAGGCGGTCCGCCGCTTGGCGAACACCGCCACGGCGGCTTCCAGGATCGCCCGCCGCGTCCGGCTCCGGCTGCCCGACTCCACCCTGTCCGTCATGGGCTGCACTGTAGTCCTCTCGGGCCCTCAGGTTTAATAATAGGACACTGATGTCCGATTCTGCTACGCTGGCGTTCCAGAGCGAAGGGGGAGGAATGCAACGCTGGGAGAACGTGCGGACCCTGTGGTCGTTCGTCCGGCCGCACAAATCGACGTTGGCGATCGGGATGGTGCTGGGGCTGGGCACGACTGCTGCCTCGCTGGCGACGCCGATGGTGTCGAAGGCCGTCCTGGACGGCCTGGCCGCGTCGACGCCGATCACGTCGGCCGTGACGCTGCTCGTCGTACTGCTCGTGATCAGCTCCGGGCTCGGCCTGGTGCAGTGGATCCTGCTCGGCAAGATGGGTGAGCGGGTTGTGCTCTACGCGCGGAGCTCGATGGTGCGGCGGCTGTTCCGGGTGCGCGTCGGTGAGCTCGCGGGCCGCTCCCCCGGTGAACTCGTCACCCGGGTCACGTCCGACACGGTGCTGCTTCGCGAGGCTGCCGCATCGAGTCTGGTGCAGCTGGTCAACGGCGTGATCTCGCTGGTCGGCGCGCTGGTGCTGATGGCGATGCTGGACGGCGTGCTGCTGCTCACGACGCTGGCCGCGCTGGCCGCGGTCGGAATCATCGTGGCGTTGCTGATGCCGCCGATGGCCAAGGCTCAGGAGCAGGCGCAGGGTGCGGTCGGCCGGCTCGGCGGCGCACTGGAAGGAGCGCTGCGGGCGATCCGGACAGTCAAGGCCAGCCGGGCCGAGGCACGAGAGAGCGAGCGGGTCATCTCCGAGGCGACCGAGTCGGCCCGGCAGAGCGTCCGCGCGGTCCGCTACGAGGCCGTCGCCTGGACCGCGGCCGGCTTCGGGATCGGGTCCGCGACCCTGCTCATCCTCGGGATCGGCGCCTGGCGAGTGAGCGAGAACCTGCTGACCGTCTCCGCCCTGGTCGCGTTCCTGCTGTACACATTCCAGCTGATGGAGCCGGTCGGGACCCTGACCCAGACCGTGAGCGGCCTGCAGTCCGGCGTCGCCGCTGCGATGCGGATCCGCGAGGTCGACTCCTTCGAGATCGAACCCGCCGACACCAGCCCCGGCCGCACCGCCAACGTGCCATCGGCACTCACCTTCGAGAACGTCACCGCCCGCTACGCGCCCGGCGCCGCACCGGCGTTGCAGGACGTCAGCCTCACCATCCCCCGCCGCGGCCACACCGCGATCGTCGGTCCGTCCGGCGCGGGCAAGACCACGATGTTCTCGCTGCTGCTGCGCTTCCTGAACCCGGACTCCGGCCGCCTGGTGCTGGACGGCGTACCGCTGCCGGAGTGGTCGCTCGAGGATCTGCGCCGCCGGATCGTGTACGTCGAGCAGGACACTCCCCTCGTGCCCGGCACGCTCCGGGAGAACCTGCTCTACACCCACGAGGACGCCGGCGAGCCCGCGCTCTGGGAGGCGTTACGGGCAGTCCGGCTGGACGACCGGGTCCGCGAGTTGCCGGACGGCCTCGACACGGTGTTGTCCACTGCGGCGATCTCCGGCGGCGAGCGGCAGCGCATCGCCCTGGCCCGGGCGCTGGTCAGCGACCCCGAGATCCTGCTGCTCGACGAGGCGACCGCTCAGCTCGACGGCCTGACCGAGGCCGCCGTCCACGAGGTGATCGCGCGGATCGCCGGGACCGGCGCCGTCCTCACGATCGCCCACCGGCTGTCCACGGTCATCGACGCCGACCAGATCGTCGTCCTCGAGTCCGGCCGGGTCCGCGCCCGCGGCACCCACCAGGAGTTGCTCGCGACCGACGACCTGTACCGCGACCTGGTCGCCGCCCTCCGGATCGCCACTCAGGTGTAGGACCAGCCCGACCAGTTCTCCACCTGTACGGCGATCACCGGCCCGCGCGGCGGATCGGCGTCGTACTGCGGGTACTTCGCCTGCAGCAGGTCGACCGCCGCCGGCAGCGAAGGCAGCACTCGCGCGACCCCGTCGAGCCGCACCCACCACAGATGCGTCCAGTCCTCGTCGTACTCGTCGACGAGGACCGCGACCCGGTCGTTCTCCGCGATGTTCCGCAGCCGCCGCAGATCGGTCGTCGTCTTCGGCTTCTGGTCGACCCCGACGTACACCTCGTCCCCGTGCACCGCATAGGTCACCGGTACGACGTGCGGCCGCAGGTCAGCGCCCACGGTCGCCAACCGCCCGACCCGCGCCGCCGCGACCCGGGCCCTGCACGTCGCCTCATCCAACCGCACCCCCTGACCATAACCACCTGGGTCAGCACTCGGGGGCTTGAACAGCATCCAGTGGGCTACCACCTGAAATACCAGGTGGTTGCCCACCAGTTGTTGTCCAAGCCCCCGACTGTGGGAGGCAGCAGGTTGTGGTCGCGCTCAGCGTTGGAGTCGGCGGAGCGCGGCCGTCGGGAGGGTGCGGGTGAGCGGGCCGAGCACGGAGGCGTCGCGGAGGGCGGTCCGGGCCGCCAGGTGACCGCAGGCGCCGTGGACGCCGCCACCGGGGTGCACCGCGGAGCTGCCCAGGTAGAGCCCGGAGACGAACGTCCGCGGACTTCCCAGCCCGATGGTGGGACGGAAGATCAGCTGCTGCTGGAGTTGCATGGTGCCGCCACCCACCGCGCCGAGCCCGAGCGCGGCGTTACCGGCTTCGAGAGCGCTCGGGATCTGCACGTCCCGGTCGATGATCAGCTCGCCGAACCCGGGCGCGAACCGCTCCATCGCCCGCTCCATCCGGTTCGCCAACTTCGCCGCCGACTCGTCGTCGGCCACCCCGCGCGGCAGGTGCGCGTAGGCCCAGACCGCCTCGGTGCCCTCCGGCGACCGGGTCGGGTCCGACTTGGTGGTCTGCCCGATCAGCAGGAACGGCGTCGACGGCAGCCGGCCGGTGTCGAGGTCGGCGGACAGGTGGACGAGGTCGTCGGCGGTGCCGCCGAGGTGCACCACGCCCGCGGACCGCGCCTCGGGCGAGCGCCACGGGATCGGCCCGCTCAGCCGGAAGTTCAGCTTCACCGTCGGGTAGTCCCACTCGAACCGCTCGTCCAGGTCCCGCCGCAACCCGGCCGGGATCGTTGCACTCGGCAACAACGAGTCGTAGAGCGTCGGCGCGGAGGTGTCCGCGATCACCGCCCGGTTGACGACCACGGTCTCCCCGGCGGCCGTCCGTACGCCGGTCACCCGTCCGGACGACACCTCGATCGCCGAAACCGGCGTTCCACGGACGAGCAACGCACCGGCCCGTTCGGCCCGCCGGACCAGAGCGCCGGACAGCGAGCTCGATCCGCCGGCCGCGACCGGGTAGCCGACGTCCTGCGCGAGCATGACGAGCAGCCAGCCCATCGTGCCGCTGACGGCGCCGGACAGCGGTGCGTCGGCGTGCAGCGAGTTGCCCGCGATCAGCGCCGGACCGCGCGGTCCCTCGAACAGTTCCTGGCCCATCCGGTGCATCGGCATCGCCATGAACCGCGCGAACCGCAGCAACTCCCCCACCGACCCGAGCTTGCGGGCCAGCTTGATTCCCGGCACGACCGGCGGCCAGGTGGTGAGCAGGGACTTCAGCAGCGGCTCGCGGATGGTGACGTACTGCTGGTAGAGCCGCAGCCACGCGTCTCCGTCGCCCGGGTGGTCGGCACCGATCGACTTCGCGGTGTCCTCGGGGTCCGGGTGGATCGCGACCGAGGCGCCTTCCTCGTCGAGCAGGTGCACGAGGGGCAGCGGCGCGTGCGCCCAGCGCAGGCCGTGCTTCTCCAGCTCCAGCGCGCGCAGCACCGGCGAGGCCACGCCCAGTGGGTAGTTCGAGCTGAAACGATCACTGACCCAGCCGTCGCTCTCCGTCGACCGGACCGCGCCGCCGAAGGTCTCCTCGGCCTCCAGCACGAGCACGTCCCAGCCCGCGTCGGCGAGGGCGATCGCGCTCACCAGCCCATTCGGCCCGGACCCGATCACCACGGCGTCAACACTGCGCGGCAGCATGCCTACGACCTTAGCTCTGCCGCGACTCGATCTCTCGCATCAGGGTGCTCACTTCGCGGGCGCGCCCCACCATGGCCGGGTCGACCATCCGGCCGTCGGGGAGGACGATCACGCCGCCGGCCGACACGCCGGCCTTCTCGACGGCGGCGAGCAGGGCCTCGGCCTCGGCCACCTGGACGGCGGTGGGCGTGAAGCACTCGACGATCGTCGCGAGCTGCCGCGGGTGGATCGCCGTACGCCCGACGAACCCGAGCGCCCGGCCTTCCAGCGACGTCTCCCGCAGCCCGTCGAGGTCGTTCACGTGCGGGTACACCGACATCATCGGCGCTCCGAGCCCGGCGGCCCGGGAGGCGGCGACCAGCCGCCCGCGCGCCCAGGCCAGACCGGCCGGACCGTCCACGCCGAGCGAGCTCTGCAGATCCGCCTCGCCGAGCGCGATCGCGGCCACCCGCGAGTCGGCCGACGCGATCTCGAACGCCTTCTCCAGTCCGAGCGGTGACTCGATCAGCGCGGTGATCCTTGCCGACGGCACCTGTTCCAGCACGGCGTGCACATCGGCCGCGCTCTCCACCTTCGGCAGCCGGATCCGGATCCGCGGTAGGGCGGCCACCGCGGCCAGGTCGTCCTCGATCCACGGCGTGCCCGGCGCGTTGACCCGGACCTCCACCGGACCCGAGGCGTTCGCGGCGATCCAGGCCACCGCCCAGCCGCGGGCGTCCGCCTTGTCGTCGACCGGCACCGCGTCCTCGAGGTCGAACACCACCACATCGGGGCCCGCGGCAACCGCCTTCGCGAACCGATCGGGGCGGTTTGCCGGGACGTACAGCGCAGTGAGCACCTAGACCACGCCGGCTTCGCGCAGCGCCGCGAGCTGCTCGGGCGTCACGCCGATCTCGGCGAGCACCTCGTCGGTGTTCGCGCCGTGCGGCCGCCCGGCCCACCTGATCGACCCCGGCGACTCCGACAGCCGGAACAACACGTTCTGCATCTGCACCGGTCCCCCCAGTTCCTCGTCGTCCACGGCCACGATCGTCCGCAACGCGGCGTACTGCGGATCGGTCATGATGCCGCGGATGTCGTGCACCGGCCCGACCGCGGCCTCGGCCTTCTCGAACTCCGCCATCACCTCGTCCAGCGGCCGCTCGGCGATCCACGACCCGACCGCCTCGTCCAGCTCGTCCGCGTGCTGCGCGCGCTCCCGCCCGGTGGCGAACCAGGGCTGCGCCACCAGATCCGGCCGCCCGACCAGCGTCACCACCCGCTCGGCGATGCTCTGCGAACTGGTCGACACCGCGACCCACCGGCCGTCCGCGGTCCGGTAGACGTTGCGCGGCGCGTTGTTCGACGACCGGTTCCCCAGCCGCGGCTGAACGTACCCGGTCTGCTGGTACGCCGTGATCCCGCCGCCGAGCATCATCAGGATCGGCTCGATGATCGCCATGTCGATCACCTGCCCCTGACCGGACCGGTCCCGCTCGCGCAGCGCAACCATGACCGCGTACGCCGTCGCCAGCGCGGTGATCCCGTCCGCGAGCCCGAACGGCGGCAGCGTCGGCGGCCCGTCCGGCTCACCGGTCACCGCCGCGAACCCGCTCATCGCCTCGGCCAGCGACCCGAACCCGGGCCGGGTCGACCACGGCCCGACCTGCCCGAACGCCGTCACCCGCGCGATCACCAGCCGCGGGTTCGCCGCCAACAGCACGTCAGGGCCCAGCCCCCAGCGCTCCAGCGTCCCGGGCCGGAAGTTCTCGATCAGTACGTCGTTCTCCCGCACCAGGTCGAGGAACACGTCGCGGCCGCGGGACAGGTCGAGTGTCGCCAGCCGCTTGTTCCGGCCGAGCGTCTTGAACCACAGCCCGACGCCGTCCTTCGAGGCGCCGTGCGTCCGCGCCGCATCCGGCCGCGCCGGGTGCTCGATCTTCGTGACGTCGGCCCCGAAGTCACCCAGGAACGTCGCTGCCAGCGGCCCCGCGAACAGCGTCGCCGCCTCCAGCACCTTCACACCGTCGAGTGGAACAGTCCTCATCCTGCGATCCTGAAACCGATGGTCTCGGAGCGATCGAGACCACCACCGGTCAGCACCAGCTTGAAGCTCACCTCGGGTTCCTGCGGCCCGCCGTCGGCGTACCAGTCGGAGCCCTCAGCAACATAGTGCGACCCGCCCTTGAGGATGCAGAAGCGGCTGCGGCCGTCCCGGTGCTCGCTCTCGGTCAGGTTCCACACCAATGGCTCGGCCCGGGTGAACCCGTCCAGCCCGGCGGCGACCTGCCACTCGTCCTCGGTCGGCAACCGCCCACCCCGCCAGTCCGCGTAGGCGCGGGCGTCCGGCAGGTCGACGTACGTCACCGGCTGGTCCTCGGTCCCGGGCGCCGGCGCGCCGTCCACCCAGTGCTTCAGGAAGCGGTTCGGGATCCGCGGCCGGTAGCCGGTAGCGGCCAGGAACTCGGCGAAGTCACCGTTGGTCACCTCGGACACCGCGACCGAGATCCCGCTCAGCGACACCGAGCGGCTCACAGTCTGGATGTCGTGCAGCCGTGGCGGCAGCGGCTTCCACTCCTCCACGTACGGCGCTTGGTCGTACAGGCCGGTCTCCCGGCGCCGATGCCGGACGACAAGCTCCCGCTCCCCCGCCGGTACGACGACCACCGGGCCGAGATCCGCGTCGCCGGAGATCTCCGGGACCGGCTGACGCACGGCCGGCGCCATCGGGAACGCGGAGTCCTTGACGTGCGGCCGCGGCAACGTGCCGAGCCGTCGGGCCGTGGCCCGGCAGTTCGGTCCCGCGGTCGCGCCGACCCGGACGATGCCGGTGACACCACGCCCCGGCACAACCAGGTGGACCCCGTCGTCGTCGGCGGTGATCGGGACCCCGGAGGTCACGTCGTACCAGTCGCCGACCTGGTCCTCCGAGCGCAGCACGATGCCCTCGAAGTCCTCCTCGTCGCGGTTGATCAGCGTCCAGAAGGTGATGTCGGCCAGATCCCAGCGGGAACCGTAGACGCCGTGTTCACGCGCCTTGTCCGGGACCTCGGGCGTCAGCTGGATCCAGTCGCCGTTCAGCAGCACCGGCGCGAACGCCCGCTGCGCGGCGACCATCCGGCGCAGGGTCGCCCGGTCGCGCGCGTTCCAGCCGACCCAGGCCGAGAACACCGACTCCCAGACCAGCATGCCGACGCCGTTCACCCAGGCGGACTGCAGCTCGTCGCTGTGGTCGCGGTTCCAGCGGCGGGTGTGGTGCATCATGTGCCGGCGCTCGAACAGGTGCGCCCGCAGCACGCCGGGCGCCCGGGTGTCGGCGAACCACTGCGCCCAGGACAGCGCGTGGTCGCCGATCCTTGCCATCGGCAACCGCGACTCGCCTTCCAGGGCGATCGACGGGTTCGCCTTGCGCAGCGCGCGGGTGAGCGTCGGGTCGCCCTCCTTCAGCGTGTCCAGGAAGACGCCGTCGACGGCGTACTCGGTGACCAGCGCGGCGAACTCGTCGGCGTCGGAGCGCGCGGCCCGGCGGGTGCCGACGTCCCACGGGTTGTAGTCGAAGAACACCTTCAGCCCGAGCCGGTGCAGGTCGTCGACCAGCTCGCGCAGCTTCGGCACGTCGCGGTAGAAGTCGAACTGGTTGCGCGAGTCGATCCCGATCACCGGGTAGGCGTGCCACAGCACGATCGCGTCGTACCCGCCGAAGTCGTCGACACCGTGCTGGACGAACTTCTCCGGGGTGAACCTCCCGGTCCGGACGTCGTACAGCTGGTCGTCCCAGAGCCAGACGAGCGCCACCGAGTACGCCGTCTGGGTCCATTCCCGACCGGGCACCTCGTAGTGGGTGCCGTCGTACGGCGTCCGGTCGTACGCGCCGATCAACCACTCGGCGAGCTTGCCGCGCCACCGCGGCAGGTCGGCCGGGTCCTCCGGCGCGCCGAGGATCTTGGCGTCGTCGAGGTAGGCCAGGTCGGCCCGGAGCCCCAGATCGACC
This sequence comes from Kribbella sp. NPDC002412, assembly GCF_053592935.1. Classification (NCBI taxonomy): domain Bacteria; kingdom Bacillati; phylum Actinomycetota; class Actinomycetes; order Propionibacteriales; family Kribbellaceae; genus Kribbella; species Kribbella sp. NPDC002412. The sequence goes on from NZ_JBSFBL010000042.1 coordinate 50,737, forward strand.
CTGGCGGGCAGATCGATGGGCCGCGGCTCGAGCGGATTCACAGGTACACCTCCGCATAACGCGCGTCGATTGCATCCCCGTGCGGCACCGAGGGAATCGCCCCCGCGGCCTGAACACTCAGTGAAGCAGCAACGTTAGCGCGTCGGACAGCATTCGTCAGGTCGCTTGCCGTGATCGCCTCGGTGGTTGACACGGCAGCCAATGCTGCCGCCAGCACACCGCAGAACGTGTCCCCCGCGGCCGTGGTGTCGACCACGTCGACCGGCACCCCGGGGACGGCGATCTCGTCGGCGCCGCGGGTCAGGATCAGCGCGCCGGCGCCGCCGAGCGTGACCACCGCGGCCGGCACCCGCTTGAGCAGCGCGGACCGGTCGGAGCCGGCGATCAGCTCGGCCTCGGTCTCGTTCACCACCAGCAGGTCGACGCCGGCGAGCAGCTCGTCGGACAGCTCGGCCGCCGGGGCGGCGTTGAGGATGAAGTACGAGCTCGCCGCGGCCGCCGCCTGGACGGTCGGGAACGGGATCTCCAGTTGGGAAAGCACGATTTTCGCCCTGCCCACGGCCCGGCTCGCGTCCTCGGACAGGGTCAGCTCGCCGTTCGCGCCCGGCGCGACCACGATCGAGTTCTCCCCGGAGTCGTCGACCGTGATGATCGCCGTCCCGGTCGGGGCCGTGCTCGACGGCGTGATCAGCGACAGGTCGACACCGGCGCCGGACAGCGCCTCGCGGAGGAGCTCGCCGGAGTCATCGACACCGAGTGAGGCAACGATTGCAGTTCGTGCACCCGCCCGCGCCGACGCGACCGCCTGGTTCGCCCCCTTGCCGCCCGGGCCACGGGTCATCTCCCCCGCGAGGACGGTTTCACCGGGGCGTGGGATCCGCTGGACCGGGAGCACCAGATCCACGTTCGCACTGCCTACGACGACAACGTCAGGCTCCACCCCGTGCCACCTCCACAGTCCTCGCAGCCAGCTCGTCGATCGCGATCTGGTTCATCCCCGGCAGGCTTGTGGCCACCCGGTTGTCCAGTGGTGCAGACCACTCTGCCGGAACGCCGCGGACAGCGCCAAACACCGCCCCGACCGTGGCGCCGACCGAGTCGGTGTCCCAACCACCCATCACCGCGCGACCGACCGCGTCGCCGAAGTCGGCGGCGGTCAGGGCGTACGCCGTCAGCGCCGTGTTGTTGACCGCGTGCACCCAGTGCAGGTCGCCGTACTCGGCGTGCAGAGCGTCGAGCGCCTCGTCCAGGCCCGTGTCCGCAAGCTCCAGCCCGAAGCGGACAGCTTGTGCGATTGCGCCGTCCTTGGCCACGACGTCGAGGCCGGCGACGGCCACCTCGCGTGGATCGTCCAGGACCACCGCGGCGGCCGACATCGCGGCGACCCACAGCGCGCCGTCGACGCCTGCGCCGGTGTGGCTCAGCCGGGCGTCCACGAGCGCGAGCCGGGCGGCCGCCGTCCGGTCGCCGGGGTGCGCCCAGCCGTAGGCGTCGGTCCGGATCTGGGCGCCGATCCACTCCCGGAACGGGTTGCCGACCACCGCGGCCCGGGCGGGCTCGACCCCTTCGAGAAGGTTGCGGTAGGCAACGCGCTCGGCGGTGAACACCCGGCCCGCGGGCAGGTCGTTCAGCCAGGCCAGCGCGACGTCCTCCGTGGTCAGCGCGGAGCCGTGCCGCTCCAGCAGCTGCAGCGCGAGGATGGCGAAGTTCAGGTCGTCGTCCTCGGGCATCCCGTCGATGTTCTCGCGCAGGCTGGTCGGCGTCGACCGCTTGTTCCACGGCCAGCGCCGCTGCACCTCGTCCGGCACGCCGATCGCGGTGATGTACTGCGTGAGCGGCCACTGGCCCGACGTCTCGAGGATCTCCCGGATCCCCTCCCGCGGGATCTTCTCCACCACCTTGCCGAGCAGGTTCCCGGCGGCGCGGCCGAGCCACGCGTTCAGGACCCGCGACTCGTCCGGCGTGCCGAGCACGGGCAGGTCGGGGATGTCCGGCTCGGGCCAGCCGGTCCACCGGCGGTCGAGCTCGTCCATCAGCTCACGGGCCAGCGACCGGAGCTCCGGCGACGCCGGTTCGTCCGACGCACCCGAGGCCGGGGCGTGCGTCGTACCGCCCGCGGCGAGCCAGCGCTCTTCGACGTCGGTGACGTCGACCCCCTCGGATCGCGATTGGACCAGTTGATGCGGCAGCAGGTCTTCGGGCTGCACCCAGGTCAGTCTCATCGGGCTACTTCCTTCCCCTGTTGCAGCAGGCGAAACGCGCACTGGTTCGCCGTCTCAGAACTGCCTGATACTCCGTCACATGCCCACCCGCCGTAGCTTTCTGACCGCGACCGGCGCGGCCGCCGCACTTGCCCTCACCGGTGACCTCCCCGGCCTCGGTCCAGTAGGAATACCGCACCGCACCGACAATCGCCCGCTGTTCACCCTGGGCGTCGCGTCGGGCGACCCGCTGCCGGACGCCGTGGTGATCTGGACACGCCTCGCACCGGGCCCGCTGGAGCCGTTCGGCGGGATGGACGACCGCACGGTGAACGTCGACTGGGAGGTCGCCGAGGACGAGACGTTCCGCAGAGTGGTACGACGCGGCACCGCGCACGCTCGGCCGGAGTACGCCCACACCGTGCATGTCGACGTACGCGGTCTGCGTCCGTGGCGGCACTACTTCTACCGCTTCCGCGCCAAGGGTCAACTCAGTCCGGTCGGTCGTACCCGGACCGCGCCCGCGCCGCAGGACCAGCCCGCGGTGACGATGGCGGTCGCGTCGTGCCAGGCCTTCTACGACGGCTACTACACGGCGTACCAGGACGTCGTACGGCGGGACCACGACGTGGTGCTGTTCCTCGGGGACTACATCTACGAGGTCGGTGTCGGCCCGACGGCCGGCGTCCGCAACCAGGCTGTGCCGGTCGACTTCGCCGGTGAGATCTTCACGCTGGACGAGTACCGGGCGCGCTACGCGCTGCACCGCACCGACCCCGACCTGCAGGCCGCGCACGCCGCGGCGCCCTGGGTGGTGACGCTCGACGACCACGAGGTCGAGGGCAACTGGGCCGACTACGTCTCCGAGGACGGCCTGCCGCACGACGAGTTCCTGGTACGGCGCGCCAACGGCTTCCGCGCGTACTGGGAACACATGCCGCTGCGCCTCGACCAGTCCGCCGACGGACCGTCCATCCGCCTGCACCGCCACCTCCGCTACGGCCGCACCGCGGACCTGAGCGTCCTGGACACGCGGCAGTTCCGCGACGACCAGACCGGAACCGGCGGCTGGCTGCCGCCGGACGACGTGTCCACGGATCCGTCCCGGACGATCACCGGCGACGCGCAGGAACACTGGCTGCTCGACACGCTCGGTCGGTCCAGCAGCCGATGGAACGTCGTCGCCCAGCAGGTCGCGATGGCTCAGCTCGACCGCAAGACCGGGCCGGACCTCGAACTGCCGATGGACACCTGGAGCGGGTACGCCGCCTCCCGCGACCGGGTGCTGTCCGGCGTCCGCGACCGGCGGGTGCGCAACTTCGTCGTCCTGACCGGAGACCTGCATCGCAGCGTCGCGTCCGACCTCCGCGTGAACTTCGCCGACCCGGCGAGCCCCGCGGTCGGCAGTGAGTTCGTCACCACGTCGATCTCGTCCGGCAAGGACGGTGCCGACGCCGACGCCACCGGCCGCGCGCTGCTCGCCGAGAACCCGCACGTCAAGTTCCAGAACGTCCAGCGCGGCTACCTGAGCTGCCGGCTGGACCGCAACCAGTGGACGTCGGAGTTCCGCATCGTCGACCGGGTCACCACCCCCGGCGGCACCGCGTCCACCCGAGCCACCCTGGTCGTCGAGGACGGCCGTCCCGGAACCCACCTGGCCTGAACGGACCCCGTCATGAACCGCGCCGCCCTGCTCCTTCTCCTGGTCCCGGCAGCCGCAGTTGCCGTCAGCAACAACAACGGCGTCGAGATCAGCGCCACACCACAACCCGTCGAGGTGGTGCCGCTGCCGTGCTTCCCGTCCGGCAAGCTCACCCTCGGCATGACCAACACCGGCCGCAAGCCGACCATCGCCGACATGCGGATCAGCAGCGATCCGGAGCTGACGCTGTCCCGCCACCAGTTCTCCAGCTACCTGCCGGTCGACCAACTGGTCAAGGCGCCGCTCGAGATCACCATCCCGCGCGGCACCGCGCCCGCGACGTACGACGTCAATCTCAGCGTCGGCCGCGAACACCTGCGCGTCCCCGTCACCGTCCAGGGGGTACCGCCGCGCGACAACCTGCTGCTCGGTGAGCAGGCAGTCGCCTCGTCCACGCACGGCAACATGCGGCTGTGCGGCGGCGTCGACGGCAACGCCGACTCCGAGCAGTGGGGCGCCAGCGGCTGGCACGACGCCACCAAGGGCGTCTTCCCCGACACGTACGGCGTCGACTTCGTCCAACCCGCGACCGTCGGCCGAGTCGTCCTGCAGACCCTTGACTCGACCCGCTATCCCGCTGCCGCGATGGGCATCCGCGACTTCGACATCCGGGTCCGCACTGCAGGTGCCTGGACCACCGTCGGCGAGGTGCGCGGCAACGTGCAGGGCCGCGTCACGGTGACCTTTCCGCCGCAAGCGGTCGACGCCGTCCAACTCGTCAGCCACGACTCCAACGACCACGGCTACTCGCGGATCGTGGAGCTGGAGGCCTCTGCCAACTGACATTCAGACCAGTGCGTCCAACACGGCCGTGCGCCGGGCCCAGCGCTTGGCGTCGGCCGCGCGGATGTCATCCGCCACCGAAGCCATCACCCGGCCGGGCCGCTCCAGGTCCGTCTTGCTCGCCTCGGCGACCTCGGTCGCCCAGTCCGCCGGCACGCCGGCCAGACCGTTCAGCGCGCCCGTGATCGCACCGGCCATCGACGCGATCGAGTCCGCGTCCCGGCCGTAGTTCGTGCCGCCGAGGACGGCACGCCGTACGTCGCCTCCGGAGACCAGGACGAACCCGAGCGCGACCGGAAGCTCCTCGATCGACTTCGTCCGGCTCGGCCGGCGGGCGTCCAGCGACTGGTCCCGGTAGTCCGGCCCGACCGTGTCGAACGGCTCGATCGCCTTGCGCAGCAGCGGAATCGCCTGCTCCCAGTCGATGATCCCGTCGGCCGCGTCGGCCACCGCCTCGACGGCCCTCCGAGTGCCGTCCTTGGCCAGGCTCAGCGCGGCGTCCACTGCCGACGCCGCGGTGGCGTCCGGAGCCATCGCGGCGGCGACGGCGGCCGCGAACACGCCGGCCGCCTCCCGCCCGTAACTCGACTGGTGGGCGCCGGCCACGTCGACCGCCTCGGCGTAGGCGCCCTCCGGGTCGCCGGCGTTCGCGATCCCGACCGGCGCCATGTACATCGCCGCGCCGCAGTTCACGATGTTGCCGACGCCGGCCTCGCGCGGGTCGACGTGCCCGTAGTGCAACCGGGTGACCAGCCACTTCTCGGCCAGGAACACCCGGTGCAGCAGCAGCGCGTCGGTCTCCAGCTCGGGCACCCAGCGGCGCCCGTTCAGCATCTTCGGCACCAGCAGGTCCGCGATCGCGTACGCGTCCAGGTGTGCCCGGCGCTCGTCGTACACCTCGACCAGCGCGTGCGTCATCAAGGTGTCGTCGGTGATGTGCCCGTCACCCTTGTGGTACGGCGCGATCGGGCGGGCGGTCCGCCACTCGTCGTACCAGGGCCCGACGATGCCGGTCACCCAGCCGCCGTGCCGCTCCCGGATCGCCTCCGGGGTCCAGCCCTCGACGGCGCCACCGATCGCGTCACCGACCGCGGCACCGACGAGGACTCCTGTCGCTTTCTCCTCCAAGAAGGACATCAGCTGTTGACCTGACCCCATCCGTCACTCAGTTTCTTGCCCAGCGTCGCCAGGTCGGTCTTGTTCGCCAGGTACTCCTGCAGCGCCGGCGTCGCGATCTGGTCCTTCCACTTCGGGTAGTTCTCCACGCTCTGGAACGGCGCCTTGGTCAGCTCGTTGCCGCCGGCCAACGTCTGCTCCCAGCCGTTCTTGCCACCGGTCGCCTTCAGGATCGCGTCCCGGGCCGCCTGCGTGGTCGGGATCAGCCAGTCACCCTGACCGACCGCCGCCAGGTTCTCGGCCTTCATGAAGTAGTCGATGAACCTGGCGGACTGCTCGATGTGCTTGCCCTCGGCCGGCACCGACAGCGTCTGCGGGTTCGCCGCCTGCTTCGTGCTGGTGCCCTTCAGCGGCGGCAGCACCTCCCACTGGAAGCCCTTCGGCGCCTGCTCGACCATCTGCTGCGCCGCGTAGTTGCCTCCGACAACCATTGCGTACTTGCCGGCGAAGAAGCCCGGCAGTACGTCGGAACCACTCTGGGTCAGCGAGGTCGGCTCGATCGACTTGTCGGTGTAGGCCATCGCGTGGATCCGCTTCGGCACCTCGAGCTCGGCGTCGCCGATCTTCGCCTTCGCGTCCCGGCCGGAGCCCTCGAAGAACTGCGCGTCGAAGTTCATGCCCAGGTTCAGCACGGTCGCGGTCGGGCTCTTCAGACCCCAGCCGAGGCCGAACTTGCCGCCGGTGGTCAGCTTCTTGGCGTCCGCCTGCAACTGGTCCCAGCTGAGCGAGTCACCGGTCGTCGCGATCCCGGCCTGCTTCAGCAGCGCGGAGTTGCCGAACACGACGTACGACTGCAGCAGCGTCGGCGCCGCGATGATCTTGCCGTCGCCGGTCTTCACGGTGTCCCAGACACCCTGCGGGACAGCGTCCTTCGTCTCCTGGCTCAGGTACGGCGACAGGTCGGCCAGGTACCCCTGGTTGGCGAAGCCGGTGATGTCGGCGGACTCGTCGTGGATGATGTCCGGCGCCGTACCGCCCTGGAACTGGGTGACCAGCTGGTCGTGCACCGAGTCCCAGCTGCCCTGGACGTACTCGACCTGGATGTTCGGGTTGGCGGCGTTCCAGTCCGCGACGATCTTCTTGGTCGCGGTGACGGTCGTCTTCTGGAAGGCGAGGCTCTGGAACTTCAGCGTCACCTTCTCGTTGGACGACCCGGAGTCCCCGGAGCCGTCGTCGCTGCTGCCACCGCAGGCCGCGAGCGTCACCAGCGCGCCCGCCGCGAGCAACGCGGTCAGTACCTTCTTCATTGCATCTCCTAACCCTTGACTGCGCCGCTCAACAGCCCGGACGTCAGCCGGCGTTGAAGGAAGGCGAAGAACACCAGACTTGGCACCGTCGCCAGCACGGACGCGGCGGCCAGTGGACCGAACTGCACCTGGCCCTCGGCGCCCACGAAGCGGGCGAGGACCAGCGGCAGCGTTTTGAGCTCCGGGTCCTGCAGCAGGACCAGAGCGAAGAAGAACTCGTTCCACGCCGAGATGAAGGTGAACATCGCGGTCGCGATCAGACCGGGCCGCAGCAGCGGCATCACGATCGACACGATCGTGCGCAGCCGGCCGGCGCCGTCCACCGACGCCGCCTCCTCCAGCTCCCGCGGCACGGCGGCGACGTACCCCTGCAGCATCCACAACGCGAACGGCAGCGACCAGACCATGTAGACGATCACCACGCCGGGGATCGTGTTGGTCAGGTGCAGCGGCCGCAGGATCATGAACAGCGGGATCACGATCAGGATCACCGGGAACACCTGGCTGACCAGGATCCAGCCGTTCGTGACCGGCCGCAGCCGGCTGCGGAACCGGGCCAGCGCGTACGCGACCGGCAACGACACGATCAGCACCAGGATCGTGCTCAGCACCGAGATCTGCAGGCTGTTGCCCATCGACCGGACCAGGCCCTGCTCCTCCAGCGCGTCGGTGTAGTTGGCGAAGTCGACGTTCTTCGGGAGCAGCGACGGCGTGATGCCGGCGAACTCCTGCGGCGACTTCAGCGAGCTGGAGATCAGCCAGAGCAGCGGGAAGCCGAGGAAGACCAGGTAGCAGGCGACGGCGACGTATTGCAGGAACCGCGCGGCCGGACGTGTTCTCATGCCTGGCTCCTCAACCGGTTCCGCAGGTAGAAGGCGAGGAACACGATGATGATCACGACCATCACGTCACCCATCGCCGCGGCCATCCCGAAGTTCCCGTACCGGAACGCCTCGTTGTAGGCGAACAGCATCGGCAGCATCGTCTTGCCGCCCGGACCGCCGGCGGTCAGCACGTAGACCAGGCCGAACGAGTTGAAGTTCCAGATCATGTCCAGGCTGGTGATCGCGACGATCACGGTCTTCAGCTGCGGCAGCGTGATGTTCCAGAACTGGCGCCACGCGCTCGCGCCGTCCACCGCGGCCGCCTCGTACAGCGAGCGATCGATGCCTTGCAGGCCGGCCAGCAGGGTGACCGTGGTCATCGGCATGCCGACCCAGATCCCGACCACGATCACGGCCGGCAGCGCCGTACTGAAGTCGCCGAGGAAGTTGATCGGCTGGTCGGTCAGGTGCAGGGTCTGCAGCACCTCGTTGACCGGGCCGTTGGTCGGGTGCAGCAGCAGCCGCCACATGATCGCGACGACCACCGGAGGCATCGCCCACGGGATCAGCGCGAGGGTCCGGGCGACGCCGCGGAACTTGATGTCGGTGTTGAGCAGCAGCGCGAGGCCGAGCGCGGCGACGAACTGCAGGATCGTCACCGACAGGGTCCAGATGATGCCGATCCGGAACGAGGACCAGAACAAGTCGTTTTGCAGCAGCTTGCCGAAGTTCTCGAAGCCGATGAAGTTCGTCTCGACGTTCAGGCCGGCGCGGGCGTCGGTGAAGCCGAGCGCGATCCCGCGGACCAGCGGGTACACGCTGAGCAGCAGCACCGGGAGCAGCGCCGGCAGGAAGAGAAAGATCGCCTCACGGTTCTGCTTCGGCCTGCCCGGCGTCTTCACTGGAGTAGGCGGCGGGGCCGTCACGGTCGCGGTCATGGGGCCTCCCGGCCTGGACTGAGGAGCGCAGGGAGCGAAGCGACCGGAGTGACGAGGGAAGGCCGGGAGTTCCAGCCCCATGACCCGCCGCGCCGGAGGCGTGGCATCAGCACCGTCATGGGGTGGACCTCCGCACGCTGAGAGACGGCTGTACGACGATTCGCCGTGGCGCCCGGCTGCTGTCCTCGATCCGGGCCAGCAGCAACTCGGCCGCCCGCCGCCCCCGCTCCGCCGACCCCAGGTTCACACTCGTCAACGGCGGAAAACTCTGCTCGGCCAACTCACTGTCGTCCATCCCCACCACAGCCACCTCCGCAGGAACCTGCAGCCCGTAGGCCGCGAGCTCGTGCATGACGCCGACCGCCAGCAGGTCGTTGGCACAGATCACTGCGCTGGGACGCTTCTGCGCGAAGAGCGTCTTCCCTGCGTCCCGTCCGGCGGCGAAGGTGAAGTCGGCGGCCTCGATCTCGCCCGCGGACCGCAACCCGAACTCCTTCATCGCATCGGCGAAGCCTTTCGCCCGCGCGGCACCGGGCACGGTGTCCGCCGGTCCGTTGACGAACGCGACCTGCTCCCGGCCCTTGGATTTCAGGTGTTCGACGGCCAGGGCGATGCCCTTCGGGGAGTTGGCTCGGACCGTGTCGACCCCGGCTTTGGCGGGCACGCTGCCGGCTACGACCACGGGGACTTCGCACTCGCGGATGGACTTGACGAGGTCTTCGTCGACACGGAGCGGGCTGATGACCAGGCCGTCGGCGTACCCCCGCGCCATCCCGCGGACCAGCGCGACCTCGTCGACCACGTCCGGGCCGGTCGTCGTCACCACCAGGCGGTAGCCGGCCGCCGAGACGACCTCCTCGACCGCGCGCATCATCGTCACGTACACCGGGTTGCCGACGTCCGCGACGGCCAGCGTGAGTTGGAACGTCCGGCCGACCTTGAGCGACCGGGCCCGCGCGTCCGGCACGTACCCGAGCTCCTGGACCGCCCGCTGCACCCGCTCGACCATCTCCTCGGTGGCCGGCAGCCCGTTCAGCACACGCGACACCGACGCCACCGAGACCCCGGCCGCCCGGGCCACCCCAGCGATCGTCGGACGACTCACGCCGGCCTCCTGTAATCGTTCTTGTAATCGTTTACAGATCAGACATTAAAACGCCCGGCCGAGAACCGTCAACACCAGGGAAGGTCCCGCTACAAGGCGAAACCGGACCGTGACCGTTCAGGTCACGATCCGGTTCGCTGGTGTGTGCCTAGTCCCGGTACAGGAGCCAGGCGTCGGCCATGCGTTGGGACTGGCCGGGGGTGAACTCGGTGTAGCAGGAGTCGTAGGAGTAGTCCATGTAGTTGTGGATCGGGTCCAGGCCGGGTGCCTTGCAGGTGTCCTTGCCCGCCGGGCATCCGCTGGTCGGGGTCTTCTGCGCCGGGGTGTCGTCCACGTAGTCGCCGTGTGCGCTGCAGCCGCCGTAGAAGGTGTGCTCGAGGTTGAGCCAGTGGCCCACCTCGTGCGTCCCGGTCTCACCCTGGTCGTAGCGCCCCGCGTACGTCGTCGACGTACCCGGCAGGGACTCCCAGTCGACGACGACACCGTCGAGATAGGCCTGCCCGGGCTTCGTCACGATGTCCGGAAGGTACGCCCAGCCGAGGTAGGCGCCCGCGGTCGTCGAGTAGAAGTTCAGGTCGCCCGGTCCACCGGTGTGCAGCGCCCGCTTCATGCTGTGCTCGTTCGTGCCGCCCGGGTTCGCGGCGAACCAGGCCGCGTTGTCGGTCCGGGTCACCCCGGCGAGCCGGAAGCTGAAGCCGCTGTTGTCGCCGCCTTCGCCACCCGCGAAGGTGTTGTTCAGCACGTTGATCTGCGCGTCGATCTGCGCGGTCGTCAACGCGCCGACCGCTCCGTCGGTGACGACGTGGAAGTACACCGGGATCGTCGCCTTGAAGTTCGCACCGGCCTTGCCCTTCGCCGCGGCCGGCAGGTCCTGGTGCGGCTGCCCGAGATCCGGCTCGCGGGCCGGTCCGCCGCGTGCCTCGGCGGCGCCCGGATCACACCCGATGAGCCATTCGTTACCTTCGGCAACCACCTGGCTCTGCGCCGCGGTCGTTCCCGACCCCACCATCAGCGCCACGGCGACCACGCTGAACGTCTTTCTCCACCGCACAATGCCTCACCACCTCGGACCGGAGCCATCCCCGCCAGTTCCGAGGTAAGCACTCAGCGGACGAGATCGGAAGGGCTCACTCGTCCTCGTCGTCGGCGCCGGGCCGCTCGGCCCACGGGGTCTCCTTGGCCGGGCGGACCACGATGAGTTTGTCGCCGGCCGCGAGGACCGAGACGCTGGAGTCGTAGTACCGGTGCACCCGGCCGTCCCGCACGACCGAGACAACCCGGTCCGGCAGCGCGGACGGCGGCTTGCCGACCTCGCGGCCGAGCACCGGTCGTTCGGCCACCTCGAGACCCTCGCCGTACGTGAGCAGGTCCTCCATCACCTCACCGAGGTTCGGGCTGACCGCGGACAGGCCGAGCAGCCGGCCGACCGCCTCGGACGACGTGACCACCGCGTCGGCGCCGCTCTGCCGCAGCAGCGGGACGTTGTCCTCCTCGCGCACCGCGACCACGATGTGCGCGTCCGGGTTGAGCTGCCGGATCGCCAGCGTGACCAGCACCGCGGCGTCGTCGCGGTCCGTGGTGACGATCACCTCGCGGGCGGTCATCACCTCGGCCCGGCGCAGCACCGTCCGGCTCGTCGCGTCACCGTGGAACGCGGCCATCTGGTCGTTGCCCGCGTCACCGATCGCCTGCGCGCGCGGGTCGATCACCACGATGTTCTCGCGCTTCACCCCGTTGCTGATCAGCGTCTGGACGGCGGATCGGCCCTTGGTGCCGTAGCCGACGACGACGGTGTGGTCCTTCATGCGCTTCCTCCATCGGGTGTCGCGCATGATGCGCCGACCCTCGGTTGCCAGGACTTCCAGTGTCGTGCCGACCAGGACCACCAGGAAGGAGATCCGCAGCGGGGTGACGATGAAGGCGTTGACCAACCGCGCCGTCGGGGTCACCGGCGTGATGTCGCCGTACCCGGTGGTGGTGAGGGTTACGGTCGCGTAGTAGATCGCGTCGATGAAGTCGACGCTGCCATCGTAGCTGTCCTTGTACCCGTCACGGTCGACCACCACGATGAGCACCATCACGGTCAGCAGCCCCAGCGCCACCAGAAAGCGGAGGAACAGCTGAAAGAGCGGCGAGCGCGTGCTCGCGGGCAGATTGACCAGCAGACCGTGGGGGTTGCGACCGATGGGAAGGGGTGGCACGAGTCCGACGATATTGCACCGGCGGCCGATCCACCGCATGCGACAGGCTCTGGTCGGACAGTGCGACAGTCACCATCAGACTGTCGCCGTCCTGCACGACCCGGGACCGCATCCGCAGCCGCTCGAGGGTGCGCAGCATCGCGTGGTTCTCCGGCTGCACCATGCAGACCACCCGGTCGGCGCCCAGCTCCCGCGCCTCGACGACGAGCCGGCGCAGCAACTGCTGCCCCAGGCCTTGCCCTTGCCACCCGTCTTCCACGAGTACGGCGACCTCCATCGTCGTACTGCCGAGCTCCTCCCACGGAGCAGCGGTCGCCATCCCGACGACGGCGTCGCCGAGCACGGCCACGATCGAGATCCCACCGGCCGGCGCGGACAGGTGCCGCGCGGTCCGGGTGGTCAGCTTCGGCATCGGCACGTGGTAGCGCCGGGTGCGGCTCTCGTAGGAGCACCGCTCGTGCATGGCCACGACCGCCTCGGCGTCCTCGACACTCGCCTTCCGCAACTCCGGGACACCGCTCCCCGGCCGCGGGCCGTCCATCACGGTCCCGTCGAACCGCTCGGCCAGCCGGCCGGCGATCTCCACGAGGACGTCGGCCCGCGCCCACTCGGCCGGGGTGTACTCGTCGAACCCCTGCAGGTTGCCCAGTTCCTCGTCGACCGACACCGGGTCGTCGATCAGCCGCAGTACGGCGCGCAGGTAGCGAGTCGGCCCGTCACTGAGTACGTCGGCCTGGCACGGACGGACCGTCGTACGGGCACAGCCCGCCTCGGCGACCAGGGCGGTCAGGTCTTCCGCGGTCCAGCCGACGCCGGCCGAGACCACGAGCTCGTCGACGGCGCCGGTCTCGGCGGTGAACACTTCCAGGCTCAGGATGTTGATGTCGTCCGCACCACACCGTGCAGCGAGTTCGGCCAGCGCACCGGGCCGGTCGGCGAGTTCGGTCCTGATCTTCCAGAGCATGCGGACGCCCTCCCTCGTGGAAACGTCCTTCCACTCTCGGTCAGGCCTGTTGCCCGGCCGGGTCCGGAATGTTACGCCCGCGTCAACCTTCAGCGCCGGCGCATCTTCGGCATCCGCGGCCCGATCCTGGGCTTGCGGGCCGCCAGCACCACCGCAGGCTCCCGCTTGTCCAGGTCGGCGTGCCGGAGCAGCTCCGGGTAGGTGTTCGCCGGCACCGGCGGGTACGTCGTCACGATCGCGTCGCCGCTGAACACGAAGAAGATCGCCTGCCCGTCCCGGATGACCTTCAGCAAGGACCCGTCGCGGACGGTGAGCGCGTGCTCGATCGCCTTCTTCCGCGCGGCCCGCTTCGCCATCGCGGCCTGCAGCGCCTGCTGAGCGGGCTCGCGGCCGTGCCGGATCGCCTCGACCGCGAGCGGCCCGTACCGCACGCCGTACTTGACCAGATTCTTGGCCAACCGCGCTCGTTTGTCCCCAGGTACACCTGCCATGTCTCCGAGCGTACTGACCGCGGCGTCCAGGCGAGCCAGGTGGCCTCTGACCTGCGGTTATAGTGCAACGTTCGCCAATGATTCCGTGGTCAACGACAACCACCACGAGTACCGCGGAGTGCCATATCCGTTGCGCACGGCATCGAAATTGGTCCCGCAAGCCATCCGGCTTTCGACCCTTCCCGCGGCCGCAACTCCCGAACCAGCCGCTCAGGCGTCGGCCTCGGCGTCGTCGTCGACCGAGAGGCTGTGCCAGATGTCGAACGCCACAGATGCGGCGCCGTTCGCGTCTCCCGCCTCGATGAGGTTGATCAGCTGCTCGTGCCGATCGACGGATGCTCGGCCGTCGACACCGAAGCGCATCCGCTCCGCGCGACGGATCAAGGGGTCGAAGCGCTCGATGACCGCTTCGAGTGCCTGATTGCCCAGCGCGGCGACCGGAATCCTGTGCAGTTCCTCGTCCGCCTCCAGAGCGGCCTTGACGTCGCCTGATGCCACCGCCCCAGCGAACCGGCGGTTCGCGTCCCGCATCCGGTCCACGTCCTGTTCACTGAGCCGGCCCGTCACTTCTCGCACGGCCAACTCATGCATCGCGGCGACGACATCTCTTGCGTCCCGCACCACCTGAATGTCGATGGCGCTGACCGTCGTGGAACGACCCGGCAGCGCCACCACCAATCCACTCGCCCCGAGGCGCAGCAACGCTTCGCGCACCGGGGTCCGGCTGACCCCCAGCCAGGCGGCGAGGTCGCCGTCCTTGAGTTGCTCCCCCGGCCTGAACGTTCCATCGACGATGGCGTCGCGGAGGCGTCGGTAAACATCGTCGCGCAGGAGAGTGCGGTCGACGGCAGGGGTGTTCAGAGGGATCGGCATTGCAACATATTGCACACACATCCCTGCATCTCGTAAACCCCAAGCGCGGCTTGTGAGGATGTGCAGCATGCGATATATTGCATATCAGAGCCGCGACCGCCGAGCTCGTCACCGATCCGCTCGGGCACTCCCGGCGGGAAGAGGGAGGACCAGACCATGAGCACCGACCAGGAGATCAAGAACGTCGTGCTGGTGCACGGCGCGTTCGCTGATGGCTCGGGATGGCGTGGCGTGTACGACAATCTGACGGCGCGCGGCTACAAAGTGACGATCGTGCAGAACCCGCTCACCTCACTGGAGGACGATGTCGCGGCGACCACACGGGTTCTGAACCGGCAGGACGGCCCCACGATCCTGGTGGGCCACTCCTGGGGCGGCACCGTCATCACCGAGGTCGGTGTCCACCCGAACGTGGCCGGTCTGGTCTACGTCTCCGCACTGGCACCCGACGCCGGCGAGACCACGGGCCAGCAGTACGAGGGATTCGCGGCGACGCCGGACTTCGTCATCGATGTCGTCGACGACGGATACGGGTTCCTCAACCACGACAAGTTCAAGGCCGGGTTCGCCCACGACGCCACCGACGCGGACGCCGCCTTCCTGCGTGACACGCAGATCCCGATCAACATGTCGGTCTTCGACACGCCGCTGAAGAACGCCGCCTGGCGTGACAAGCCCAGCTGGGCCGTCATCGCCACGGAGGACAAGTCGTTCGACCAGGCCATGCTGCAGCACATGGCGACGCGGAGCGGCGCGAAGATCACCAACGTGTCCGCCAGCCATGCTTTGTTCATCACGCAGGCCGGCGTCGTCTCCGACACGATCGACGAGGCCGCGAAGAGCGCTTCGCACGCCGGTCGGTGAACCGCTGATCCACGTTCGACCCAGGGGCCGGCCCACGCCAATCGCGCGCGCCGGCCCCAGCTCTTCGGAGGTTCACATGTCGATCACGCCTTTCCAGGTCACGCTCTGGATCGAACTCCTGGCCGCCGGACTCGGCGGCCTTCAAGGGGCGCTCTTCGCCGCGGGCGTCAGGTCGCGCCGCATCGACGTGCTTGGCGTCGTCGTGATCGGACTCGCCGTCGCTCTCGGGGGAAGCCTGCTCCGCGACATCGTGCTCAATCAGCCGCCGGTCGTGGTCTGGAGCAACTGGTACCTGATCGTGGCCGGCGCCTCGGCGATCCTCGGCATGGTGTTGCAACCCCTGTTGTCACGAGCGGAATGGCTGATCACCGTGCTCGACGCCGTCGTGATGGGGCTGTTCGGGGCAATCGGGGCCTCGAAGGCGCTGTCCCTCGGCGTAGGCGTGGCCGGGGCACTGGTGGTCGGCGTCATCGGAGCCATCGGCGGCGGGATGCTGCGCGACGTCATGCTGAGCCTGCCGTTCTCCTTCCTGCACGTGGGCACCCTCTACGCCGTCGCCGCGGGTGCCGGCACCGCAGCGCTGGTCCTGCTCGCCGAACTCGGCACGCCCATCCTGATCGCGGGAGTCGTCTGCGTGGTGGTCACCACGCTCATGCGCCTGGCCGCCGTCCGCTTCAACTGGACCTTTCCGGAGCAGTTCGTGGTGCGCCCTCGGCGTCCACAGGCGACTCCAAGGGCCGAGGGCGGACGCCTCGGAGCGGGCTCGGAGGAGGGCCACTAATCGAGCACTAGCCCTGAGAGTTGCCTCGCCGACGGAACAGCGACGGAACCGGGCCCATCAGGCTCCTAGCGATTTCGCCGACACCGGGCCAGCCGCGCTTGTCCCAGGTACACCTGCCATGGCTCCGAGCGTACTGACCGCCAGGGCCTGACTCGGCCGGGTCAACGTGCGACGGGTGATGGTGTCAGGCACCATTGAGCGTGTGACCAGCCCCAATCCGCGTCGTCCGATCATGCCCGGCAACAAGCTGTTCGAGTCGTTGCCCGGCGCTGCCGACCCGGCTGCCGTCACCGAGGTGGCGCACCGGACCGCCGAGCTGCTGGTTCGCGGCGTCCGGTCGTCGGAGGACACCGAGGTGCACGCGCGGGTGGTGAAGCTGGCCGACGACTACGGCCTCGACGAGCTGGCCGAGCTGTGGTCGGACGCACCGGCCGACTCGCTGCCGGGAGCGCTCTGGCGGCTGTACCTGCTGCGGTCCTGGGTGCACTCCAACGCGGAAGAGGTATCGCGCGAGTTCACCGCCGGCCGCAAGTACGCCGAGGTGCACGCAGTGGTCGCGGGGGTCGCCGAACCGCCCGGTCCGGCCGAGGTTCGCGACATGGTCGACGCCGTGCTGCGCGGGGTCGCGACCGGGGACTTCGCCACCACCCTGGACCGGGCGGCGGCGTTCGCGCGGATCGTCGCGACCGGCCGCGCGCACCTCGCGGACGACGGGCACGACCAGGTGCTGTCGGCGTCGAAGCTGGTCGAGATGGCCGACCAGCTGCAGACCGCGGCGCGCACCGAACGCGCCGGGCAACTCTGGTAGTTGCAGAGATCGACTTCGGGTGCTATGGCGTCTTGAGGCCCGAGATCCCAACAGGACAAGGGCTTTCGGCACCCGTTACACTGTTCGAGGTGTCGGGCCGGTGCAAGCCCCGGGTCCCAAATTAAGCCGCTACGAGCGGCCACGCGCCGTGAGGCGCTTCCCGGTCCGGCGCCACCAAACGTTTCGCACCGCAGAACGCCCCGGCCGCGTGGCCGGGGCGTTTCTGCTGTTTAGCGAACTCGGTAGAAACGGGTCAGCGTCTGGGTCACCGAGATGCCGTTGGCGTCGGTCAGCGCGACCTTGAGGGTGACGAAGTCGGTGGCCTTGGTGTTGTCGGCCAGCGCGACGGCCTTGGAGCCCAGGTTGACGACCGGGATCTGGGTCCAGGTGGCGCCGTCGTCGGTGGACGTCCAGGCCTGGGCCTTGGTGAAGCGCCCCGGCTGGTACCAGTGGCCGGACTCGGCGCTGATGGTGATCGGGAACACCTTCAGCCGGGGTGCGCGGTCGTTCAGGTCGACTGGCAGGTCGTAGTCCGGGAACAGCAGCGGAAGGGACTTGCCCGCGTCCGCCGCGGAGCTCTTGAACCTCCACCGGGTCTCGGCCGTCGTCGGCGACTCCCACTTGTAGTCACCGCGCTGCCACCGGATCAGGTCGTACACCAGCTCGAGGTTCGACGCCGCGGCCGGCACGTCCCAGTACCCCTGCCCGTAGAACCCGTACTCCCCCAGCGACACCCCGTCCGCGAGCAGCTCGGTGCCGCCGAGGTCCAGGAACCCCTGCCGGGAGAAGTGCCCCGGCTCGGTGTCGGCCCAGCTGGCGAAGTTGCTCCAGACGGAGTTGCCCTCCCGGGCCGCCGGCGCATACTTCAGACCAGTGGTCTGATCGGTCACCAGCCCCGGCCGCAGCCCGGCCTTGAACCAGCTCTCGGTGTGCCGGCTGCCGGCCTGGTACGACGCCGCCGTCGACGTCATCAGGGTCGCGAACGGCCAGCTCATCGAGTCCGCGTGCCCGACCATCTGCGACACCTTCGTGTCCCGGTCGGCCGTGACCAGGTGCTGCACCCGGGCCGGCGCCGCGACCGATCCGCGGGTCCCGGTCGGGATCAGCTGGATGCTCCACGGCCGCCACACGTCGACGTACTCGGAGTAGGTGTAGTCCTTCCCCGGTGTGTGGTACGTCGCGTCGATCGTGGCCAGCTCGCGATCGCGCACCCGGTGCTCGGGCTTGCCCTTCACCTGCTGCTCGTGCGCGAACGCCAGGCTGTAGAGGTACGGCGACTCGGCGCCCGCCGGTGATCCGAGCTGCCAGCCCTCGACCACCTCGAACGTGCCCCGGCGAGCCTCCGGCGTGGTGCCGAGGTAGACCGACTTGACCTGGGTGCCGTAGCTGCGGCTCGACGCGAGGATCCAGTTGTCGACGACCCGGCCGTAGGTCAGGCTGCCGCCCTTGCGTTCGGCCGGCCGCTGGGTCGTCACCTTGGCCTCGGCGGCCGTCCGGGCGTCGTACGTGATCGTGGTGCTCGCGGTCAGCGTGACCTCGGGGTTGCCGAGGAACGAGTACGATTCGACCATCCCGTCGGCGTTCGCGGTCGCGATGATCGCGGCCAGCGAGTACGTGCCGGCCCGCAGGTGCAGGGTGCGGTCCGCGCCCTCGAACCCGATCCGCTGCGCGGCGATGCTGTCCAGGTCGAACACGTCCAGCGCGGTGATCGACGAGGCCGGCTGCCCGTTGCGGTCGATCAGCTTGAACGTGACGTCGACGAACTGCGGCTCGAGGTAGAAGCCGAGTGGCGTCACGACGGTCCGGCCGTCGTTGCCAGTAGCAACCACCCGGGCGCTGACCGCGCCGTACAGCCCGTAGTCCAGCGAGGCGGACGGGTCGATCGTCACCGGGAGCTCGGCGGTGCCGCCGGCGGGGACGGTCAGCGAACTGGCGCCGAAGCTGATCAAGGACTCCGGCAGCGCCTTCCCGTTGTTGCCGCGGGCATCAACAGCGAAGGTGAGGGTCACCGGCGAGTCCCCGGCGTTCACGTAGGTCAGCGGCTTGGTGAGCTTATCTGCCGGCGTGTGCGGCCAGGCGAAGGTGCCCAGGTCGACGGTGCCCGGACCGGTCACCTTCTGCGTGACGGCCTGAGCGACGTCCAGCTCTCCCGCGCCCTGCTCGTAGATCCCGACCTTGCTCGCCGAGCGCACCGAGTTCTGCAGGGCTGCCTTCAGCTGCTGACCGGTCCAGTCCGGGTGCTTCTGCTTCAGAATCGCCGCTGCACCGGCCACGTGCGGCGTCGCCATCGACGTGCCGCTCATGTCGGTGTACGCCGAGTCGCCGCGTCCACCCGCTCGGGCCGCGGTGATGTCCACACCCGGAGCCGCGATGTCGGGCTTGACCGCATGGTTGCTCATCACCGGCCCACGGCTGGAGAAGTCGGCGGTGGTCTGGGTGAGATCGGTGGCCGCGACGGTCAGGGCCGACGCCGCGCAGCCGGGGCTGCTGATCGTCTCGGCCGGGCCGTAGAGGTTGCCCGCCGCAACGACGAACAAGACGCCGGACTCGGCGCTGATCCGGTCGACGGCGGCCGCCATCGGGTCGGTGCAGTCGACGGGTTCGGAGGTTCCGATGCTCATGCTGATCACGTCGGCGCCCTCGGCGACGGCCCACTCCATGCCGGCGATGATCCAGGAGAGCTCCCCGCTGCCGTAGTCGTTCAACACCTTGCCCGACAGCAGTTGCGCACCTGGTGCGACACCTTTGTTCTTGCCGTTCGAGGCCACGCCGCGACCGGCGACCGTGGACGACGTGTGCGTGCCGTGGCCGTCGCGGTCGCCGACCTCCGGGCTGTCGGTGAAGTTCTGCTGGGCCTTGACCGCGCCGGCCAGGTCCGGGTGCTCCGCGTCGACGCCGGAGTCCAGTACGGCGACCGTCGTACCGCTGCCGTCGTACCCGGCCTGCCATGCCTGCGGGGCGCCGACGTACGGGACGCTCTGGTCGAGGGTCTTGCGCACCTTCGCGTCGAGCCACAGCTTCTGGACGTCGCGGCCGGTGGACAGGGTCTGCCAGGTCTCGTGGGCCCGCGCCTTGTCGGTCCGCAGGGCGGCCGCACCGACGGACGCCAGCGTCCGGGTCCGGGTGGATCCGGCGGGGACGGCCTGCTGGGCGGCGCGGGCGGTGGGCTTGTAGGTGGCGATGACCGGGATCTCGCTGGTCGACGCGTCGTCGTACCCCTGCCGGATCAGGCCGCTGACGTTGAACAGCGCCTGGTCCACCTTGCCGTTGTTGACGAGCCTGGCCGCGCTGTCGGGGACGACGTACAGGTCCTTGCCGACCGTGCGGGTCTCGTAGCCGACCCGGGCGGGGTCGGCGGGCACGAAGCGGACGCTGCTGCGGCCGGTGCCGGCCGGCGTCACCTGGACCTTGTCGCCGGTCAGGAGGGTGACGACCTTCTCGGTGTCGACCTGCACCGGCAGCGTCGGCCGGGGTTCGGCGGCCGGCGCGGGCGGGCCGGCGGAAGCGGGTCCAGAGGCGGATAGAGAGGCGACGGCGAGCAGGGCCGTGATCCCTGCGCCGGCGAAGGTTTTGCGCACCAGTGAGCGGAAAAACATGCGGATGACCACCTTCGTGACGTTGTCGCGGGTCAGTCCATCGCAAAACCGCCAGCCAGAGAGGGGCCCGGCCTGGCAAGATTGCGACAATTCACGAACCCGCCAGAGTCCGCCCGCCACACAACCGTCTGCTGGGAGGCATCGTGCTCGACGTGCTCGGACTGGATGACTCCGAAGAACTCGCCTACCGCGCCCTCGTCGAGGTGCCGTCGTACGACGCCGCCGGCCTGGCCGGCCGCCTCGGCTGCCACCCGGTCGAGGCCGCCCGCGCACTGGTCGCGCTCGAGACACTCGGCCTGGCCGCTCGGTCCAGCAGCGGCACGGACCGGTACGTCGCCTCGCCGCCGTCGGTCGCCCTCGCTGCGTTGGCCGTGCAGCGTGAGGAAGAGCTGCGACGGGCGCAGCGCGAGATCGAGTCGCTGGCCGAGGTCTACCGCGGCACCGACACCGAGCGGTCGGTCAGCGATGTGGTGGACGTCGTCCGGGGTGCCAAGGCGGTCGGACAGCGGTTCGCCCAGCTGCAGATGTCCGCGCGCGAGGAGGTCCTTGGATTCGTGAAGGCGGAGATCGCTGTCGTCCCGCCGGAGGAGAACATGGAAGAGGACGCGGCGGTCAACCGTGGTGTTCGCTACCGGGTGCTGATCGAGCGCAGCGCCTTCGACCGGCCCGGGTTCTTCGCCGCCGCCTCCGACTCGCTGCAGGCGGGTGAAGAGGTCCGCGTGGTCCAGGAGCTACCGATGCGGTTGCTGATCGTCGACCGGCGGATCGCACTGGTGCCGTTGCTGTCCGGCGCTGGTGGCAGCATCGGTGCGCTGATCGTGCACAGCAGCGGCATGCTCGACGCACTGCTCGCGCTGTTCGACCGGGTGTGGCGTGACGGCCTGCCGCTCGTGCTGGGCACCGACGGCATGGTGGAGGGCCCATCTGACGGTCTGCCCGAGATGGATGCCCGCATCCTCGGCCTGCTGCTGGCGGGGCTCACCGACCAGGCGGTGGCGAACCAGCTCAACCTCTCGATGCGCACGGTTCAGCGACGAGTCCGGGCCCTGATGGACATGGTCTCCGCGGATACCCGGCTCCAGCTGGGCTTCCACGCCGCCCGCCGGGGCTGGATCTGATCGTCCGACGCGGGCACACTCGAATGGGGTGACCGTTGAGGCTGGGGGCCGCTGATCCGCCGGGGAGGGGCGCGATGGTCGGCTTGGAGGGGACCACGGACGTCGTGGAGACGCAGGGGGTCGTAGAGGCGCAGGGTGTCGTCCGCGTGTACGGCGAGGGGGAAACCGCCGTCCGCGCGTTGCACGGTGTGGACGTGTCGATCGAGCCGGGGCAACTGACGGCCGTGATGGGGCCGTCGGGGTCGGGCAAGTCGACGCTGATGCACATCCTGGCCGGGCTGGACCGGCCGACGTCGGGCTCGGTCCGGATCGACGGCACCGAGATCACGACGCTCGGCGACGACGCGCTGACCAAGCTGCGCCGCAAGCACATCGGGTTCATCTTCCAGTTCTTCAACCTGCTGCCGATGCTGTCCGCCCGGGACAACGTGCTGCTGCCGCTGACGATCGCCGGCGAGAAGCCCGAGCCGCAGTTCTTCGCCGACCTGATCCAGCGGGTCGGGCTCGCCGACCGGCTGCACCACCGCCCGGCCGAGCTGTCCGGCGGCCAGCAGCAGCGGGTCGCGATCGCGCGGGCACTGGTGTCGCGGCCGACGGTCGTGTTCGCCGACGAGCCGACCGGCAACCTGGACTCCCGGACCAGTGGCGAGATCCTCGAGCTGATGCGCGGCTCGGTCGAGGAGTACGGCCAGACCACGGTGATGGTGACGCACGACGCCCGCGCGGCCGCGATGGCCGACCGGGTGCTCTACCTGGCCGACGGCGAGATCGTGAAGGAGACCGGCCAGACCAGCCAGCACGACATCCTGCAGATGATCGACACGCTGGACCTGCAGTGATCCGGTTCGCGTTGCAAGGGCTGCTGGCCCGAAAGCTGCGGACGGCGCTGACCGCGATCGGCGTCGTTCTCGGGGTGTCGCTGATCTCCGGCACGTACGTGCTGACCGACTCGATCACCGGCGCGTTCGACTCGATCTTCTCGGAGAACTACAAGAACACCGACGCCGCGATCACCGGGAAGACGGCGTTCGACCCGGCCGAGGACGGGACGGTGACCGCGCCGCCGTTCGACGCGGGCCTGCTGGACGAGGTCCGCGGGCTGCCCGAGGTCGGCGCGGCCGGCGGCGCCGTCTCCGGCGAGGCGCAACTGATCGGCAAGGACGGCAAGGCGGTCTCGACCGGCGGCGCGCCGAGTATCGGCTTCAGCGTCGATCCGGCGCTGCCGCAGTTCAACACGCTCACCCTCGTGTCCGGCGACTGGCCCGCGGTGAACGAGGTGGTGATCGACACCGAGACCGCCAAGGAGCAGGGCTTCGCGGCCGGCGACACGGTCGGCGTGCAGGCCCGTGGCGCGGCGGAACGGATGCGGGTCACCGGGCTGGTCGAGTTCGGCTCGGTCTCGTCGATCGGCGGAGCGACGCTGGCCGGGTTCGAGCTCGGCACCGCGCAACGGCTGTTCGACAAGTCCGGCAAGCTGGACCAGATCCTGATCGCGGCCGAGCCGGGCACGAGCGACCAGCAGCTGATCGACGCGGTCCAGCCGATCCTGCCCGACGCGACGCAGGTCCGGACCGCCGAGGACCAGGCGGCGGAGGACGCGGCCGGCACGGCGAGCTTCCTGACCTTCCTGGAGACGTTCCTGCTGGTGTTCGGCGGGATCGCGCTGTTCGTCGGCTCGTTCGTGATCGCCAACTCGCTGTCGATCACGATCGCCCAGCGGACCCGCGAGTTCGCCACCCTGCGGACGCTCGGCGCGTCCCGCCGGCAGATCCTCGGCACGGTCGTGCTCGAGGCCTTGCTGACCGGGTTCGTCGCGGCGGTGATCGGGATGTTCCTCGGGCTGGCGATCGCGGCCGGGCTGTTCAAGCTGTTCGACTCGGTCGGCCTCACGATGCCGAACAACGGGCTGGTGTTCCAGACCCGCACGATCGTGGTCTCCCTGGTGGTCGGTGTGCTGGTGACCGTGCTCGCGAGTCTCCGGCCGGCCTGGCGGGCGACCCGGGTTCCGCCGATCGCCGCGGTCCGGGAAGGGGCGACGCTCGCGCCCGGTCCGCTGCACCGCTTCCGCCCGGTCGGCGCCGCACTGCTCGCCGCGGCGGGTATCGGGATGGTGCTGGTCGGATTGTTCGCAGACGGATTGTCGACAACCGCCCTGCTGTCGTGTCTCGGCGCGGGCGTCCTGCTGCTGTTCATCGGGATCGCGCTGTTCTCCGCGCGCCTCGTGCGGCCGCTCGCTGCGGTGTCGGATCCGATCGCGCGCTGGGCCGTCGTCGTACTCACGGCGCTGATCTGGCCGTTCGTCCTGCTGCCGTTGTGGGCGGTACGGCGGCTGTTCGGCCGGCCGGCCGAGTTCCCGCGGGTCCTCCCCGACCGGCCCGCGGTCGCGATCGGCGGGCAGAACAGCCGGCGCGACCCGCACCGTACGGCGTCGACCGCGGCGGCGTTGATGATCGGGCTGGCCCTGGTCACGCTGGTCGCCACCCTCGGCGCGGGCATCATCAAGCCGTTCGAGCAGGCCGTCGACGGGATCTTCAGCGCCGACTACGCGATCACCGCGCAGAACAACTTCAGCCCGTTGCCGCCGACAGTCGCCGCCGCGGTGGCCGACGTACCGGCCGTCGAGGAGCTGACCAGCGTTCGTGGTGGGCAGGCGCAGGCGTTCGGCAAGACGATCGTGATCACGGCCGTCGATGCGCAGGCGCCGCAGCTGCTCACTTTCGACTGGCGGGACGGCTCGCAGTCGTCGCTCGGTGAGCTCGGGACGGACGGCGCGATCGTCGACGCCGAGTACGCCGACGAGCACGGGCTCGCGCTGGGGTCGCAGTTCCCGATGGTGATGCCGACCGGAGCGACCCTGCAGCTGCAGGTCCGCGGGATCTTCCGGCCGCCGGCCGGCGGGTCGCCATTCGGGAACGTGACGATCTCGACCGCGACGTTCGACTCGGCCAGCACGCAGCCGCTGAACGTCTACACGTTCGTCAACCTGCGCGGCGGCGTGACGGCGGAGAACTCGGCTGCGCTGGAGAACGCCTTGCGGCCGTTCCCGAACGCGAAGGCGATGACGCGCGACGAGTTCAAGTCGGCACAGACCGACAGCGTCAAGAGCCTGCTGAACGTGCTCTACGTCCTGCTCGCGCTGTCGGTCCTGGTCAGCCTGTTCGGGATCGTCAACACGCTGGTGCTGACCGTCTTCGAGCGGACCCGCGAGCTCGGCATGCTGCGCGCGATCGGCCTGACCAGAGGTCAGGTGAAGCGGATGATCCGCCAGGAGAGTGTGATCACCGCGCTGATCGGCGCGGTGATCGGGATCATCCTCGGCCTCGTGCTCGCGTCGCTGCTGGCCGCCCGGCTGGACGAGATCACGTTCACCGTCCCGACCGGGCAGCTGGTGATCTTCGCCGTCGTCGCCGTGGTGGTCGGCATCTTCGCCGCGATCTGGCCGGCCCGCCGGGCGGCCCGGCTGAACCCGCTGGAGGCCCTGCAGTACGAGTAGCGCTGCGGCCCCGCGGTGTCGTGCGACGGGTCGTATCCGCTCCGTAGTCACTCCGCGACACGCGGAGGTCACCAGTCGGCCGCTTCTGGGTTACCTTCACGAAGGCACAGGTCTCCCTGTGGCAGCCAGCCTCAGGGGCGTCCGCCCACACCCCTCTGGAAGGAAACCCCTCATGCGCCGCCTTACCCGCGCGCTGCTTCCGCTTGCCCTCGTTGCCGGACTGCTGCCGGCCGCTCCGGCTGCCGCGTCTCGTGGCGACTTCGACATCCAGGCCCACCGCGGCGGCCTGGGGCTCACGGTGGAAAGCACGATCGCGTCCTTCTCGCACGGCCTCGAGCTGGGCGTCAGCACGCTCGAGCTGGACGTCCAGATCACCGAGGACGGCCACGCCGTCGTCACCCACGACCGCAGGATCTCCGGCACGAAGTGCAAGGACACCGCGCCCTACACCCCGGGCGACCCGGAGTATCCGTACGTCGGGAAGTTCATCAAGACCCTCACCCTGAAGCAGGTCAAGCAGCTCGACTGTGGTTCGCAGACGCTGCCGAACTACCCCGGCCAGCAGCCGGACCCGGGCGCCCAGATGCCGGAGCTGCGCGACATCTTCGCGCTGGTGCACCGGTTCCACGCGTACGGCGTCAAGCTCAACATCGAGACCAAGGTCGAAGCCGGCGCGCCGTCCGAGACCGCGCCGCGCGAGCAGTTCGTGCAGGTCGTCGCGCAGGAGGTCCGGACCGCCCGGATCGCCCGCCAGGTGACGATCCAGAGCTTCGACTGGGGCGCGCTGATGCGGATGCGCCAGGTCGCGCCCGAGCTGCCGCTGGTCGCTCTGACGAACTACGACTTCCTGCAGGTCGGCCAGCCCGGCAAGTCGCCGTGGCTGGGCGGTATCGACATCGACGACTTCGGCGGTGACCTGGTCAAGGCGACCAAGTCGTTCGGCGCGGCCGCGATCTCGCCGGTGCACGGCTTCCCGCAGGACGGCAAGATCACCGACCCGACGTACCGGCCGTACGTCACCGAGGAGATGGTGAAGTCCGCGCACGACGCGGGCCTGAAGGTCGTGCCGTGGACGGTCGACGACCCGGCGACCATGCAGTCCCTGATCGACAAGGGTGTCGACGGCATCATCACCGACTACCCCGACCGGCTGCGTGACGTCGTACGCGCCGAGGGCTTCCGGCTCCCCCGCTCGTACGACGCTCCCGCCGTCCGCGCACTGCCGTCGGCGCACGCGCACAACGACTACGAGCACCGGCGGCCGCTGCAGGACGCGCTGGACCGCGGGTTCAACAGCGTCGAGGCCGACGTGTGGCTGGTCGACGGTGAGCTGCGGGTCGCGCACGACCTGGAGGACGCCGTACCCGGGCGGAACCTGGAGAGCCTCTACCTCAAGCCGCTGGCGGACCGGGTCCGGGAGAACCATGGGCAGGTGTACAAGCACGGGCGGGACTTCCAGCTGCTGATCGACATCAAGAGCGACGGGCCGTCGACGTACGCCGCGATCGACCAGGAGCTGAAGAAGTACCGCGGCATCAGCACGGTGTTCATCAACGGTCGCGTGGTCAGGGGCGCAGTCACGGCGGTGATCAGCGGCAACCGTCCGCTCGACGTGCTGAAGGCGCAGAAGGTCCGGTACGCCGGGTACGACGGCCGGCTCGCCGACCTGCAGTCCGGGATGCCGGCATCACTGATGCCGCTGGTGAGCGACAACTGGACCAACCACTTCACCTGGACCGGCATCGGCCCGATGCCGACCGCCGAGAAGACCAAGCTGCACGACATCGTCGTCCAGGCTCACCACGCCGGCTACCGGGTGCGGTTCTGGGCGACGCCCGACATCCGCGGCGCGGCCCGCGAGGCCCTGTGGAGCGAGCTGGAGGCGGCAGGCGTCGACCACATCAACACCGACGACCTGCACGGACTCGAAGCGTTCCTGCGCAACTAGGGTTTGACTTCCGTGAGGGCGATGAGGTTGGCGCCCTCACGGAAGGCCCTGCGTTGGCGGACGGCTCCGTTGCCGGTGCTTAGTACCCGCTGGATGCTGTCCTCAACCATGTCCGCCGCATTGAGCTCCTGCAGCGCCGGCTCCACATGCTGCTGCAACCGCTTCAGGAGGTCGACCATCGGCAGTGACTCCGCCGTACGGACATCGAGGCCGTTGGCTGTCAGTCCGTCCCGTGCGGCGAGCCAGTAGGCGGCTCGCAGTACCTCGGGCTCCAGCGACGGGCCCTGGGAACCGTCCTCGAGGGCCGTCATCACCAAGGCGCGGACCAGGGTCGCCAGGAGCACTGTCTCGTCCACGGTGAGCGGAATGTCGCTGACCCGCACCTCGATCGTCGGCAGGTGTGACGACGGCCGGATGTCCCAGTAGACCATCTGCTCGTCGATCAGCGTGCCCGCCGCCAGGTGCATCGCGACCAGTGCGTCGTAGTGCTCGATCGACTCGAAGTACGGCGGTGGTCCGGCACACGGCCACCGGGTCGTCATCAGCCATCGCCAGCTCGCGAAGCGGGTGTCCTGCTCCAGGTAGATCGGTGAGTTCGCAGTGAGCGCCAACAGCACCGGCAGCCACGGCCGCACATGGTTGCTCGCCCGGATCGCCGCCTCCCTGCTCGGTACGTCGACATGCACATGACAGCCGCAGACACCCTGCTCCCGGGCCAGCAGCCCCCACTTGGCAGCCAGCTCCTGGTAGCGCGGCTTCAGGGTGATCGCCTGCGCAGCTCGCCCATGCGGCGGTACCGCGATCGCCAGCAGCCGCGCGCCTTCCTGAGCAGCAGCCTGGGCGAGCTTCGACCGCATCTCGGTGAGGTGGCCGCGCAGCTCGTCGGCGGTCTCACAGACCGGGGAATTGATCTCGACCATGGCTCTGGTCAGCTCGAGGGCGATGTCGAGCTCCTGCACGTCCGCCACGACCGCCTTGCTGCGCGGGAGGGGTTCACCGGTGGCGGAGACCAGCAGGAGCTCTTCTTCGACTCCTATCGAGGGAGGCTTCACCCACATCCGGTACCCGCTGACAAACCGCTGGCGGCTAGGCTCTGCGGCGTGAGTCTGCCGACTGTCATCGCAACCCGTTACGTGCTGCCGCTGCGTGAGGGCGGCTCGCTTCCGGGTGTTGTCGAGGGCAACGATCTTGGCACCTATGTGCTGAAGTTCCACGGCGCCGGCCAGGGCCCGAAGGCGCTGGTCGCCGAGGTCATCGTCGGCGAGCTGTTCCGTCGGCTGGGGCTGCGGGTGCCGGAGCTCAAACTGATGCAGCTCGACCCGGCGATCGGCAAGTCCGAGCCCGACTTCGAGATCCAGGAGCTGTTGCTGCGCAGCGCCGGGCTGAACCTGGCCGTCGACTTCCTGCCCGGTTCCTTCGGGTACGACGGCTCGGCCGGCAACCCCGGTGCCGCGGGCATGGCCCGGATCCTGTGGCTGGACGCGTTCGTCGCCAACGTCGACCGGTCCTGGCGCAACACGAATCTGCTGGTCTGGCACAAGAACCTCTGGCTGATCGACCACGGCGCGGCGTTGTACTTCCACCACTCCTGGATGCCCGCGGAGAAGTTCGCCGCGCTCCCGTACGACGCCGCGGACCACGTGTTCTCGATCGCGGCGCCCGACGTACCGGCGCTCGACGCCGAGCTCGCGGCGGCGATCACGCCCGAGCTGCTGACCGAGGTGATCGGGCTGGTGCCGGACGAGTGGATCGACGACGGGGACCGGGAGCGATACCTCGGCCATCTGCTCGCCCGGCTGGACAATCGCGCCGCCTGGCTGCCGGGAGGTGACCGGTGACTGCTGACCTCGTTCCGTTCGACTACGTGATCCTGCGAGCGGCGCCGCGGATCCACCGCGGTGAGTTCATCAACGTCGGCGCCGTGCTGTACTGCCGGGCCCTGGACTTCCTCGGCGCGGCCTGGGACGTCGAGCCGTCCCGTCTGAAGGCCCTCGACCCGGCGGTCGACGTCGACGTGGTCTGCGCGTCGCTGGACCACATCCGGGCGATCTGCGCGGGCGATCCGGACGGCG
Source organism: Kribbella sp. NPDC002412 (assembly GCF_053592935.1). Lineage (NCBI taxonomy): Bacteria > Bacillati > Actinomycetota > Actinomycetes > Propionibacteriales > Kribbellaceae > Kribbella > Kribbella sp. NPDC002412. Next base: position 79,922 of record NZ_JBSFBL010000042.1, read on the forward strand.
GACCGGCCGCGGCGACGACGATCGGCGAGCGGTTCCGGTGGCTGGCGGCACCCCGCAGTACCGTCGTCCATCCCGGACCGATCCACAGCGGGCTGACCAACGATCCCGCCGCGGACCTGGACCGGTTGCTCGACTCCTTCGTGCGCTAGCCGAGCGCCTTCGAGACGACCTCGCGGGCCTGAACAAAGACCTGCTCCAGGTGCTCGGCGCCCTTGAAGGACTCGCCGTAGATCTTGTACAGGTCCTCGGTGCCGGACGGGCGCGCGGCGAACCACGCCGACTCGGTGGTGACCTTCAGCCCACCGATCGCGGCGCCGTTGCCCGGCGCGCTGGTCAGCCGGTCCACGATCGGCTCACCGGCCAGCTCGGTCGCCGTGACCGCGTCCGCGGACAGCGCCGACAGCTTGGCCTTCTGGTCCCGCGTGGCCGGTGCGTCCACCCGCGAGTACGCCGACGCGCCGAAGCGCTCGACCAGCTTCGCGTGCGCCTGTGACGGCGTCTCACCGGTGACCGCGGTGATCTCACTCGCCAGCAACGCGAGCAGGATGCCGTCCTTGTCGGTGGTCCACACCGTCCCGTCGAAGCGCAGGAAGCTGGCGCCGGCCGACTCCTCGCCGCCGAAGCCGACCGAGCCGTCGACCAGTCCCGGCACGAACCACTTGAAGCCGACCGGCACCTCCCACAGCCGCCGGCCCAGGTCCGCGACCACGCGGTCGATCAGCGACGACGACACCAGGGTCTTGCCGACCGCGACCTCCGGACCCCACTGCCGGTTGGCGAACAGGTACGAGATCGCGACGGCGAGGTAGTGGTTCGGGTTCATCAGCCCGGCGTCCGGGGTGACGATGCCGTGCCGGTCCGCGTCCGCGTCGTTGCCGGTGGCCACGTCGTACCGGTCCCGCTGCGCGACCAGCGAGGCCATCGCGTACGGCGAGGAGCAGTCCATCCGGATCTTGCCGTCGTGGTCCAGCGTCATGAACGACCAGGCCGGGTCGATCTGCGGGTTCACCACGGTCAGGTCGAGGTCGTGCCGCTCGGCGATCGCGGCCCAGTAGTCGACGCTGGCGCCACCGAGCGGGTCGGCGCCGATCTTCACCCCGGCCGCGCGGATCGCGTCCAGGTTCAGCACCGACGGCAGGTCGTCGACGTAGTGGCCGACGAAGTCGTACTCCCCAGCCGCCGACCGCGCCTGCTCGAACGGCTTGCGCCGTACCTCCCGGTTGCCGCCGGCGATCAGCTCGTTCGCCCGGGCCGCGATCCAGCCGGTCGCGTCGGAGTCGGCCGGGCCGCCGTGCGGCGGGTTGTACTTGATGCCGCCGTCCCGCGGCGGGTTGTGCGACGGTGTGATCACGATGCCGTCCGCACCGGCCCCGGCGCCGCGGTTCAGCCGCAGGATCGCGTGCGACACCCCAGGAGTCGGCGTGAGCCGGTCGGCGCTGTCCACCAGGGTCTGTACGTCGTTGCCCGCCAGCACCTCGAGCACCGTCCGCCAGGCCGGCTCCGACAGGCCGTGGCTGTCCCGGCCGACCAGCAGCGGTCCGGACGTGCCCTCGCCGGCGCGGTACTCACAGATCGCCTGGGTGATGGCCAGGATGTGCGCCTCGTTGAACGCGGCGTCCAGGCTCGAGCCGCGGTGTCCCGACGTACCGAAGACGACCTTCTGGGCGGGGTTGTCCACGTCCGGGGTGAGGTCGTCGTACGCCTTCAGCAGCGCGTCGACGTCGACGAGGTCCTCGGGCTGAGCGGGCTGGCCTGCGCGTGGGTGCATGGTGCCATGCAACAAGCCCCGGCCCGCGAGCACAACTCCGGCTCAGCTTGTGAACGGCGTCAGCAGCTGGTCGACCGGCGCGTAGTCGTCGGTCAGGACCGGCGCGTCGCCGACGAAACCGGCCAGGTCGGGCTTCAGCTCCATGGTCGGACCGATCCGGGACGCGATCGCCTGCTCGTCGATCGGCCGGTCGGAGGCGACCAGCACGAAGTTGCCGCCCTCGTCGTTCCTCCTGGCGATCACGCTGACGTGCGCGAACTCGTCCTGCAGGGTCCGGATCTCGGCTTTGGCGAACGCGGCCTCGCCGAAGTCGATCGCGTTCACCAGGTACAGGCCGTCCGGGCGCAGGACCCGGCGGATGTCCGCGACCACCTCGCGCGTGGTCAGGTGCCACGGCACGGACACCCCGCTGAACGCGTCCATGATGATCAGGTCGTCGCTGTCCGTCGGCTCGGCGCGGATCCCGAGCCGGCCGTCGCGGACCGTGACGTCCAGCTCCGGCCCGGTCCGGACGCCGAGCTCCTTCTTGTCCAGCTCGACCACGGCGCCGTCGATCTCGTACACCTTGTTGTGGGTGCCCGGGCGGGTGGCGGTCAGGTACCGCGGCATGGTGAGGCCACCGCCGCCGATGTGCAGCGCGTCCAGCCGGCGGTCGTCCGGCCAGGTGCTGTTGATCGCGGCGGCGAAGTTCTTGATGTAGTCGAACTCCAGGTGCGTCGGGTCGTCCAGGTCGACGTACGAGTGCCGGAGCTGGTCCAGATACAGCGTGCGCCCGCCCTCGCGGTTGGGGTCGGCGACCACGCGGGCGCAGTGGTACGCCGTTTCCACCTCACACGGCCGTGGCGCGACCAGGGTGAGCGTGGCACCGATCAGCGCGAGGGCTACCGGCTTCACAGCCGTCCGGGCACCGCGCAGTACGACGGTCAATACCGCACCGGCCACCACAAGCAGGCCGCCGAGCGTGAGCACGATCGTGCTGATCGGGATCTTGGACACGAACACGAACCCGGTCAGCACCGTGCCCGCGATGCCACCGACAGTCGCGTACGCCGACAGGCGGCCGACGACCGTACCCGTCTGGGCCAGCGTCGCCAGCCGCAGCTTGGTCACCATCGGCGTCACGGCGGACAGCAGCGCGGCCGGTGCGAATAGGGCCACTGCGAGCACCAAGAACACCAGATCGGTGCCGGCGCTCAGCGACTCACCGGTCCAGCGCACGACGGGCAGGATCAGCATCACCAGAGCGCCGCCGATCAGCACCAGCGGTCCCAGCGTCTTCCGCGGCGACACCGTGTCCGCGTAGCGCCCACCGAGCGCGGCGCCGGTCGCGATCGCGGCCAGCGCGACCCCGATGACGGCTGTGTTCGTCTCCAGCGTCAGCCCGATGTACGGCGCGACCAGCCGCAACGAGACCAGTTCCAGCACCATCACGGCCGCCGAACTGCCGAACGCCAACGCGATCGCCAGCCGCGACCCCACGTCACCCATGCTCACCGCGTCACCCTATCTGTCGATCCGAAGCGGGCCCGTTCGTCAGTCCTGTGAAGGAGGTAGTCATGGATCCTGCGACCAGCGCCGCCCTGTACGCCGGGACCCGGGAACGGGTCACTCACGCGGTGCGTTCCCTGAACCCGGCCGACCTGGACCGCTACGTCCCGGCCTGCCCGGCGTGGACTGTGCGTGACGTGGTCTCGCACCTGGCCGGCGTGGCGACGGACTTCGCCACGGGCAACCTCGACGGGGCGCCGGAACCACCGTGGACGGCCGTCCAGGTCGAAGCCCGCCGCCGGTTGCCGATCGACGCCGTACTCGAGGAATGGGCGGTCAGCGGACCGGCGCTCGAGGAGGTGATCCTGGCGGGCACGAGCGAGCACCCGTTGGTGTGCAACCCGTGGGCGGACGCGGGGACGCACGAGGCGGACCTGCACGGTGTCCTGGGGTTCGGGCGCCCGCCGCGGGACCTCTGGCTGGCGACGCTCGACTGGGCGCTGTCCGAATCGGATCCGTCGGACCATGCCTTCGGGACCCTGTCGATGGAGACACCCGACGCCCGGTACGAACTCGGCCGCGGCAGGCCCGTCGCGGCGGTGCGCACGTCGACGTACGAGCTCTTCCGGGGTGTTTTCGGGCGCCGCAGCGCTGAGCAGATCCGGTCATGGACGTGGTCGACGCCCGAGTACGCCGACGCGTGGAGCCGACAGCTCCCCCGACTGCCGCAGGCCGCCCGGCCGTTATCGGATTGACCCTGACGTAACGTCAGGCTCGACGATCGCAGGCATGAACTCGTACACCAGCCCTGTTCCGATCCCGGCTCTCGACGCGACCGCACCCGAGGTCTATCGGGAGATCTACGGCATGCCGATGTTCGTCACCATCCCGACCGCCGACCTTGCGATGTCGAAGGATTTCTGGATCCGCGGGTTGGGGTTCATCGACTTGTTCTCGGCGCCCGGCGGGCAGGTGACCCATCTGCGCCGGTGGGCGTTCCAGGACGTTCTCCTGGTGCCCGGGGTGGCGGCTGCCGAGGCCGCGGCTCAGAGCATCAGTTTCGCTTGTGTCCTGGGCCAGCTCGACGAGATCGCCGCTCGGTGCTCGGAGTTGGTCCCTGGGTGCACTGACGGTCCTGAGCTTAAGCGGTGGAACTCGGTCGAGCTGACCGTGACCACGCCGGAGAACGCGGTCGGCCTGGCCCGGCCGAGCGTACGCACCCTGGCCGGCTACCGGGTCTGCTCGGGTGACGACATCGCCCGGATCCACCAGGTGCTCGTGTACCGGGAGCTCGGGCTGCCGCTCGCCGAGATCGGTCGGCTGCTGGACGACCCGGCCGCCGATGCGCGCGAGCACCTGCGTCGGCAGCGCGCTCAGCTCACTGGCGGCCGGAGTGGGTGCAAGAGGCCGAGGACCGCTGGGGCGTCTCCAAGCAGTGGGCCCAGTACGTCGAGGGGACCAGCACACTCGCTCCGGACGACTGGCGCGCGGTGGCTGCGTCCACGGAGGCGTTGCACGCAGAGCTGGCGGCGGCTGTGCCGGCGGGCGTCGTACCGGGTTCAGCCGAGGCCAACGCCGGCGTCGGCCACCTGGAGCTAGATGTACTCGGCCGGGAGGTTGGTGACGGTGGGGTTGGTGGGTTGACGTGGG
>NZ_JBSFBL010000043.1:0-84601 GCF_053592935.1 Kribbella sp. NPDC002412
GGTCGTGGGAGAGTATGACGCCGCCGGACATTCACACTGTTAAGGGCCACCCCACCGGGGTGGCCCTTAACATTTGTACCAACAGTCCTAGGCAACCTACGCGGTCACGACCCCGGCTGCAGAGCTGTCCCAAGACCCGACCCCGGAAGCCCACCCTCAGCCGCCCAGCTACCTACTGCAAGGACGCCCGCCGGCGCCGCTGGTCTACGACTGCTCGAGGCAGCAGGCCGGGACAGCTGCATCCGGCCAGCTCAGGAGCTACCGAGGACTCCATCCGACCCGCCCCGAGCCTCAGGTGCCGTACCGCGATGGACGCCTGCTCGCGCCGCTGGTTCCAGGTGCTGAGGCAGCAGGTCCTGGGGAGCTGCAGCCGCCGGTACAGCAACGGTCCTGGACTGCATCCGGGCCTGCAGTCGGTGAGCGTGGCGAGAGTTCCGCTCGACAACCTTCTGGGGTGCGAGTTCTAGCGGCACCCGCGCCACCCTGCGCATCGACAGCGTGCCAACCGAGGGCTCCCATCGGCCGCTCTGAGGACGACAGCCGGCGCCGCTGGTTGCAGCTGCTCGAGCCAGCAGATCCCGAGAGCCGCAGCCACCAGAACAGCAACTGCCCAGGACGGCATCCGGTCAGCCGAGCCTGTAGTCGGCGAGTGGCGAGGGCTCGGGTCGACGTTCCTATGGGGTGCGAGACCTAGCCGAGTGCCAACCGCGAGGGCTCACCTTGGCTGCTGTACTGCTCTACCCCAAGCACCTCCCCCAGGTGTCCCACCGGAGCCCTCACCTCGAATGCGTACGCCGAACTGCTACACGTCAGGCGGTACCTAGTGGCCGTGCCGCGAGCTCATCTGCCGGCGCTGCGGGGCAGGCAGGCACGCCCCAGGTGCGACCGCTCCCGCCCGTGCGCGGTGGCCCTCGCGTGTCGCCTGGGTGCTTGGGGCGGTGCGGAAGCTGTGGTGCTCGGGCTTCCAAGTCTCCGTCGGGTGTACCGGATGTCTGGTTGTGGGGGTGGCGGCGGTACCTTTGTTCTTTGTCCGTTTGCTGCAGATGGCTGCAGCGCAGGTGCTCGATCGAGCTACAGCAATTAGGAGTCAACGTGGCGACGCCACCTCGCAATCCTCGCTCCGGTTCTGGGGACCGTCGCGGTTCCTCCGGAGACAGCGGCCGGTCCGGTCGCGATGGTGGTGGGCGGTCGGGCTCCGGTCGTTCAGGGTTTGGTGGTGGACGGGCCGGCTCCGGGTCGGGTGGCTCGGGCGGCGGGCGTACGGGCGGTCCCGGCGCTGGGCGGACCGGTGGGTCGGGCGCTGGGCGTTCCGGCGGTTCGGGCGCTGGGCGATCGGGTGGTTCCGGCGGTTCCGGTGCTGGGCGATCGGGCGGTTCTGGGGCTCCCGGCGGTGGGCGTTCGGGCGCCGGTGGTTGGAGCTCCGGTGGTTCGGGCGGGTCTGGTGGTTGGGGTTCCGGTGGGTCGGGCGGTTCTGGTGGGGGCCGGGCGGGAGCTCGGGGGACCGGTGGGTCGCGTGGGGCTTCGAGTCGGGGTGACGGGCCTCGGTCGGGTGGGGCGCGGAGTGGTCCGCGGTCCGGTGGGTCGTATCGCGACGGGCAGGATGGCCGGACCGAGAATCGGCGTGGGTTTGCCGGGTCGCGGCGGGATGACAAGGGTGAGCGGGATCCCTTCGGCGGCCAGATGTCGGGGCGCGGAGACCGGGATGACCGCGGAGGTCGTGGAGCCGGTCGGGACGATAGGTCTGGCGGCTACCGGCGTACTGACAGTCGGGACGACCGGTCCGGCGGGCGTGGTGGCTTCCGGCGGGACGAGGGCGCGGGTCGGGACGAGCGTGGTGGACGCGGGGATTCTCGCCGCGATGAGCGTGGCGGCTTCCGGCGGGACGAAGGCGGACGCGGTGACTACCGGCGGGACGATCGCGGTGGGCGCGATGAGCGCGGCGGCGGGTTCCGGCGGGACGACCGTGGTGGGCGCGATGAGCGCGATGGTTTCCGGCGCGATGAGCGCGGTGGTCGGGACGAGCGCGGTGGACGTGGAGACTTCCGGCGGGACGATCGCGGTGGGCGCGATGAGCGTGGCGGACGCGAGGGAGTCCGGCGGGATGAGCGGTCGGGCGGGTTCCGGCGGGATGAGCGCGATGAGCGTGGCGGTGGGTTCCGGCGGGATGAAGGCGGACGTGGGGACTACCGGCGGGATGAGCGTGGCGGCCGCGATGAGCGTGGCGGTGGCGGGTTCCGGCGGGAGGAGCGTGGGGGACGCGATGAGCGCCCTGGACGTGGGGCGGCTCGTAGCGGTGGGCCGGGGCGTGGGGAGCGTGGGGCTTTTCGGCGGGATGAGCGGGGTGGCCGGCGGGATGAGCGGGGTGCCGGGCGGCGCGGGGATCGGCCGGTAGAGGAGAAGGCTGGGCCGCGGCGGGATGATCCGGTGATTCCGGACGGGATCACCGGGGCTGAGCTGGACCGGTCGGTGAAGGCCGAGCTGCGGTCGTTGCCGCGCGGCCTCGCGGACTTGGTCGCGCAGCACCTCGTCGCGTCGGGCCGGTTCATCGACGACGACCCGGAGCGGGCGTACCTGCACGCGCGGACCGCGCGGCGGTTGGCGGCGCGGCTCGGCGGCGTACGGGAGGCTGTCGCGATCACGGCGTACCTGGCTGAGCACTACGACGAGGCGTTGACCGAGTTCCGGGCGGTACGGCGGATGACCGGGAACCACGAGGTCCTCGCGATGATGGCGGACTGCGAGCGGGCGCTCGGGCGGCCGGAGAAGGCGCTGACGCTGTCGCGGGACAAGCACGTACGCGACCTGACCGAAGCGACGCAGGTCGAGCTGCTGATCGTGGCGGCCGGCGCGCGGCGGGACATGAAGCAGACGGCGGCGGCGATCCAGACGCTGCAGGTGCCGGAGCTGACCAAGCGGACGAAGGCGGAGTGGTTGCCGCGGCTGCGGTACGCGTACGCCGACGCGCTCGAGGAGGCCGGCCGGGAGGATGACGCGCTGATCTGGTTCCACCGGGCCGCGGGCGTCGACGCTGACGGTTCTACCGGTGCCGCTGAGCGTGCTGCGCGGCTCGAGGGGCTCGAGTTCACGGACCTCGATGAGGACGACGAGTACGACGACGAAGCCGAGGACGAGGCGTACGACGCCGAGCCGGAGGCCGAGTTCGAGGACGACGCTGACCTCGAGGATGAGGTGGACGAGCCGGAGGGCGAGGCTGATACCGCGGAGCTCGGCGACGAGGTGGACGCTGCAGACCTCCAGGGCGACACGGAGGACGAGGCGGACGCAGACGAGGCCGGGGACGAGGCCGACGGGCTCGAGGACGAGGCTGAGGACTTCGGCGACGAGATGGACGACGCGGAGCTTGACGGGGTTGTGGATGATGCCCTGGATGGTGAAGTGACGCCTGCTGAGGAGTCCGACGACGAGAAGCCGGCGAAGTCCGAAGAGTAGGACCCGCACCGCCACGCTGCCGGTGTTCACCCAGACCGGCGAGAATAGGTGAATGGTGGAGAGCGTGGCGGGTTGGAGCGGGGCGTTGTCGGCGGATGCCCCGGTCGGGACGTTGGTGGTCAACGCCCTCACCAAGGGGACGACGCGGCTGCACGGCGCCATCCTCATGGTCGAGAAGGACGAGGACGACGCCATCCACCAGGTGCGGGTCTCCTGCCGGCGGTTGCGGAGCGACCTGAGGCTGTTCCGGAAGCTGCTGGCGGGCGACTGGGCCCAGGACCTCCGCACCGAGCTCGCGGCCCTCGCCAACGCGTGCGGAGAAGCCCGCGACATCGAGGTGATCGCGGCGCTCGTCCGCGAGACCGCCACCAGCGAAGACGATCCCGAGCACGTCGAGACGATCCTGACGACCCTCACCGTCGGCCTCGACCGTGCCGCGGCTCGGTCCAACGAGGTAGTGACCGGCGAGAGTACGGCGGGATTGCTGCAGACTCTGGACACAGTCGCAGCCTCGCCGCTCCTCAGGCCGAAGGCCAGCAAGCCGTGCAGTGAGGTGCTGCCCCAGTTGCTGAAGGCAGCCAACCACTCGTTCACCGAAGCGGCCGACAAACTCAAGCCCTGGACCCAGGACGACGACTGGCACGAGGTGCGCCTGCTCGCCAAGCGCGTCCGGTACGCCGCCGACACCAGCGCCGCCGTACTCGGGGACGAGGCCAAGGAGACCGCCACCCAGGCAGCCAAGTACCAGGAGCTACTCGGTCAGCACCAGGACCACTGCGCCGCCGCAGACGCCCTGACCGCGATGGCGAGGGAGGCAGCGGCGCAGGACGACCCGGAGCTGTCGTTCACCCTTGGCCGGCTCACCGAGCGCCACCGGGCGGCCCGGAAGCCGCTTCGCGAGGAGTTCCTCAGCCTCTACCACCGCCCCTGAGCGCTCACAGCGTCCGGAACAGCAACCCCACCCGCGGCTTGGGCCCGAACGACGTCGCCTTCTGCGGCAGTACGACGCCCTGCAGCGCTGACCGCAGTACCTGGTCCATCCGGGGTGCTGTGAGCTCCACAACGGCCTGCTGAGGGCCTGCCAGGGCCAGCGCGTCAGCCAGGGTGTGGTGGAAGGTGATGTCCTTCTCCACCACGCCCCACGCAGGCAGGAGCAGGTCGTGCAGCATGGATACTGTCGGAGCCTCCTGACCTTCCGTCGAGCGCAGCGTCAACCACTCCGAGCCGTCAGTGACACCAATCCGGTCCGGCACGTCCTCCACGCGCCCCTGCAGGACCCGCCAGCCGGGTGGTGTACGCGAGGCGACCGTGGCCAGGTCCAGCCCTGGTATGACCCGGTGGATGGGGTCCAACGTCAGCGGGTGGCGGTTGTAGTCGACCAGCATGGCCAGACCGACGTCAGTGCTCGCTCGCGACGGCTGACGCCTGCGCCGTTCCAGGTAGGCCGCGTAGCGGTGGTGGCCGTCGGCAATCAGCGCCTCGTGCGTCGCCAGCTCCGCAGAGATGGCCGCAAGCACGAGCGGGTCCTCGATCCGCCAGATGCGGTGCTCTGCGCCGGCGGTCTCGGCCTCCAGCCACGGCTCTGCGGACCGCGCGGCGTCGACTGCGTCACTCGCCACGCCCCCGTCGCCGTACGCGAGCAGGATGGGCTCCAGGTCGGCGTCAGTGGCCTCCATCAGCTCGAGCCGGTCGTCGACCCAGTGCGGCATCACTTCCTCGTGCGGCAGCACAACGCGCCGCGTCGGATCCAGGCCGAGTGAGCCGACCAGTCCGCACAGTACGGCGTTGCCCAGCTGCTGCTCGTAGACGTACAACGCGGGCCGCTGGTCCTGCACCACCACGCCGTCGCGTTGCCACCCCGCGAGCCGTCGTGCGGGCTCGTCGTACCGGCCGGGGCCGAGCTCAGGATCGCGTGGAAGGATGAGCCTCACCATGTTGTGCAGATCAGAGTCAGTCAGCCGCCGGACGATGGCGGGTTCCAGTACGTCGTACGGCGGCGACGTGACGGCACCGAGCGTGCTCACCCTGCCGGCCACGAACCGCCAGGCGCGCAACGGCTCGAGCCGTAGCACGCTCCCGCTCGAGTCCGGCCCGCTTGCTGGCATGGGCGGAATCGTACGGGGGGAAGCATGAGCACGGAACGAACTCCGCCCGCGCCGCTGTCCGCATGTGACGAACCGCTCGCCAGCCGGTACGACGTCGCGCTGCTCGACCTCGACGGTGTCGTGTACGTCGGGCCCGACCCGGTCCCGGACGCGCCGGAGAACCTGCGCAAGGCGGCCAAGGAGGGTCTGCGGCTCGGCTACATCACCAACAACGCGAGCCGGCCGGCCCGGGTGGTCGCCGAGCACCTCGCGTCGTTCGGGCTGGATGTGATCGCCGACGACGTGGTGACGTCCGCGCAGGCGGCCGCGAAGCTGATCGCGAGCGAGTACCCGGAAGGGTCGCCGGTGCTCGTGGTCGGCGGTGAAGGGCTGACGTCGGCGCTGGAGGAGTACGGGCTGCGGCCGGTCCGCAGCAGCGACGCGCACCCGGTGGCCGTCGTCCAAGGCTTCCACCCGGACGTGAACTGGGTGATGCTCGCGGACGGCGCGCACGCGATCAACGAGGGCGCGAAGTGGTACGCGACCAACCTCGACCTGACGATCCCCACGGCCGCCGGCATGGCCCCGGGGAACGGGACCTTGGTGCAGGCGATCCGGGCCGCCGTCGAGGTGGACCCGATCGTGGCCGGCAAGCCCGAGCGGCCGTTGCTGGAGACGAGTATCGAGCGGCTGAACGCCGAACGGCCGTTGATGATCGGCGACCGCCTCGACTCCGACATCGAGGGCGCGAACAACGTCGGGATCGCCAGCCTGTGGGTGGCGACCGGCGTCCACGACGCGCACGACCTGGCCCGCGCGCCGAAGCATCAGCGGCCGACGTACGTCGCGGCCGGCCTGGGAGCGCTTGCGGAGAAGCAGCCCGGAGTCACGGTCGACGGCGGGCGGCACACCTGTGCGGGCTGGACCGCCGAGGTCGTCGACAACGCGGTGACCGTGAAGGGCGAGGGCGAGCCGTACGACGGCCTGCGGGCGATCCTGTCCGCGGTCTGGGCCGCGGTCGACACCCCAGCGAAGCCGGTCGCGAAGAAGAGCACCGCCCGCGGTCGCCGCCCACTGCCCAAGCCGGCCCCGGCGCCGGGCTCGATCGCGATCGACGCCGCCCTGCACCGCGTCGGGCTGGACAAGTAGCGTGGGTGGTATTGCGGGTGTGAGGCGATACCGTTGCTGGAACGAAGCGAGGAGGCAGTCATGGTGCTGGACGCACTGCGCGGCTACGTACAACTGGCGAGCGGGCTGACCGAGGTCACCAAGCAGCGGGCCGAGGCGGCGGCGAAGGCGCTGCTGCAGCAGACCGGCGCGGACAAACTGACGTCCGGGCTGACCACCAAGGTCAGTGACCTGGCCGACGAGATCGTTGCCACCAGCAAGAGCAACCGTCAGCTGCTGCAGGCGATCGTGACGAACGAGGTCGAGGGCGCGGTGGCGCGGCTCGGGTTCGTCCGGGCCGAGGAGGTCAACGCGCTGGCCCGCCGGGTCCAGACGCTGGAGACCGAGCTGGCCGCGGCGCGATCCGGGGCGGCCGCTCCGGCGGGCGACCCGCTCGCGGAGGCGGCGCCGGCTCCGGCGCAGGCCGCGGCGGCCAAGAAGGCCGCGAAGAAGGCCCCGGCCGAGCAGGCGGCCGCGAAGAAGACGGCCAAGAAGACGGCGAAGAAGGCCTGACGTGACCGAGCATCCTGGCGAGCAGTTCCCGCCGGACGTCGACCCCGACGTCGAGCCGGGCTTCGACCCCTATCCGTCGGAGGACACCCCGGAGTCCCCCGACTACGACGCCGAGCCGGCGCCACAGAACTTCTCGTACGGCGACGTGCAGCCCGAGATGGGTCAGTACGACGACGACGGCGCGCCCGCGGAGGACACCGAAGCAACCTTCGAGGCGTCCGTCGACGCCCCGGCCGGCCGCGAGGACGAGCCGGCGCCGCACGTCGATCCGGCCGAGGTGGAGTTCGGGCCCGAGTTCGCCCGGGCTCCCGAGGACGAGCATCAGCACCCGTTCGTCGCGGACACGGCTGCGGACGAACCCGCCGTACAAGAGGACGACGCGCATCCGCTGGTCGAGGAGACGATGTCCCGGCTCGACGAGTTGCGCGACCGGCCGGTCGGCGAGCACGCCGAGGTGTACGCCGACCTGCACGAGCGGCTCCAGTCCGCACTGGTCGAGGCGGACGCCGAGGACCGCAGTTAGACGGACGTGGCCAAAGGAATCAAGCGATCGCGGCTCGATGCCGAGCTGGTACGACGGGGCCTCGCGCGGTCCCGTGAGCACGCGAGCGACCTGATCGCCGCCGGCAAGGTGAAGGTCTCCGGCACGGTCGCCAGCAAAGCCGCGACCGGTGTCGGGGCCGACGCGCCGATCGTCGTCGACACCTCGGAGACGGACGACCCGAACTACGCCAGCCGCGGCGCGCACAAGCTGGTCGGCGCCCTCGAAGCGTTCGGCGGCGTGCAGGTGAAGGGCCGCCGGACCCTCGACGCGGGCGCGTCCACCGGCGGATTCACCGACGTACTGCTGCGCAACGAGGCGGCGCACGTGATCGCGGTCGATGTCGGGTACGGCCAGCTGGTGTGGTCGCTGCAGACCGACGACCGCGTCACGGTGATGGACCGGACCAACGTCCGCACCCTCACCCTCGACGACATCGGTGGTGAACCGGTTGATCTCGTCGTCTCCGACCTCAGCTTCATCTCGCTCACGCTGGTCCTGCCGGCCCTGATCGGGGTGGTGAAACCGGACGGCGACCTGGTCCTGATGGTGAAACCGCAGTTCGAGGTCGGCAAGGAGCGGCTCGGCAAGGGCGGCGTGGTCCGGGATCCCGAGCTGCGCGCCGACGCGGTGCGTGGGGTGGCCGCCAAGGCGGCCGAGCTGGGCTGGGGCGTGGCGGGTGTCGCGGCGAGCCCGTTGCCCGGCCCGTCAGGAAATGTCGAATACTTCCTGTGGATACGCCGTTCCGCGCCGCCTCTCGATGAGACGATGCTCCAGACCGCCATCGAGAGCGGTCCGCAATGAGGAGGCAGGATCCACGTGGGTGAGCACGAGCCGCGGCGCGTGCTGCTGGTGACGCACACCGGGCGGGAGCAGGCGGTCGAGGTGGCGCGGGACGCGCACCGGCTGCTGACCGACTCCGGTCTGCAGGTCCGGCTGCTCGCCGACGAGGCCGAGGCGCTGAAACTCGACCCCGTGGAGCTCGTCGACGACCACGAGAAAGCGGCGCTGGACGTCGAGCTGATCATGGTGCTCGGCGGCGACGGCTCGATCCTGCGCGGCGCAGAGCTGGCCCGGCCGCACGGGACGCCGGTGCTCGGGGTCAACCTCGGCCACGTCGGCTTCCTGGCCGAGGCCGAGGTCGACGACCTGGAGCGGATCGTCCAGGTCGTGGTGGACCGCAGCTACACGGTCGAGGAGCGGATGACGCTCGCGGTCGACGTCCGGCTGGACGGCGAGCAGATCTTCGACACCTGGGCGCTGAACGAGGCGAGCGTGGAGAAGGCGGCCCGTGAGCGGATGCTCGAGGTGATGGTCGAGGTGGACGACCGGCCGCTGTCCCGCTGGGGCTGCGACGGCGTCGTGGTGGCGACGCCGACGGGCAGTACGGCGTACTCCTTCTCGGCCGGTGGTCCGATCGTGTGGCCCGAGGTCGAGGCGATCCTGATGGTGCCGCTGAGCGCGCACGCGTTGTTCTCCCGGCCGATCGTGGTCGCGCCGACGTCGCAGCTGTCGATCGAGCTGGTGCCGTCGTGGCACGGCCGGGGTGTGCTGTGGTGTGACGGCCGCCGGATGGTCGAGGTACCGCCGGGCGCCGAGATCCAGGTCCGCCGCGGCAACCGTCCGGTCCGGCTGGCGCGGGCGCACGAGGCCCCGTTCACCGACCGACTGGTAGCCAAGTTCGATCTACCCGTGCTCGGGTGGCGTGGAGCCGCAGAGCGTAAACGCAACGGACAACAGGAGACCTAGAGCATGCTCTCGGAGATTCGCATCACCGGGTTGGGCGTGATCGAGGACGCCACGCTGGACCTCGATCCGGGGTTCACCGCGGTCACCGGCGAGACCGGGGCCGGCAAGACGATGGTCGTGACCGGGGTGAACATGCTGCTCGGCGGCCGTGCGGACAGCGGCCTGGTGCGGCACGGGACTCGCCGGGCCAGGGTCGAGGGCCGGGCCAGCGCCGTACCGAAGGCGATCGTGCAGCAGGCCGAGGACCGTGGCGGCGAGCTGGACGACGACGAGTTGCTGATCGCCCGTGAGCTGTCCTCCGAAGGGCGCTCGCGGGCGTTCCTCGGTGGTGCGTCCGTGCCGGTGTCCGTCCTGGGCGAGGTGTCCGGCGACCTGGTCGCGATCCACGGGCAGGCCGAGCAGTGGCGACTGCTTCAGCCGTCGCGACAGCGCGAGACCCTCGACACCTTCGCCGGCAAGGCAGTCCTCGTGCCCTTGCAGGAGTACGCCGCGGCCTACAAACGGCACCGTGAGGTCGAGGCGGAGCTGACCGAGCTGACCACCCGGCAGCGTGATCGCCTCGCCGAGGCCGACCTGCTGCGCTTCGGGCTCGACGAGGTCGCGAAGGCCGAGCCGCTGCCCGGCGAGGACACCGAGCTCGCCGCCGAGGAGGACCGGCTCGCGTACGCCGACGGCCTTCGTACGGCGGCAACCACAGCAGCCGACGCGCTGGCCTCCGAGGATCTCGATTCCACCCGGCCGAGCGACGTACTCGGGCTGCTCGCACTCACCAAGCAGGTCCTCGACGCGGAGCGCCACCACGACCCGAAGCTGGCCGAGCTGGCCGATCGCGCCGGCGAGCTCGGATACCTCGCGGCCGACCTGGCCCAAGAGCTTTCGTCGTACGCCGCCGACGTCGACACCGACCCGGCCCGACTGGCCGTGGTGAGCGAGCGGCGGTCGCTGCTGACCAGCCTGGTCCGCAAGTACGGCGCCGACGAGGGCACCGTGGACGAGGTCCTCGACTGGGCGAAGCGGTCCGCGGACCGGCTGGCCGAGCTGGACGGAAGCGACGAGCGGGTCGAGCACCTGACCGCCGAGCTCGCCGAGCTGGACGCCAAGCTCACAGACCTCGGTCAGCAGATCAGGGCGGCGCGCCAAGAGGCCGCCGAGCGGCTCGGCGTCGCCGTGTCCGACGAGCTGACCGGCCTGGCGATGCCGCACGCGAAGTTGTCGATCGAGGTGCACGAGACCGCGCGTGGTCCGTTCGGGATCGACGAGATCGAGTTCTGCTTCGCGGCGAACCCGGGGAGCCCGACCCGCCCGCTGCAGAAGGCCGCGTCCGGCGGTGAGCTGTCCCGGGTGATGCTCGCGCTCGAGGTGATCCTCAGCGACACCCACCCGGTGCCGACGCTGGTGTTCGACGAGATCGACGCCGGGATCGGCGGCCGGGCCGCGGTCGAGGTCGGCAAGCGGCTGGCGCGGCTGGCCGAGAAGGCCCAGGTGATCGTGGTGACGCACCTGCCGCAGGTGGCTGCGTTCGCGGACCGTCATGCTGTCGTGCTGAAGAGTGACGATGGTTCGGTCACCACGAGTGGCCTGGTCGCGCTCGACGACGACGCCCGGCTGAAGGAGCTGTCCCGGATGATGGCCGGCCTGGAGAACTCCGACGCCGCGCAGGCGCACGCCGAGGAGCTGCTCGCGCTCGCGGCCGAGCGTCACAAACCGCGCCGGAAGAGTCGTTCGAAAGGATGATTTGACGCACAGTCACCACGATTTCCGTGCGTGATTGCCGCCCGGAGGGGTAAATGAACCGGGAGGGGGCTCTTGACATGGCAGGATGAGAGCGCGATGAAACTGCCCAGCCTGCGGAGAGCACGTCCTACTGAACTGCCCGGCATCGCCGGCGTGGTCCGGCTCGATCGCCGTACCAAGAATCTCACCAAACGACTGAAACCGGGCGAGATCGCGGTCATCGACCATGTCGACCTGGACCGGGTCAGCGCCGAGGCGCTGGTCGCCTGCCGGGTCGCCGCGGTGGTGAACGTGGCGGACTCGATCAGCGGCCGCTACCCGAACCTCGGCCCGGAGATCCTCGTCGAGGCGGGCATCCCGCTGGTCGACGGGGTCGGCCGCGAGGTGTTCTCGATCCTGCACGAGGGCGAGCGGGTCCGGCTGAACGAGGGCTCGCTGTACCGGGGCGAGGAGGTCGTCGCCAAGGGCATCTCGCAGGACAGCAAGACCGTCGCGGAGCTGATGGACGAGGCCCGGTCCGGGCTGTCGACCCAGCTGGAGGCGTTCACCGCCAACACCCTGGAGTACCTGCGCCGCGAACGCGACCTGCTGCTCGACGGCGTCGGTGTGCCGGACGTCCACACGCTGATGGAGGGCAAGCACGTCCTGATCGTGGTCCGCGGGTACGACTACCGCGAGGACCTGGTCGCGCTGAAGTCGTACATCCGGGAGTACCGGCCGGTGCTGATCGGCGTCGACGGCGGCGCCGACGCGCTGGTCGAGGAGGGCTACGTCCCGGATCTGATCATCGGCGACATGGACTCGGTCAAGGACGAGACGCTGAAGAGCGGCGCCGAGGTGGTGGTGCACGCCTACCGCGACGGCCGCGCGCCGGGTTCGGAGCGGATGGAGCGGCTCGGCGTGGACTCGATCGAGTTCCCGGCCGCCGGCACCAGCGAGGACGTCGCGATGCTGCTGGCCGACTCCAAGGGCGCGTCGCTGATCGTCGCGGTCGGCACTCACAACTCGCTGGTGGAGTTCCTGGACAAGGGACGCCCGGGGATGGCGAGCACGTTCATCACCCGCTTGCGCGTCGGTGCCAAGCTGGTGGACGCCAAGGGGGTCGGCCGGCTGTACCGCAGCCGGGTCTCGACCTTCCAGGTGGTCGCGCTGGCCGCGGCCGGCCTGTTCGCACTCGGCATGGCGTTGGTCGCGATCGGCGCCGACGACGTGCTCTGGTCGATCCTGCGGGCGCGCTGGAGCGACTTCGTCTACTGGATCCGGGAGCTGTTCACGTGATCGACTTTCGCTACCACATCGTCTCGATCGTGGCGATCTTCTTCGCCCTGGGCGCCGGTGTGGTGCTGGGCGCCGGCCCGCTGAAGGGCACCGGCAGCGAGCTCGTCGCGAGCCAGGCCGAGAAGGACCGCCAGCAGCTCGCGGACACCCGGGCCAAGCTGGACGAGACGAAGACGCTGGACAAGTATCGCGACGACTACGTCGCCAAGGTCACCGCCGGGCTGACCGACGGCAAGCTGAGCAGCAAGAAGATCGCCGTCGTCACCATGCCGAGCGCCGACGGCGACCTCGCCAACGCGCTGACCGAGGAGCTGGAGAAGGCCGGCGGCCAGGTCACCACCCGGGTCGCGCTGGACAGCAAGATGTTCGACGCCGGACAGCGTCAGCTGGTCGAGCAGATCGCCACCGAGCTGGTCACCGCCGACGTCGACTACCCGGCCGACAGCACGACGTACCAGCGCGCCGGGCTGATCCTGGCCCGCGGCATCGCGGCCAAGGAGGAGGGCAAGTCCGCCGACGGCGAGTCGACCAAGATCATCAGCGGCCTGACCGGGGCGAAGCTGATGTCGCTGAAGCCGTCGCAGTTCAAGGACCGGGCCAGCCTGGTCGTGGTGGTGGCCGCGAAGCCGCCGACGCCGGTGCCGGACAACTCGTCGTACAACGACTCCGTGGACTTCATCGAGGGCCTGGACCTGGGCAGCAACGGCGTCGTGGTGGCCGGGACGCCGGTGACCGCGCAGGACGGCGGCCTGCTCAAGGCATTGCGGAGTGACTCCGACGCGACCAAGATCGTTTCCTCGGTGGACGTGGCCGACATCCCCGCCGGGCAGGCGACGGTCGTCTTCTCGCTGGCCGAGCAGGCGACCGGCAAGGCGGGGCAGTACGGCGCGATCGACGCGAAGAACGGCGTAGCGCCGTCGGACGTACAGACGAAGGACAACTGACGTGGGAATTCTGAGCGCTGCCGTCGCGGCAGCCGCCACCGCCGCGCTCGAACGCGCCGCGGCCAACCTGCCCAAGGAGAACCGCGAGCCGTTCGAGCGGACCAACCATCGCGGTGAGCCGGTCACCCTGCTCGAGGGTCCGGTCGCGGTGCTCGGTGCGCTGGCCGGGGTCGCGGCATCTCCCAAGACTCCGGGCAAGGTGAAGGCGGCAGCGCTGCTCGCCGGCTCGGTGTCAGGTGCGGTCGGCGCGTACGACGACCTGCGCGGGACTACGCAGGCGAAGGGATTCCGCGGCCACCTCAGCGCGCTGAAGCGGGGTGAGGTGACGAGCGGTGCGGTGAAGATCCTCGGTGTCGGCGCCGCCGGCCTGGCCGCCGCCGCGCTGCTGCCGCGGAAGTCGTCCGGTGTGAAGGCCCTCGCCGGAGTCGTTGCCGACGGCGCCTTGATCGCGGGTACGGCGAACCTCACCAACCTGCTCGACCTCCGGCCCGGCCGCGCGCTGAAGGCGGTCGCGGCAGTGAACGCGCCGCTGGCCGCGACGAACGGTCCCGCCGGCGCGGTCGTCGGTGCGGCCGCGGCTGCCGCGCCGTCCGACCTCGGCGAGCGCTCGATGCTCGGCGACTGCGGTGCGAACGGCCTGGGCGCGATCACCGGTACGGCGCTGGCCGGCTCGCTGCCGGGTCCGCTCAAGGCCCTCGCGCTGGGCGCCGTCGTCGCGCTGAACCTGGCCAGCGAGAAGGTCAGCTTCACCAAGGTGATCGCCGAGAACGCGGTGCTGGACAAGATCGACCAGTGGGGCCGCAGGCCCCGATGATGACTCGGTGAGCACGGACGGCTCGGGCGCGGAGCGCCCGGCCGGCGCCGGGGGAGGTGGCGGCTCAGGAACCGGCGCGCGCATCGCGCAAGCCGCGCTGCTCGTCGCCGCGGTGACAGTTCTGGCCCGGGTGGTGGGATTCGGCCGGTGGCTGGTCTTCTCGAAGACGGTCGGCGCCGGATGCCTGGCCGAGGCGTACGCGACGGCGAACCAACTGCCGAACATCCTCTTCGAGGTGGTCGCGGGTGGTGCACTGGCGGGTGCGGTCATCCCGGTGCTCGCCGGTCCGGTGGCCCGCGGCGACCGCGCGGCCCAGGGACGCGTCATCGGTGCCCTGATCGCGTGGTCGTTCGTGCTGCTGGCGCCGTTCGCCTTGCTGGCTTGGCTTTTCGCGTCGACCTACACCGACGCGATGCTCGATCCGGGCGCCGACTGCAGCGGCTCGGCCGCCACGGCGACGCGGATGCTCGCGATCTTCGTGCCGCAGGTCTTCGGCTATGCGATCGCCGTGATCGCAACCGCCGTACTGCAGTCGCACAAGCGGTTCGCGGCGGGTGCGCTGGCGCCGCTCGTGTCCAGTCTTGTTGTCGTGGGCACCTATCTGGCGTTTGCGAGCGCGGCGCCGGACGCCGAGTCGGCTTCGCGTGGGGCGGCGGATCTGCTGGCCTGGGGTACGACGGCCGGTGTCGCCGCGCTGGCGCTCACCGTGCTGGTGCCGATGCTGTTCCTGCGCATCCCGATCAAACCGACGCTACGCCTCGACCCGGGCGTCGGTCCGGTGCTGCGGAGGCTGGCGTTGGCCGGTCTCGCCGTACTGATCGCGCAGCAGCTCACCTTTGTCGTCACCACGTACCTGGCCAACCACCGTGGTGTGGCGGGCAGCATCGCGGTCTACACCTGGGCCAACGCGGTCTATCTGCTGCCGTACGCCGTACTGGCCGTGCCGATCACCACAGCGGTGTTCCCGCGGCTCGCTGCGGCGTACGAGGCGGGGGAGCGGTTCGACACCTACGCTGCCTCGTCGACGCGGGCTGTGATGCTGGCCGGCGGTGCTGGGGCCGCGTTGCTTGTCGGCACAGCGGTCCCGGTTGCAAGGGTCTTCGCGTACGACGACGGCGCTGTGCAGGAGTCGAGAGCGGCATCGCTGGTCGACGCGTTGGTTTCCTTTGCACCTGCTGCGATCGGGTTCGCCGTACTGATGCACGTGGGCCGGGTGCTCTACGCGAGGCACTGCGGTCGTGAGGTCGCAGTGGTAACGGCCGGCGCCTGGGTGCTGGTCGCTGTGGCCGGTGTGGTGCTCACGGCGTCCTGGGATGCCGTGCCGGCGCTGGCGGCTGCGATGTCGATCGGCATGGTGGCCGGCGCAATCGTGCTGCTGGTCGTACTGCGTCGGGAGGCGGGCGCCGGGGTGCTCGCCGGATTGCCGCGCGCCACGCTGGCTGCGTTGGTCGGTGCTGTGCTGGCCGGTGCTGCCGGCTGGGCGGTGTCGTTGCCTGCCGGCGACGCCGGAGTGGGCAAGGCCTGCTTGTTCGCAGTGCTGTCCGGCCTGACCGTAGTCGTTGTGTACGCCGCGGTCGCGGTGGTACTGGATCGCGCGGACGTCCGCGCCCTGCGGAGTTGTGGACTTGTGGAGGAGACGCAATGAGGATCGGCCTGCTGCTCGCGGAGTCGCGGGGCGGGATCGGGCAGCACGTCGCCTCCCTGGTGCCGCGGTTCCTGAATGCCGGGCACGAGGTAGTCGTCTGCGCACCACCCGGCACCGCTGAGCACTTCGACTTCGGCGGTGCGCAGGTCGTGACCCAGGCGACCGCGCTGCGCGGCGCTGACGTGGTCCATGCGCACGGCTACCGAGCCGGTATGACGGCGCTCCGCGACAGGTCGCGGCTGCGGCCGCTGGTGGTCACCTGGCACAACGCCGTGATTGCTCCGGGCCCACGTGGGCTCGTCATGCGGCTGGGACAGCGGCTGGTGGCCAGGGGAGCGGACCTGACTCTAGGAGCCTCTAGCGACCTCGTGGAGCTGGCCAAGAGCCTCGGAGCGCGTCAGGCCAGGCTGGCTCCGGTGGCGGCTCCCGCGATGCCTCAGGTCCGCACGCCGCGGCACGAGGTCAGGCAGTCGTTCGGGCTGGACGAGGAAGCGCTCGTGCTCACCGTGGGACGACTGGCCCCGCAGAAGGACTACCCGACGCTACTGTCCGTGGCTGCGTTGGTGCGGGAGTCCAACCCGGACGTGGTCTTCGCGATCGTCGGCGACGGCCCGCTGCGGGAGAACCTGCAGGCGCGGATCGACGCGGAGAACCTCCCGGTGCGCCTCCTCGGTCACCGGGACGACATCGCGGACCTTCTGGGCGCGGCCGACGTGTTCCTGCTCACCTCACACTGGGAGGCGCGGGCCCTGGTCATCCAGGAGGCTCTGCAGGTCGGCGTACCGGTGGTGGCGACGGCGGTCGGCGGCGTCCCGGAGCTCGTGGACGACAGCGCCGTCCTGGCGTTCCCCGGGGATGCCGACGGGCTGGCGGACGGGGTCCGTGCGGTGCTGGCCGAGCCGGAGACGGCGAACGCTATGCGGACGCGGGGCCGGGAGTTGGCCGCCAGATGGCCGGACGAGGACGCGGTGGCGAAGAATCTGCTCGACATCTACGTGGGTCTCGTCGCGACCGGGGGTTGACAAGAGGTAGGCTGAAGGCCCGTGGACAGGGCTTCGAATTCCCAGCAGACCAAGCACGTATTCGTCACCGGTGGCGTGGCATCCAGTCTCGGCAAGGGGCTGACAGCGTCCAGCCTCGGCAGTCTGCTGACGGCACGGGGCATCCGGGTCACCATGCAGAAGCTGGATCCGTACCTCAACGTGGATCCCGGCACCATGAACCCGTTCCAGCACGGCGAGGTGTTCGTCACCAACGACGGCGCCGAGACCGACCTGGACATCGGCCACTACGAGCGCTTCCTGGACCGGGACCTGTCCGCGGTCGCCAACGTGACCACCGGGCAGGTCTACTCCAGCGTGATCGCCAAGGAGCGCCGCGGCGAGTACCTCGGCGACACCGTGCAGGTGATCCCGCACATCACCAACGAGATCAAGGAACGGATGCTGGCGATGGCCGGCCCGGACGTCGACGTGGTGCTGCACGAGATCGGCGGCACCGTCGGCGACATCGAGTCGCTGCCGTTTCTCGAGGCGGCCCGCCAGGTCCGGCACGACGTCGGCCGGGACAACGTCTTCTTCCTGCACATCTCGCTGGTTCCGTACCTCGCCCCGAGCGGTGAGCTGAAGACCAAGCCGACCCAGCACTCGGTCGCCGCGCTGCGCTCGATCGGTATCGCCCCGGACGCGGTCGTCTGCCGCGCCGACCGGCCGATCCCGGACGGTGTGAAGCGGAAGATCTCGCTGATGTGCGACGTCGACGTCGAGGCCGTGGTCGCCGCCGTCGACTCGCCGAGCATCTACGACATCCCCAAGGTGCTGCACACCGAGGGCCTGGACGCGTACGTCGTACGGCGGCTCAACCTGCCGTTCCGTGACGTCGACTGGACCCGGTGGGACGAGCTACTGCGGGTCGTACACAACCCGAAGGACCAGGTCACGGTGGCGCTGGTCGGCAAGTACATCGACCTGCCGGACGCGTACCTGTCGGTCGCGGAGGCGCTGCGGGCCGGCGGCTTCGACAACGACGCCAAGGTCACCCTGCGCTGGATCGCCTCCGACGACTGCGCCACGCCCGAGGCGGCCGCGCGGCTGCTCGGCGACGTCGACGCGATCTGCATCCCGGGCGGCTTCGGCGTCCGCGGGATCGAGGGCAAGATCGGCGCGATCAAGTTCGCCCGCGAGCAGCGGATCCCGATCCTCGGGCTGTGCCTCGGCCTGCAGTGCATGGTGATCGAGGTCGCCCGCAATCTGGCCGGGCTGGTCGAGGCCAACTCCAGCGAGTTCGACCCGGACGCCGAGCAGCCGGTGATCGCGACCATGGAGGAGCAGAAGCACATCGTCTCCGGCTCCGGCGACCTCGGCGGTACCATGCGGCTCGGCCTCTACCCGGCCAACCTCGCGGACGGCTCGATCGTCCGCGACCTGTACGGCGCCCCGTCGGTCCAGGAGCGGCACCGCCACCGCTACGAGGTGAACAACGCCTACCGCGACAAGCTGGAGACGGCGGGCCTGGTGTTCAGCGGGCTGTCCCCGGACAACGAGCTGGTCGAGTTCATCGAGCTCGACAAGGCCCAGCACCCGTACTTCGTGGCCACCCAGGCGCACCCGGAGCTGCGGTCCCGGCCGACCAAGCCGCACCCGCTGTTCGCCGGCCTGATCAACGCCGCCCTGATCCGCCAGCGTGAGTCGCGGCTGCCGGTCGAGGAGCCGGCGGTGGCGAAGAAGCCGGTCGGCAAGACCACGGTCAAGGCTCGATGAAGGACTTTCCGGAACTGCGGTTCGGCGCCGGCCTGGCCGACGTCCCGGAGAAGTGGCCGGTCGCCTCGTCCGAGGTGGTGCACGAGACCGGCCGGGTGATCTCGGTACGGCGGGACCACCTCGACCCACCGGGTCGCGACCCGTTCGTCCGGGACGTGGTCGTGCACCCCGGCGCGGTCGGGGTCGTCGCCCTGGACGAGAACAACCGGATGCTGCTGGTCCGGCAGTACCGCCACCCGGTCGGCCACCGGCTGCTCGAGCCACCGGCCGGGCTGCTCGACGTCCAGGGTGAGCAGTACCGGCTGGGCGCCGAGCGGGAGCTGTGGGAGGAGACGGGCACGAAGGCGGCCGACTGGCGGATCCTCGTCGACGCCTTCACCTCCCCGGGCCTGACCGACGAGGCGGTCCGGATCTTCCTGGCCCGCGACCTGTCCGCGGCCGACGAGGCCTACGACCGGCGGCACGAGGAAGCCGACATGGAGACCGTCTGGGCGCCGCTGATCGACGTGGTCGGCGCCGTCCTGGCCGGCCACCTGCACAACCCCATCCTCGTGATGGGCGCTCTGGCCACCTGGACCGCGCTGAACGGCCCGGGCTTCGACACCCTCCGGCCGGCGGACTCGCCCTGGCCGGCCAAAGATCGCTGAGTCCCGCAACTTTCCGTGACGCTTGATGTGCGGTCGGTAGCGGCACGATCCGCGGCTTCAGCCTGACGCACATGAGCGGCACCCGGCTGCGCCGGCGGCTCCGGTGACATCCCGATCTTCCCGTACGCCAAGGCCGGTGAGCTGCATGCCGAGCTGGACAACGAGCCGTCGATCAGCACGCCGTGGATCTACAACTACACCGGCCGTCCGTACCAGACCCAAAAACGTTGCGGCAGGCAATGAATCGGTTGTGGTGGCCCGACGTACAGGCGGGGAGCCGGACAATGTGCCGGCGGGCGGGACAGCGTCCGCACGCACATCTTCGCGACGGCGCCCTTGACGTTGGCCAAGACTCCGGTCAGCATCACCCTGCCGAAGAACCGCGACCTGCGGATCTTCACCCTGGCCACCGGCTGATCCCGAACGCCCCAAGGAGATCTCAACGATGAGAGCCACCCGCGTCGCCGTCCTGGCGACTCTGACCGTCGCCGGCCTGCTGACCGTTCCCGGTACGGCGTCAGCCGCACCAGTGACCACCAGTGGTCCGTGTGGGTACACCGCGACCCCTGACGACCCGTCGCCGCGCCCGGTCTCGCTGCCGCCGGACCCGACGCCGACGCCGAACAAGGGCATCGTGCGAGTCGTGGTCGCGACGAACCAGGGCCCGATGCTGCTGTCGCTCGACCGGGCCAAGGCGCCATGCACCGTGCAGAGCTTCCTGCACCTCGCGAAGAGCCGCTTCTACGACTTCACCACCTGCCACCGGCTCACGCTGTACCCGACCCTGAAGGTCCTGCAGTGCGGCGACCCGAGCGGCACCGGTGAACGCGGCCCTGGCTACTCCTACAAGGACGAGCTCCCGACCGACCTGCCGAACTGGCCCGACGACCCGACCGGCACCCGCAAGGTCTACGCCCGCGGCACCCTGGCGATGGCGAACGCCGGCCCGAACACCAACGGCAGCCAGTTCTTCCTGGTCTTCGCCGACTCGCGCCTCCGCCCCGACTACACCGTCTTCGGCACCGTCGACCGCCTCGGCCTGAAGGTCCTCGACAAGGTCGCCGCCGGCGGCGTCACCCCGACCGCCGAAGACCCCGCTCCGGTCGATGGCCCGCCGCAACTCAAGACCGACATCCTCGTCGCCCGCTCACTGGGCTCGTAGGAATCAGCCAACCGCTTCGCCGCCGCCTTCGCAGAGGGCAGCGGCGACGGTGCGGCTGTTGGCCTTGAACTCCTCGTCGGGGACTTTGGGGAGGATCTCGTCCCAGGCGGCGATCATCGCGCCGCGGAGTTGCATCTGGCCGACCGGGCGGGCGAGGAACCAGATGTGGAAATGCTCCGAGCCGTCGCCCCAGCGGTTGAAGTGGGTACGGCCGACGCTGTCAATCCGGCGGATCGCGCCGGCGACGCGCTGGATGATCGGGCCGAGGGTGACGAGCAGCTCGGGCGGCAGGTTGTCGAGGCGGTAGTGCTCGCGCGGCTCGAGTACGGCGACGAACGGCAGACCGTTCGGCTCGAAGCCCGCTTTCAACTGCCACTGGTCGTCCCGCCAGATCACGAACTTGTCCGGATCGGCACACGTCACGCACGGCGCCCCGCCCGGCTCACCCCCACGTGGCGGCTCCGGCATCACCGGCTCCGCCAGCGGCACCACCCGCACGTCCCCCTCGAACGGAAAGAACCGCTGCCCCACCAGCGCCTCCGCAGACAACCGCTCCCCGTACGGCAACCGCCGATGATACTCAGAAGGCATCTCACCCATCCCCGAACTCTGCCGGGCCGCCTCCCATCCGACAATGCCTTTCATGGAGAAGCCTGAGTTGGCTGGGGTGTTGGGGCTTGAGCCGCATCCGGAGGGTGGGTGGTACCGGGAGACGTGGCGGTCGGAGGTGGAGATCGCGCCGGAGGGGTACGACGGGACGCGGGCCAGCGCGACCGCGATCTACTTCCTGCTGGCGCCGGGGGAGGAGTCGCGGTTGCACCGGGTGCGGTCGGCGGAGATCTGGTTGTGGCACTCCGGCGGGCCGTTGACGCTGGAGTACGGCGACGAGTCGGTCACCCTCGGGCCTGACGTCGGCGCGGGTCAGCGGCCGCAGGTCGTCGTACCGGCGGGGGCGTGGCAGGCGGCGCGACCGGCGGGGGATCAGCCCGTGCTGGTGTCCTGCGTCGTGTCGCCGGGGTTCGACTTCGCGGACTTCACCCTGCGGTGAGGGGAGGGCCCGCCGGGACCCGCGTCAGGGGCACGCGAGCCCCGGCGGACGACCGAGCTCAGGTCTGCGGAACGATCGACTCGCCCGCTGTCACCTCCGGCAGGTGCTCGCGGATCATGTAGCTGCCGGCGCAGACGATCCAGACCGCCGACAGCAGCAACGGGACCGTGGTCATCAGCATGCCGCCGGCAATGAACGCGCCGTCGGTGGCGAACACGCCGAACGCGCCGGCGAACGACACCACGGCGGCCAGCAGCGCGAGGTACCCGAGCCAGTTCGGCATCATCCGGGTGCGCAGCACACCGATCCCGGCCGCGGCCAGCGGCAGCGTGGCGGCGAAGCCGATCATCGTCGTCATCACCGCGGTCAGCTCGTACAGCATGATGGTGATCGCCGCGCCCCGGCCGTCGATGCTGAACGCGGTCGCGGCGGTCAGGGCGGCATCCACGAAGATCGCGCTGCCGACCAGCACCGAGCCCGCCAGCAGGGCGAGGTGGACGTCACTGCGCTCCTCCCGCTCTCTGATCGCCTCGGCGAAGGCGGCGGCGAACCAGATGATCAGTCCGGCCGCGGCGGCCCACATCAGAGACCCGACCAGCATCGAGGTCCGGGCGTCGTTGAGGAAGCCGGTGATCGCGCCTTCCGACTCGTCCACCGTGGGGAGATTGCCGGGCAGGAACCTGCCCAGGAGTGCCAGGACGACGAAGGCCAGTCCGGCAATTCCGCCCCAACGCAACTCGTGTCGCTCAGTCATGGGGAACACCTCCAGTGCACGCACCCCGAAATGGCGTGCGTCTACTGCTGATGTTCCTCCGCTTCAAGCGGTCGTCAAGAGGGTCCGTCCGGCGAACAGGCGCACCGCCGGACGGACTCGTCACCACCTACTGGAGAACGGTTGCCAGCGCCTCGTACCCAGGCAGCAGGTCGATCCCCTCACGCCCCAGCTGCTGGACCGCGACGTGGTCCGCACCGGCGTCCAGGTGAGCCTTCAGACCCTCCGCGATCTCCACCGCCGAACCGTGCAGCACCAGCGCGTCGACCAGCCGGTCGCTACCGCCGTCGTCCAGGTCGGCGTCGGTGAACCCGAGGCGCTTCAGGTTCGACCGGTAGTTGCGCAGCTGCAG
Organism: Kribbella sp. NPDC002412; assembly: GCF_053592935.1. Classification (NCBI taxonomy): domain Bacteria; kingdom Bacillati; phylum Actinomycetota; class Actinomycetes; order Propionibacteriales; family Kribbellaceae; genus Kribbella; species Kribbella sp. NPDC002412. Next base: position 22,660 of record NZ_JBSFBL010000043.1, read on the forward strand.
GTACGACGCCAGGTAGTCGCGCGCCGTCGTCCGCGCGATCTCGTCGTCGGTCTCGAGCACGATCTTGTGCTCCGGCGCGAGCAGCACACCGCCGCCGAGGGTACGACGAGCCTCGCGAGTGTGCTCGGGAGTCGTCAGGTACGGCAGGGCGCCGGCGGTGCGGGATCCCGCGACCTGCAGGACTTTCGGGCCGAGCGCGGCCAGTGCCCGCCGGTCGGCCGGCACCTTGGCGTCGTCGAGCTCGTCCAGGTAGCCGACGATCGTGTCGTACGGCGACTTGTACTCGCCGGTGCGTTCCGGGTGACCGATCCCGACCCCGAGCAGGAACCGGCCCGGGTGCTCGTCCTCCAGCCGGTGGTACGAGGCGGCCACGTCGGCCGCGGGCGACTTCCACATGTTCACGATGCTGGTGCCGACGGCAACGGAGTTCGTTGACGCCAGCAACACTTCCGCGTCGCGCAGGCCGGCGCCCGGGGAGGCGCCCAGCCAGAGCGCGCCGTACCCGGCCTGCTCCAGTCCCGCCGCCAGTTCCGGCCCCCAGTGCTGAGGTCCGTGCCAGACCCCGAAGCGTCCAAGTTCTACCGCCACGCGTACTCCTCTCGTCGAACCGTTCTCAGGCTGCAACCGGGAGCGGGCGGGCTCCATTCCGTGCTGGGAAAAGCATCCCCGACGCCCACCAGGGCACGTCAACGATGACTGCCGGCGCAACCAGAATGTGGACGGCCTACAGGTGGGCGGCGATGTCGGGGATGCGTTGCTGCAGGTCCACGAGCCGTCGCTCGGTGCGGTCCGGTTCGCCGACCCTGAGCAGGTTGAGCATGCCTGGGTCACTCGTTTGCTGGCCGGCGCGGATGACGCGGGCCGACCGCTGGGCGCGGATCGGGGCGGCCTCGAGGATCTCGAGTGGGGTGAAGGATCCGCCGTACGACGTTGCCATCAGCTGCAGGCGCGCGGCCTGGTAGGCGGGATCCATCGGGATCGCGAGCGGAGCGGTGTTCCAGGCGGCGAAGGCGATGTCGTCGAGGGGGACGCCCGGGCCGGCCATGTCCCAGTCGATCACGCCGCTGAAGCCGGACTCGGTGCCGATCCAGTTGTAGTACCCGTAGTCGTGCATGCAGATGATCTGTCCGGCAGCGAGTTCGCCACGACTGGTGCGCCAGACGATCTCGCCTTCGGGCCGGTACGACGCGACTACGCGGTGGTACTCGGCCAGCCAGCGCATGGCGTCCGCGAGTACGTCGTCGGGCACCTCGGGGCCGTACGCCGTACCGGGAAGGTAGTCGAGGATCTCGCGGTTCTGGTCGTCGTACCCGAGCACGCGCGGGACGCCGGTCAACCCGGCGTCCGCGAGGTAGTTGAGCAAGGCATGAACCGCCGGCGTCCACGGCCCGGTGGCACGCCGGACGGTGTCGCCGACGCGGACGGCGCCGCCGACGTTGCCACCCGTCAGGGCGACCTCTTCGTCCATGTCAGAACCTTCCTTCCGGCGTTTTGGTCGGGGGTACCGAAGAGCGCGCCTGTCCGCACTTCTGGGCAGTGCAAGACTGGCGTAAAGGGAGAAGTGGAGATTGCGTCAAGATTGCGCAAAGCCTGCCGGGCAAGGGATCCCGGTGTGAACGTCACGGGGCGCCACGGCGTCTCAATGGAGTGTAACCGAACCGCCGGGCAACGGTTCCGCGAGTCGCCACCGGATAGGACCATCCGATCAGGTGGTATGAGCCTTGCGGGCTTACACTCGGCAGCGACCTGGCAGCACACCCCTCACCGCCGGGCCGCGGACACAACGACGTGGGCCGCACACCTGGAATGTGAAAGAAGGGCGAGTTGTGAAGGTCGGAGTACCGAAGGAAGTCAAGAACCACGAGTACCGGGTGGCGATCACCCCCTCCGGCGTGCACGAGTTCGTGCGCAGCGGGCACGAGGTTCTGATCGAGCAGGGCGCGGGGACCGGTTCGCTGATCCCCGATGACGAGTTCGTCGCGGCCGGGGCACGGATCGTGCCGACCGCGGACGACGTCTGGCTGGACGCGGAGCTGGTGCTCAAGGTGAAGGAGCCGGTGGCCGAGGAGTACCACCGGATGCGGCGGGACCAGGTCCTGTTCACCTACCTGCACCTGGCCGCGAGCACCGACTGCACCGAGGCGCTGCTGAAGTCCGGCATCACCGGGATCGCGTACGAGACGGTTCAGCTTCCGGACGGTTCGCTGCCGCTGCTCGCCCCGATGAGCGAGGTGGCCGGCCGGCTGGCGCCGCAGGCGGGCGCCTACCACCTGATGAGCAGCGGCGGCGGCCGCGGCGTGCTGATGGGCGGCGTCTCCGGCGTGCACCCGGCGCGGGTCGTGATCATCGGCGCCGGCGTCGCCGGGATGAACGCGGCCGCGATCGCGCTCGGCATGCAGGCGCAGGTGCAGCTGTTCGACCGCAACATCGCCCGGCTGCGCGAGGCCGACCGGATCTACCAGGGGCACCTGCTGACGATCGCCGCGAACTCGTTCGAGATCGAGCGCGCGGTGCTCGAGGCGGACCTGGTGATCGGCGCCGTCCTGGTGCCGGGGGCAAAGGCCCCGAAGGTGGTCACCAACGACATGGTCCGGCGGATGAAGCCGGGCAGCGTGCTCTGCGACATCGCCATCGACCAGGGCGGCTGCTTCGAGGACTCGCGCCCGACCACGCACGCGGACCCAGTCTACCAGGTGCACAACTCGTTGTTCTACTGCGTCGCCAACATGCCCGGCGCGGTGCCGAACACGTCGACGTACGCGCTCACCAACGTGACGCTGCCGTACGCGATCGAGCTGGCGAACCTGGGCTGGCGGGAGGCGATGAAGCAGGACCACAGCCTCGCGCTCGGCCTGAACACGCACGAGGGGCACGTGACCTACGGACCCGTTGCCGAGGCCCACGACCTGTCCCAGCTGAAGCTCGACGAGGTGCTGGTCTGAGCATCAGCCGGGCGGTTGGCGCTTACCTGGACCACCTCACGGTGGAGCGTGGCCTGGCTGCGAACACCCTGGCGTCGTACCGGCGTGACCTGCGCCGGTACGACGACTACCTCGCGGGCGCGGGGATCGACGATCTCGGCCGGATCACCGAGGCCGTGGTCAGCGACTTCCTGATGCGGTTGCGGGAGGGTGACGCGGACCACCCGCCGCTCACCGCGTCCTCGGCCGGCCGGACTGTGGTCGCCGTACGCGGGTTTCACCGGTTCTGCCTGCGCGAGGGTTTGACCGCGGTGGACCCGGCGGCCGCGGTGAAGCCGCCGGCCCCGCCGCAACGGTTGCCGAAGGCACTCTCCGTTGACGAGGTGTCACGGATCCTGACCGCGGCTTCCGGCGCGGAGGCGGAGCCGGCCGTTCTGGCGACGCGTGACGCGGCGTTGCTGGAGTTTCTGTACGGCACCGGCGCGCGCATCTCCGAGGCGGTCGGGCTGGACGTCGACGACATCGACCTCGAAGCCGGTGCGGTGCTGCTGCGAGGCAAGGGCAGCAAGGAGCGCGTCGTACCTGTCGGGTCCTACGCCCGCGAAGCGCTGTCGGCGTACCAGGTCCGCGGCCGACCCGACCTGGTACGCCGAGGACGCGGCACGCCGGCCCTGTTCCTCAACGCCCGCGGCGGCCGCCTCTCCCGTCAGTCCGCGTGGACCGTCCTCCGCCGGGCCGCCCAACGAGCCGGCATCGCCAAGGAGATCTCCCCGCACACCCTCCGCCACTCCTTCGCCACCCACCTGCTGGACGGCGGCGCTGACGTCCGCGTCGTGCAGGAGTTGCTGGGCCACGCCTCGGTGACTACGACGCAGGTCTACACGCTGGTCACCGTCGACAAACTCCGCGAGGTCTACGCGACCTCCCATCCGCGCGCGCTCTCGTCCTAGCCGCGGGCCCGCGCGGCCTGGTTCGCCTAGGACAACAGGCTCGTGAAAGGGTAGGACCCGGTGCACGGAATTCGGGGACGGTGTGCGATCATCTGGTTACGGTTGGTCACGCGGAGGCAGTGATCGGCCGGGTCCGGAGCTTTGTCGACAAACCACCCCACCCCGGTGCGGAGTGGCTGGTTGAGAGTGCTTGAATGCACGCTTACAGTCGCTGGGATCGCCCGTATCGGTTGAAAGGTTTGACGAGTCATGAACGAGTCGACATTCCCGGGCACCGAGCAGTTCCCGTCGCCGGCCCAACCGATCGCGCCGACGGTCTCCCAGCCTGCAGCCACGCCCCAGCCGCAGCGGAATCTGACCCCACCCGAGAACTATGCGGAGATGCCCCGGCCGACGGCCAAGCTCACCGCGGAGGACATCGCACCTGTGAATGACGCGCACGGTCCGAGGAACAAGATCGGGCCGACCGGCCGGCCGGTTCCCGACCTGCCCGTGCCGCAGCCGCCCACCAAGACGGGCCCGGCGCAGGTGATCGCGATGTGCAACCAGAAGGGTGGCGTCGGCAAGACCACGACCACGATCAACCTCGGCGCGGCGATCGCCGAGACCGGCCGCAAGGTGCTGCTGATCGACTTCGACCCGCAGGGCTCGGCCTCGATCGGCCTCGGCGTGCAGCCGCACGACCTGGACATCTCGGTCTACAACCTGCTGATGCAGCGCGACATCACCCCGGACGAGGTGATCCGGCCGACCCGGGTGGAGAACCTCGACCTGCTGCCGGCCAACATCGACCTGTCCGCGGCCGAGGTCCAGCTGGTCCAGGAGGTCGCCCGCGAGTACACCCTGCAGCGCGTGCTCGAGCCGATCATCCCGAACTACGACGTGATCCTGATCGACTGCGCGCCGTCGCTCGGCCTGCTCACCGTGAACGCACTGACCGCGTCCAACGGCATCGTGGTCCCGCTGGAGTGCGAGTTCTTCGCGCTGCGCGGGCTGGCGATGCTGACCGACACGATCGGCAAGGTGCAGGACCGGCTGAACCCGAAGCTGGAGATCGTCGGCATCCTCGGCACCATGTTCGACGGGCGTACGACGCACGCCCGGGAGGTCCTCGACCGGGTGGTCCAGGCCTTCGACGAACGCGTCTTCCACACCGTCATCCGGCGTACCGTCAAGTTCCCCGAGACCACGGTCGTCGGCGAACCGATCACGACGTACGCGCCATCGTCCCAAGCGGCTACCCAGTACCGCGACCTTGCCAAGGAGGTGCTGGCGCGTTGTCCCGCCGGGTGAGCCTGCCAGGTGCCAGTGAACTCTTCGGGGGTGCGGCACCGAAGCAGACCAGACCCGAGAAGCGCACCACCACTGACGGACCGCCGGCGTCGACCGTGCGGTCCCGCACGGCGGTCGTCGACGACCGCAAGTCGAGTGGTCGGATCCGGCACGACACGAAGATCACCGTGTACGTGACGGAGGAGGAGCTGCTCGGCCTGGAACAGACCAGACTCGCGCTACGGGCCGAGCACGGGCTGACGGCCGACCGCGGCCGGATCGTCCGCGAGGCGATCGACGTGCTGCTGGCCGACTTCGTCGACCACGGGCCGGACTCGGTGCTGGTACGGCGGCTCAAGGCCTCGGAGTGACCGTGGCGGACTCGCTGCCTCTGGAGTTGTCCCCGGGGGACGACGCTGTCCCGGCTGTTGCCGAGGGCAAGGGGTTCAGCGTCCACCTGGTCAACTTCGAGGGGCCGTTCGACCTGCTGCTGCAGCTGATCAGCAAGCACAAGCTCGACATCACCGAGATCGCGCTGTCGCAGGTCACCGACGACTTCATCGCCCACATCAAGGCGCTGGGGTCGGAGTGGGACCTGGACCAGACGTCGGAGTTCCTGCTGATCGCGGCGACCCTGCTCGACCTCAAGGCGGCCCGGTTGCTGCCGAAGGGCGAGGTCGAGGACTCCGAGGACCTGGCGCTGCTGGAGGCGCGGGACCTGCTGTTCGCGCGGCTGCTGCAGTACCGCGCGTTCAAGCAGATCGCGGCGCTGATGCAGGAGCGGATGGCTGCCGAGGCCAAGCGGTTCCCGCGGGCGGTGGGGGTGGAGCCGCGGTTCGCGGAGCTGCTGCCCGAGGTGTTGCTGGGGATCGATCCGGCCGGGCTGGCTGCGCTGGCCGCCCGGGCGATGGCGCCGAAGACCGACGTACCGGAAGGTGTGTCGCTGACGCACCTGCACGGTTCGCAGGTGACGGTGCGGGAGCAGGCGGCTGTCGTCGTGGACCGGTTGCGGCGGCAGCGGAGTACGACGTTCCGCGCGTTGGTGGCGGACTCGCCGGACACCGTGACGACGGTTTGCCGGTTCTTGGCGTTGCTGGAGTTGTTCCGGGAGGCCGCGGTCTCCTTCGACCAGGTGACGCCGCTGGGGGAGCTCACAATCCGGTGGACCGGGTCGGACGAGGGCGACATCGACGTCAGCGACGAGTTCGACGAGGTGTCGCGCCCCGAATCCGAGGACGGCGAGGCCCCACGGGTCTCCGACGACACCGACTTCCTCGAACCCGGCGCCAGCGCCACAGCTGAAGACGACGTCGAGCCCGCCCCGGCCGACGCCCCGAACGAGACGGCGGACCAGTGACCGAACACCCAACCCACCCGGCCCCCGCCCCCGGCACCCCCGAAGACCACCCCACCTTCGTCGACCAAGGCGCCGCCGCCGACTCCCGCGAAGAACACCCCAGCTTCGTCGACCAAGGCGCCGACGCGGCCCCCACCGACTCCGACGCCGACGCGGACCCCGGCGACTCCGACGCCGGCGCGGACCCCGGCGACTCCGACGCCGGCGCGGACCCCGGCGACTCCGACGCCGAAGAGCCGTCCGCCGCCGCGGACGCGTCCACCGACTCAACCCCAGTTGAGGAGCCGAGCGCGGAGTCGCCCGAGGCCGACTCCGCAGACGCGACCCCGGAGGCGACCGACGCCGCACCGGGCGCCGACGCCCCCACCACCTCCGCGGATCCCGCGGACCCGGATGACGAGTCGCCCTCCGCCGACTCCGCCGACGGCGCGTCCACCGACGCAGCTCCGTCTGAGGATGGCGCCGACGCGGCTGCCTCCGCGGAGCTAGCCGACTCCGCCGACGACTCCGCCGGGACCGACGACGGGGAGGACTACCTGGAGCCGGGGCAGACGGCGGTGCCGGTGGGGGATGAGGTTGTTATTGATGACGAGACGATGCGGCGGGCGCTCGAGGCGATCCTGATGGTGACGGACGAGCCGTTGCCGGTGCTGACGCTGGCTCGGGCGGTCGGCCGGCCAACGGGTGATGTGTCGGCCGCGCTGGAGGCGCTGGCCGCGGAGTACACCGAGCAGGGGCGTGGGTTCGACCTGCGTGAGGTGGGCGGCGGTTGGCGCTACTACACCCGCGTGGAGGCAGCGCCGTACGTGGAGAGGTTCGTCCTCGACGGGCAGCAGGCGCGCCTCACTCAAGCCGCCCTGGAAACGCTCGCCGTCGTCGCGTACAAGCAGCCGGTCAGCCGCGCACGAGTCTCCGCGATCCGCGGCGTGAACGTCGACGGCGTGATGCGCACCCTCGTCGCCCGCGGCCTCGTCGAGGAAGCAGGCGCCGACACCGAGTCCCAGGCAACCCTGTACCGCACCACGTCGTACTTCCTCGAACGCATGGGCATGCAGTCCCTCGACGACCTCCCCGAGCTAGCCCCCTACCTCCCCGACATGGACGACATCGAGGAAGAGCTAGCCGCCCAATCCCTCCCTCCCGCATCTTCAGAGGAAGGTACGGCGCCCGACCCCACCAACGAGCCGCCCACGTCAGACGAACACCCGCCCACCGCAGACGAGCCACCTGACGACACCGGCATCGACGCAGACCTGGCAACCGAGAAACCAGCCGACCTGAACGCCGACCACGAGCCGGCCGACCTCGATCCGTCCGAGGAGATCGAGCCCGCCGGCGAACCGACCGCAGTCGCCGAGTCGGCTGAGGGTGCCACCGGCATCGACGGCGATCTGACGACCGACGAGCCGGTTGACCTGGACGTCGAGCACGAGCCGGGGAATTTGAAGCCGTCCGAGGAGTTCGAGACGGACGAGGCAGCCGGCTCCGAGCCGACCGCGGGAGCCGCGCCAGGCGAGTCGTCGGATCTGAGCACCGACGAACCGGTCGACTCTGAGGCGACTGCCGAAGCCGAGGACGCAGCTGATTCAGAGGACGAGCCTGTGGGCACCTCCGCCGGGATCGACGGTGATTTGACGACTGACGAGCCGGTCACGTCCGAGGTGGGTGTCGAAGCCGAGGCCGGCGGGGAGCCGGACGCAGGGGAGGGCGTCGGCCGCGAGGTACACCAAGCTGGCGCGGCGGAGGACGCTGACACCGCGGATGAAGCTGACTCGGTGGATGAGGCCGGCGCAACGGGCCGAGCTGGTGCGGCGGACTCAGGTGACACCGCGGAAGGTGGCAGGGCTGAGGGGTCCGGGGTGGCGGGGAGTTTGGCTTGGGAGCGGTTGCGGGGGTGGGATGGGGATCGTGATGGGTGAGGAAGAGGCGGGGGTTCGGCTGCAGAAGGTGTTGGCTCAGGCGGGGGTGGCCAGCCGGCGTAACGCGGAGATCCTGATCGAGCAGGGCAGGGTCGAGGTCGACGGGCAGGTCGTGACCGAGTTCGGGCGGCGGGTGGATCCGGCTGTTTCGGTGATCCGGGTTGATGGGGAGCGGATTCCGCCGACCAGCGCTCACGTGTACCTGGTGCTCAACAAGCCCCGCGGAGTCGTCTCCACGATGGCGGATCCGCAGGGGCGGCGCTGTCTTGCGGACTTCGTCGAGGACCGGCCGGAGCGGCTCTTTCACATCGGCCGGCTGGACACCGACACCGAGGGTCTGCTGCTCCTCACGAACCACGGCGAGTTTGCGCACCGGCTCGCGCATCCGTCGTACGAGGTCTCCAAGACGTACGTCGCCGAAGTCGACGGCAACGTGAAGCCGGCAGTCCTGCGCAGCCTCCTCGACGGCGTCGAGCTCGACGACGGACCGGCGCAGGCGGACACCGTCAAGGTGATCTCCAGCATCCGCGGCCGCACCCTGATCCAGATCAGCCTGCACGAGGGCCGCAACCGGATCGTCCGCCGGATGTTCGACGCGGTCGGCCACCCGGTCAAGCGCCTCACCCGCACTGCCATCGGCCCGGTCCGCCGCGGCAACCTCCACACCGGCGAACTCCGCGAACTCGACCAAAAAGAACTAGGCCAACTCCTCGACCTCGTCGACCTCTGACGTGCTCCCGGCACAGGGGCGGCTCGTCGTACCGATCTACTCGCTGGAGCAGGACGATGTGCCGTCCGGGGCGGTGTGCGGGAGCGGGACGGTGTCCGGGGCGACCCACCCGAGCCGGGCGATCGGCCGGAGCTGGCGACGCGCCGTACGGGCGGCTCGGCGTGGTGGGCTACTCGCCGTTTAGGGCGCCTGTTGGGCTGGTGATTGTGCGGCGGTAGCGGAAGTAGGTGGGGGCGGTGTAGGTGCCTGGGAGTTTGCCGAGGGAGTTGATGACGGTGGTGGTTCCGGTGGCGTGGCTCATGGCGTAGACGTGGGCGGAGCCGGTGTCTTTGTCGATGCCTAGGAGCAGCGTGCTCGCCCGGCCGCACTTCTCGGCGATCAGAACCTCGAAACCCTGCCACGTGCGCGTGCGCACCTTCTTGACGATCGGTACGGCGGTGCTGCTCAGCGGGATCCGGATCGTGTACAGCGCCCCGCCGCGGGTGTTCGCGAGGAAGGTGTCGTACGTCGCGGTCTGGCTGATCAGCGTCATCGTCTTCACCGCGTCGAACCCCTTGAAGACCTTGGCCTGGCCCCAGCCCTGGTTCCAGCGGTGGATCGTCCCGGACCACAGCGCGTAGTTGTTGGCGCGGTGCGACCCGTCGCGGGGGAAGTAGAACGACTCCTCGACGTACGTGATGCTCGGCGTCCACCCACCGCCGATCAGCGTCTGTTCGTACGTCTCCGGCGTGACGTCGGTCAGGTTGTCGCCGACGTGGTAGTAGAAGTCGTACAGGCTGTTGCCGATCGTCACACTGCCGAAGCGATGCTCGCCCTCGCTCGCACCAGGCTCCCAAGCGACCGACGTGGCCAGCCGCCCCTGCCCGTCCGGAAACAGGTCCTTCGGCCCGTCGACCGACTGCACGACGCTCGGCGGTGTGGTCGCGGAGATCTGCTGGAGGCGGTGACCGCCCGATGCCGTTACCGACCCCAGCCTGAGGCCACAAACGGCCGTGGTGCTCGCTGCCGCCGTCGGGACGAGTGTCGCCGCCAGCAGTACGGCGCTCAGCGTGCCTGCCAACCCGGTGAGTGTCCTCATGCCCACGTCGATGCACTGCGTCGCCGGAAAGTTACAGCGCCCGGTCGAAGAATCCCTGAACCAGCTTGCGTACGGCGCTGATCCCGCAAGACGTACTGCCAATCAGCCGAGCCCGTGCCGACGGCGTAACCAGTCCAGCCGCCTGCAACTGCGGGGTCAGCGCGGCGTAGTCGGTGAACACCCAATGGTTCGCGTCCCCAAGCTCCACCCGCCGGACCGGTCCGCCGTGAGCCAGCAGGGCGGCCCAGGTCCGGTCGAAGCGATCGTCGCGAAACCCGTCAGTCCCGGCCAGCAGCAGCGGCTTGTCAGTGCCGTGCACGGCGATCGGATACAGCTCACCGTCCAGCGAATCCAGGTACCCCTCGAGGTTGACCGCTGCCCGGATCCGAGGATCGTCGAGCGAGACCGCCGCAGTCGCGCCGCCCGCCGAGTGCCCATAGATCCCGACCCGCCGCAGATCCACCGGCACGCCCAGCGACGACAGTTGACCGAGCACGAACTCCACATCCGCGAACCTCGTGCTCATCATCGTCCGAGACAGCACCGGATCGGTCTGAACCTCCGGCGGCACCTCGATCGTCCGCAGCCGACCGTCCGGGAACTCGACCTCGCTCGCCTCACCCGGATGGTCGATCGTGACCACCACGTAGCCGTGACTGGCGAGGTCCTCCGCTACCGATGTGCCGATTGTTCGAGGATCCGCGCCACCAGGGCTGTACAGCAGGACTGGACGCCGTGCAGGCAGCGGACGCGCACCGACGTACGCATGCGTCATCGTCGCGCCCCAGTCGACCCCGCTGGTCGGCAGTTCGGGATGCAGGAGGCCGGCGTCGAGCCCCTTGAACACCGCGGCTGCAGCCGGCGTGAGCTGCGGAGCCCGACGACATCCGCGTACGTCGGCCGCCGGGTAGAAGACCGTGGTCATCAGCTCGCGCACACCAGCGCCGTTCCACGGATCGGCGCGATCACGATCCACCAGAGCCATGCTCGTTGTACCGACCAAGAATCCTCCCGTCGGCGCCGGCAGCCGCAGTGTCAGGTCACCGCCACGGGCGAAGGCAGGCGACGCCCCGGTCAGGATCGTCGAGGCCAGTACGGCGGTGAAGGTTCGTCTCCTCATGACGCCGACGCTGGCAGTCGCAACCCGCACCGTCACTACTGTCGGTCCGACCTCCACCCGAAGATCCACCCACCGGTCCGGAGAGCGCTCCACTCGCAGTCGGTTGACATCAAAGGGGTAACGCCGCACAACGGCGCGCCTGAGACTTGACCCGGTTGTCGGAGCTGCCACGTAGTGTGGGTGTGTGAACCGGCGAATCTTCGGTCTGGAGAACGAGTACGGCGTCACGTGTACCTTTCGCGGTCAGCGCCGACTGACCCCGGACGAGGTGGCGCGGTACCTGTTTCGGCGCGTCGTGTCCTGGGGGCGGAGCAGCAACGTCTTCCTCCGCAACGGGGCCCGGCTCTACCTCGACGTGGGCTCCCACCCGGAGTACGCGACCGGTGAGTGCGACTCGGTCACCGACCTGATCGCGCACGACAAGGCAGGTGAGCGGATCCTCGAGGGTCTGCTCGTGGACGCGCAGAAGCGGCTGCACGACGAGGGCATCTTCGGCGACGTCTACCTGTTCAAGAACAACACCGACTCGGCCGGCAACAGCTACGGCTGCCACGAGAACTACTTGGTCAGCCGGCACGGCGACTTCGCCAAGCTGGCCGACGTGCTGATCCCGTTCCTGGTCACCCGCCAGCTGATCTGCGGCGCCGGCAAGGTGCTGCAGACCCCACGCGGCGCGGTGTACTCGGTCAGCCAGCGCGCCGAGCACATCTGGGAGGGGGTCTCCAGCGCGACCACCCGGTCCCGGCCGATCATCAACACCCGCGACGAGCCGCACGCGGACGCCGAGCGGTTCCGCCGGCTGCACGTGATCGTCGGCGACTCCAACATGTCCGAGACCACCATGCTGCTCAAGGTGGCCAGCACCGACCTGGTGCTGCGGATGATCGAGGCCGGCATCGTGATGCGCGACCTGACCCTGGACAACCCGATCCGGGCGATCCGGGAGATCAGCCACGACATGACCGGCCGCCGCGAGGTCCGGCTGGCCAACGGCCGCGAGGCGAGTGCCCTCGACATCCAGACGGAGTACCTGACCAAGGCACGCGACTTCGTCGACCGCCGCGAGCTCGGGACGCCGGCCGTCGAGCGGGCGCTGTCGCTGTGGGAGCGGACCCTGAAGGCGATCGAGTCCGGCGACCTGAGCGGGATCGAGCGCGAGATCGACTGGGTGATCAAGTACCGCCTGATCGAGCGCTACCGGCAGCAGAACAACCTCGGCCTGGCCAGCCCGCGGGTCGCCCAGCTCGACCTGGCCTACCACGACATCCACCGGCCGCGCGGGCTGTACTACCTGCTCGAGCGCAAGGGCGCGGTCACCCGGGTGGTCGACGACCTGCGCATCTTCGAGGCCAAGTCGGTGCCGCCGCAGACGACCCGGGCTCGGCTGCGCGGTGAGTTCATCAAGCGCGCGCAGGAACGCCGCCGCGACTTCACCGTCGACTGGGTGCACCTGAAGCTGAACGACCAGGCCCAGCGGACCGTGCTGTGCAAGGACCCGTTCAAGTCCCACGACGAGCGCGTCGAGAAGCTGATCGCCAGCATGTGAGGGTGCGGCGCCCCGCCGTACGACGAAATGGCTGTCACTGTACGTGGTGTGACGCAATGGTGACGCGACCGGGCGCTGGGGTCTTTGCGTGCGCAGGCTAGGGTGGGCGCGTTGTTGCCCCCGAGAGGGTGTCTGCCCTCCGAGTCGAGCGGCGCGGATCGCGCCGGGATGTTTCGAGGTGCTCGTTTCGTGCGCAAGTTGTTGAGTCTGGTCGCGGTGGTCGCGCTCGGGTCCGGGCTGGCCGCCTGTGGCTCCGACGAACCGGAGTTCGGAGCCGGCGGGGTCAAGGTGACCTCGGAGTTCGGCCAGAAGCCGACCGTCACCCACCGCGAAGGTGACCCGGACAAGACCCTGGTGACCGAGGTCCTCAAGGAGGGCGACGGGCCGGCGGTCAAGAAGGGCGAGCTGCTCACGGCGAACTACCTCGGCCAGATCTGGCGGGACGGCAAGGTCTTCGACAACTCCTACGACCGCGGTGCGCCGGCGTCGTTCCCGATCGGGGTCGGCGGCGTCATCGCCGGCTGGGACGAGGGCCTGGTCGGCAAGAAGATCGGCAGCCGCGTGATGCTGTCGATCCCGGCCGACAAGGGCTACGGCCCGTCCGGCGGCAACGAGAAGGCGGGCATCACCAAGGACGACACGCTGATCTTCGTCGTCGACCTGGTCGGCGCGGCCGCCAACGACACCCCGCTGGACGCCACTCCGGCGGCCTCGACGGCGAGTGCGATCAAGGTCACCGGCGCGCTGAACGCGGAGCCCAAGGTGACGGTCCCGGCCGGCAGTAAGGCGCCGGCGAAGCCGGGCAAGCCGGTCGTGTTCGCGACCGGCAAGGGCAAGCCGATCGAGAAGGGCAGCCAGCTGATCGGCCGGTACGTCGTGTTCGACTACACCGGCAAGAAGCAGGCCAGCACGTGGGACGGCCAGCCCGCCGCTCAGGGCCAGCCCGCGCAGCCCGGCGCGCCGACCGACCAGCTCCAGGTGGGCCCCGGCCCGAACGGCCAGTCCGGCCCGCTGGACGCGCTCGCCGGCATCCCGATCGGCAGCCGAGTCCTCGTCGAGCTCCCCCCGACCAAGGACGCTTCCGGCAAGACGGTCAGCGCCTTCGCCGTCATCGACGTGCTGAACGCTTTCCCGGCCCCGAAGCAGCAGGGTCAGTAACTCAAGCACCTACCGAGAGCCGGTCTCCCAACGTTGGGGGACCGGCTCTCGGTCTGTTTGTCGGCGGAACCAGCGGTTGGTGTCCCGGTGGAAGGTGAGGGCGAGGGCGGCGAGCAGGGCGCTCAGGTGGATGGTGCGGAGACCTGCCGAGAGGAAGAACGCGGGAGACCAGGTGAGCTCGGTGAGGTCGTGGTCGGCCAGCCAGGTGATGGGTTCGTAGACGAGGGAGGCGAGACCGACAGTGCCTAGGAGACCGGCGAGGAGGTAGCGGGACCACGGGACGCCGTGGCGGAAGTAGCGGTCGATGGTGACGAAGAGAGCGCCGTACACGAGGGCGCGTACGGCGAGCTGGACCGCGAGAGTTGGGAGGGAGATGTCCGCCTGGATCGCCCCGAGGACGGATTCCGCAACCCCCGCACCGATGGCGAGCAACCACATCAGGGTCGCCCAACGGGCTGTCAGCGGGGCTTCGACTGCAGTGGTGGTTGCCATGCTTCCAGCGTCGCCGCCGAAAGCCCGAGCATCAGGAGTACTGCGACCACACCCGAGGTGGACGTACCCCCACCGATCACCCTCGCTCCGGCGCTACCCCACGCTGTTGCTGCCGCCAAGCCGCCGGCTGCCGACCCGGGTCAGCCTGGACGGGGGCACCGGCCGACAGCACTGCCTGAGTGCCTTCCACGTGCCTGTGGAACTCGTCCTGCCCGGCGACGTACGCCATCAGGTCGATGTCGTGCGGCAGCTTCGGCGCCGCATCGAAGATGCGGGCGTGCGAGGTGGCCAGCAGGACCCTGATCGTCGCGTCCCCTCCGCGCTGGTACTCGGGCCCCTGGTACAGGTAGTACTCCGCCGCTGCGAACGCCCGCCGCGCGTCCGGATCCGCGACCAGGTCCGCTCGGCCCTCGGCCCGCTGCGTCTCCAGGTCGCCCAGCACGGTGAACGCCTCCCGCTGCAGAGCACGCCGATCGGCCTCGGCGCCGGTCATCGTGCGCCGATCGGCCTCGGCGCCGGTCATCGTGCACCAGATCCCTTCGGGAGGAACGGGGATGCCGTACGCGTCGGCGGCAGCGCTCCCGCGCATCAGCACGTTCCCCGGGATCGTCCGGCCGTCCGGCAACCGCACGTGGTTCTGCAACATCTCGACGCGCGGTGGCGCCTCGGCCTGGAACCGCGCCTCGATGAGTGCGCCCATCCGGGCCGACGTGCGGCTGCCTGGGGTCTCGGCGACCCGCACCACCAGGCCGGTGGCCCGGTCGGTCGTCAGCTCCCTCCGACGGCCCGGTCCGAAGCGGTCCAGCATCTGATGGCCACCGATCGGGCGGTGGTACTGCTCGAGCTCGGCACCGGGGCTCTGACCCTCCGCGGTGTGGGCGAGGCGATACCGCCACTCCGCCAGGTCGCGGTAGAGCTGCACGAAGGCCATGGAGCGCTCGTACGGCGCCGTCAGCCGGTCGAGCGTCCCGCTCAACCTCTCCAGCGCCTGGTTGGCGGCAGCCGCCTGGAGATCGGCGAACCGTGCCTTCTGGTCCCAGACCGCCGGGTTGTTCGTCGTCTTGATGAACTCGGGGGTCGGGAAGCTCGCGGCAGTGATGATCACGGCACGTCCACGAGGCCGGCGGCGTGGCGGCCTGCTGCGGCGGCCGCTTCGAAGTAGGCGCGGTCGGCGTCCAGGTCGCGGCCCATCGTCGACAAATTCACCGGCGCTGCGCGCATGGCGTCGTACAGGCCGTCCACACCCACGCGTACGACGCGGTGCCGGGCCTTCAGCGGTTCGGCGGCGTCCCGGACCGCGTCGCCGAACTCACCCGGCAGGTCGGGTACAACGACATCCGCCGGCTGTAACGCCACCCGGCCGTACGCAGTCAGGCTGTGGTGCGAGATGCCTCGGTGTCGTGGCCGCGGGTCGGCCTCGGAGATCCGCAGCGACGCCACCGCCCGCCCGCCCAGCGTGCCGACCGCGTTGACCGCCTCACCCGACTGCACCCCGGAGAACCCCCACCGGGTCCCAGTCCCCAGGTTGCCCGGCCCCTGCGTCAGTACGACGAGCTCCGCCGTCAGCACGTGTACGGCGGTCAGCAGCCCGGTGTGGACCGTGACAGCCTCCCGATCCCCGCCATACGCCTGTCCAACGGTCACCGTCCCGCTCAGCCACCCGCTGTCCCGCAGCGCTGCCACAGTCCGCGAGAACGCCAGCGGCAGCGCCCCACCGTCCGTCATCACATACACGACCCGCGTGGTCGGTCGAGCCTCATACACACCGGCCAGCACGGCGGGCAGCGCCGAGTGCAGGTCCGCCACGACGACCGGCGTACGGAACAGGTCGTCCGCATCACGCAGTACGTCGTGGTCGGGGGAGTCCTGCTCGTCCGCGCCCAGCACCATCGTCTGCAGCGGCGTGTAGCGGGCCTTGACCAGGTGCCCGTGTTCTGGCGGGTCCTTGGGCAACCGGTCCGGTACGGCGACCACCAAGGCGTACCCGCCCGTCCCCAGACCCTTGTCGAGCGCGCCGACGTTGAGCAGCACCCGGTCGCCGGCCACCGGCGTACCGACCAGCTCCGGGTAGGCGAGCGCGCGCACAGTCTGTTCGCCGACCGTCACTGTCAGTTCGACAGCGCCCGCCCAGCTCCGTCCGATCTCACGCACCACACCGTCGCGCCACCGAATCACACGCCGACTGTAGTGCCTCGAAGGTGTGTTCGAAGATTTCGGTGCGGGAGGGCGGGGTTTGACGCTTTCAGGCCGTAAGGTGGTCGGGTGTCGGCGCGGAAGAGTGAGCGACTGCTCAACGTGGTCATCTGCCTGCTGGTCGCGCGCACCTACGTGACCAAGGAACGCATCCGCGAAGTGGTCGAGGGGTACGCGGGCCAGACCGACGACGCGTTCGAGAAGATGTTCGAGCGGGACAAGGACGAGCTGCGCGACCTCGGCATCCCGATCGAGATGGGCACCATCGACAAGTTCTTCTCCGACGAGGTCGGCTACCGGATCCGCCGGGACGTGTTCGAGCTGCCCGAGGTCCACCTGGAGCCGGACGAGGCCGCCGTGCTCGGTGTCGCCGCCCGGGTCTGGCAGCACGCCAGCCTCGCCGAGGCGACCACGTCGGCCGTGCTCAAGCTGAAGGCGGCCGGGATCCAGACCGACCAGTCCGCGCTGAGTGCGATCGAGCCGCACGTCGGCGCGTCCGAGCCGGCCTTCGACCCGCTGTGGTCGGCTGTGGTCAGCCGGACCGCCGTACGGTTCCAGCACCTGCGCAGCGGTGCGTCGGAGCCGACCACGCGGACCCTGGAGCCGTGGGGGATCGTGTCCTGGCACGGTCGCTGGTACGTCGTGGGCCGGGACCGGGACCGTCAGGCGACCCGGATGTTCCGGCTGTCCCGGATCGGCGGGGACGTGAAGACGGTCGGCGAGCCGGGCGCGTTCACCGTGCCGGAGGGCACCGACCTGCGCTCGCTGGTGTCCGAGCTCGCGCCGCCACGGCCGACGTCGGAGGCGAAGGTGCGGGCCCGCACCGGCTCATGCGTCAGCCTGCGGCGCCGTGCGAACGCCATTGAGCCGTACGAGGAGGGCTGGGACCTCCTGCACGTCCCGTACGCCGACTCCGGCGTGCTGGCCGAGGAGATCGCGTCGTACGGCCCGGACGCGGTGGTGGAGGGCCCAGGCGACGTACTGGACGGTGTGCTGTGGCGGCTCCGGACGGTGGCCGGGGTATGAGCAATGCGCGTGACCAGGTGCAGCGGTTGCTGGCACTGGTGCCCTACCTGCGCGAGAACGACGGTGCTCGCGTCGACGACGTCGCCAAGGAGTTCGGCGTCCGGCCGAAGCAGATCATCGCGGACCTGAAGGTGCTGTGGTTCTGCGGGCTGCCGGGGGCGCAGATGGGCGATCTGATCGAGATCGACATCGAGGCGGCCGAGGGTGACGGCGTCATCCACATCAACAACGCCGACTACCTGGCCCGTCCGCTGCGGCTGGCCGCGGACGAGGCGCTGGCGCTGCTGACCGCGCTCCGGACCCTGCGCGAGGTGACCGCCGGGAGCGATCGGGACGCGGTCGACCGGGCGATCGCCAAGCTCGAGCGCGCCGCGGGGGAGGCCGCCGCGGCGAGCGAGGGTGCGGCGGCCCATGTGCACGTCGAGCCGGCCGCGCCGGAGATCGCCGAGACGGTCAACCGGGCCCTGGCCGGGAAGAAACGCCTGCACCTGACGTACGACGTCCCGTCGCGCGACGAGACCACCGAGCGGGACGTGGACCCGATGCGGCTGGTCGTCTCCGAGGGACGCACGTACCTGGAAGCGTGGTGCCGGCTGGCCGAGGATGTGCGGCTGTTCCGCCTGGACCGGATCGCTGCGGTGAAGCTGCTCGAGCTGCCGAGCGAGCCGCCGCCGGAGGCGACGCCGCGGGACCTGTCGAACGGCATGTTCCAGCCGTCCGAGCGGGACCTGCTGGCGACCATCCGGCTCGCGCCGCCGGCCCGCTGGGTCGCCGAGTACTACCCGAACGAGTCGGTCGAGGAAGGCCCGGAGAACTCCCTGATCGTCAAGCTCCGCGTCGCCGACACCGGCTGGCTCCAGCGCCTCGTCCTCCGCCTCGGCGGCGCCGCCACGGTCCTGGACCCACCCAACCTTTCCACCCAAATAGCCGCCACAGCCCGCGAGGCCCTCTCGGCGTACGACAACCTGTCCTGACCCAGGTCTCGTTCAAGGGGATATCCGCTCGTGTTGTGCCTTCTCCCCTCGTATGCGACCGGAGAAGGCGCAAGTTGAGGGGATATCCCCTCGAATGCCGGGTGGGGGTGGGGTCAGCCCTGGCTGAGTTGTTTTTCCAGGGGAGCGCGGAAGCGGGGCGTTACGCGGACGCCGGAGAGCCAGGCGGTCCAGCGGGCGGCTTCTGACTCGACCAGGGCGAGCGTGTCGGAGCCGACGTCTTCCAGGAGTTGGTAGCGGACTTCGCCGGACTCGGGCTGGCCCCAGCCGCCGATGATGCGGCCGTCCGCCCAGACCGTGGGGCCGACGTTGCCGGTGTTGTCGAAGAGCTTCGCCTTGTGCGAGCCGAGGTACCAGTCCCGGTCCTTCCAGCCCATCGGCGTCGGGTCCAGCGCCGGCAGGAAGGACACCCACGGCTCCACCGGGACCTCCGGCGCCTCGTCACCCGGCAGCACGTACCCGACCTGCCCGTCCAGGTCCACCTCGACCGCCTGGACCGCAGCCAGCGCCTTCTTCGTCTGACCGCCCGTCCAACCAGCCCACCACTGCAGATCAGCCGCCGTACCAGGGCCAAACGACGACAGCCACGCCCGAGCCAGCGTCACCCGCGCCTCCTCGGCCGCGAGCTTGTCACCAAGTCCGCCCGGCACCCAGTCCTCCGCCGGCGACCACTGGTGCTGGCTGCTCAACCACGTCCCGAGCGGGCGTCCACGCACGATCCGCCCCTCAGCCGACAACTGGAACAGCACACGGCTCGTCACATACGGCTGAGCGGCGTACGCCTTCCCCTCCGCCATGCTGAGCCGGCTCCGCAGCCGCGGCTCGTCCGCAGACAGCTCCTGAGCGGTCGCAGACCCACGCAGCGTCAGCGCGGTCGCGGTCGACTCCTCAACGGCCCGCAACCACTTCCCGGACGCGTCCACGTCCGGCGCGATCCCCGCCTCGGTGAGGTGCTTGACCAGCAACTTCCGCTGCTTGACCGCGATGTCGTCCGTGCACGCCGCCTGCACCACCGGCGCGAACTCAGTCGGTACGACGAACACCGTACGGCGCATGCCGAGCATCCGGATCAGCGTCCGGTCGTCGTACAGTGCACGCTCCGTGCCCGCCACCTCACTGCCTGGTACTCGGGCGGCGACGGACAAGTGGACCGTGGCGGGATCGGTGGCGTGCAGGGCCACGACGGACGCCGCCGCCTCGACCGGGTCCGCGGCCTGGACGTCCGGCCCGAGCCGGTGCCGCCGGCCGATCCGCGCCCGCCGCTCCTCGACCCCGATCCGCAACATCCAGCCGTCCCCTCGCCGTACCGAAAGTTTCCGTGCTCGCACGCTCGCGGAAGCAGTCTGCCCGCTCACCGGCCGACCGGCAGCCCGAAGGCCGCGTCGCGTGCGCGACACCCGGTTTTACCATCACGTTCCGGCACCGTTGTCCACCGAGACTCCCCGCGAGGAGTGGGCGATCACCGGGAACCGGCTAGGCTCCTGGGTATGTACTGGTTCCTGCTCTTCCTCGGTGTGGTGGCGGTGTGGCTGCTCGTCCTCGCCCTGCTCGCGAAGAAGCTGTGGGGCCAGGGCAAGGCGCTGACGCGTGAGTTGGTCGCCGCCCAGTCCAAGCTGGATGCCGCGATGTCCACGGCCGGGTCTGGACAGACCCGCGAGGATGAGCGAGCACCGGCGTAGTATTCGGCCCACGTTCTCACGCTTGAGCCTCGACTAAGAAGTTTTGTGAAAGGGAGATCGACATGGCACCACTCATCGGCATGCCCCAGGGCGCGGAGTGGCTCATCATTCTCGCCATCGTCGTGCTGCTGTTCGGATCGGCCAAGCTGCCGGCTCTGGTGAAGCAGCTCGGCAAGTCGAAGAAGATCTGGGAGGAAGAGGTCGGCCCGAAGAAGAAGGAGCCGGAGCTGACCGAGGGCACCAACCAGCCGGCCCAGGCGCCGACCCAGCAGGCGGCCCCCCAGGCGCAGCCGCAGGCGGCCCAGCAGCCGAACCAGGTGAACGGCCAGGCGCCGGGCGACGGCCTGCCGCCGACCCACACGGCCAACTGAGCCGAGCACCCGCCGGTGTCATTGGTGAAGATCGGACGGCGTAAAGAACCCAAGGAACGCCGTCCGAAGGACGACGAGGGTCGGATGACCCTGCGCGAGCACATCATCGAGCTGCGCAACCGGCTGGTGATCAGTGTGCTCGCGATCGTGGCCGGGACCGTCGTGGGCTGGATCTTCTACAACCAGGCCTTCGACTTCCTGACCAAGCCGTTCCTGACCAGCGTCGCCGAGATGGCCAAGGACGCGGGCAACACGAAGACCCCGCAGCTGACCTTCCCCGGCGTCGGCAACGCGCTGACCTTCCGGATCAAGATCTCGGCGCTGTTCGGCCTGATCCTGGCCGCGCCGGTCTGGCTGTACCAGCTGTGGGCGTTCATCGCGCCCGGCCTGCACCGCAACGAGCGGAAGTGGGCCTACGTCTTCTCCGCGCTCGCCACCCCGCTGTTCGCCGGCGGTATCTGGGTGGCCTACTGGACGCTGCCGAAGGGCATCGAGATCCTGCTGGGCTTCACCCCGCTGGACATCCAGAACCTGGTCGAGCTGCCCGACTACCTCGACTTCGTGCTGCGCACGATGCTGGTCTTCGGGGTCGCGTTCCTGATCCCGCTGGTGGTCGTGCTGCTGAACATCCTGGGCATCGTCCCCGGCGCCGCGCTGGGCCGGTTCCGCCCGTACATCGTCCTGGTCATCTTCGTGTTCGCGGCGGTCGCGACCCCGTCCGGTGACCCGTTCACGATGTGCCTGCTGGCGATCCCGATGTGCGTGCTGTTCTTCATCGCCGAGGTGATCTCGCGGCTCAACGACCGCCGGCGCGCCCGCAAGACAGAAGAGCTCCTGGCCGACTGATGAGCAGGAAGATCGCGCTGGTGGTGAATCCGGCCTCCGGCAAGGGCCTCGGTGCCCGGGTGGCCCCGATCGTGCGCGGGCGCCTGGAGGCTGCCGGGCTCACCGTCGACGAGTACTCGACGACCTGCGCCGAGGACGTCGGCCGGATCTCCGCCGACGTGATCGCCTCCGGCGCCGACGCGGTCGCGCTGATCGGCGGCGACGGCACCATCCACCTCGGCGCCCAGGTGCTGGCCAAGTCCGGGATGCCGTTCGGCGTGATCCCGGCCGGCACCGGCAACGACTTCGCGCGCGGGATCGGCGTACCGCTGAAGGATCCGGCCGCGGCAGCCGACCTGATCGTGGCCGGCAACACCCGGGCCGTCGACCTCGCGGTGGCCAAGGACGAGTACATCACCACCGTCGTGGCGGGCGGGTTCGACTCCCTGGTGAACAAGCGCGCCAACGCGATGAGCTGGCCGAAGGGCAACTCCCGCTACACCGTCGCCACCCTCGCCGAGCTCCGCACCTTCACCCCACTCGAGTACGTCGTGACCGTCGACGACCAGGTGATCGAGACCAGGGCCATGCTGGTCGCGGTCGGCACCGGGCCGACGTACGGCGGGGGACTGCAGATCTGCGCCGGAGCCGAGATCGACGACGGCCTGCTGGACGTCACGATCATCTCGCCGATCTCCCGGCTGACCCTGCTGCAGCTGTTCCCGAAGCTCGCCAAGGGCACGCACGTCGGCGACCCCCGGCTGGTGACCCTGCGCGGCAAGTCGGTCCGGATCGAGTCGCCCGGTA
The DNA here is from genome assembly GCF_053592935.1 of Kribbella sp. NPDC002412. Classification (NCBI taxonomy): domain Bacteria; kingdom Bacillati; phylum Actinomycetota; class Actinomycetes; order Propionibacteriales; family Kribbellaceae; genus Kribbella; species Kribbella sp. NPDC002412. Next base: position 45,096 of record NZ_JBSFBL010000043.1, read on the forward strand.
TCACCGCGTACGCCGACGGCGAGCTGCTCGGCCCGCTCCCGGTCGACATCACGATCGCCCCGGGCGCGCTCACCGTCTTCGCCTGAGAAGACGGACCGCCGGGCCATCACAACTACGCGACCTGCGCTCCGGTGAGCGTGAGCCGGGTGCTGCGACCGCGATTGTGATGGCCTGGGCGTCCGGCACTCACACCCGCGACGTCCGCGCATCCGCCTCCGCGCGCTGGCGGAGCATCGACAGGCTGACCGCGAGGTTGTCCAGGACCTCGGCCGGCAGGATCGAGCCGACCCAGGTCTGCAGCTCCGCCTCGACGGTCGGGCCCGCCGCCGCGAGGATCCGCTCGCCTTCCGGAGTGAGCGTGACCAGCGACGAGCGCCGATCGTCCGGGTTCGCCGTACGGCGGACGCGGCCGGCGGACTCGAGCCGGTCGACGGCCTTGCTGGTCGCGCCGACGGTGATCGCCATCTCGTGGGCCAGGTCGTACACGCGGGCCGATCCGCGGGTCGCGATGAAGCGGAGGAACTCGAACTGGCCCAGCGGCAGGTCGTGCTCCGCCTTCAGCCGGGCGTCGAGCACGTTGTAGAGCCGCGTCTCCAGCCGGACCAGGTCCGTGAACAGGGCTGTGAGATCGGTCACTCGGCATCCTTGGGAATGAGCTGCTGAGGAATCTGGTTACCAGGAACTATATTCCTCGGAATCTATCATCCAGCGGAGGATGACGATGACCTACGAACAACGCGCCGCGGCGCGAGCCATCATCACCAAGGGCGACCTCAGCCGGACCGTGGCGCAGCAGCGGGCCGAGTTCGACGAGCTGTTCGCGGACCGGCCGCTGGGCGACGACGTCACGCTGACGCGGCGCACGCTGGGCGGCGTCCCGGCGCTGGACGTCAACGTGGCCGGTGCGGATGGCGACGCGGTGATCTTCTACCTGCACGGCGGCGGCTACGTCGTCGGCTCGGCCCGCACCGGCGCGAATCTGGCGGCCCCGCTGGCCCGTCGTACCGGCTTCCAAGCGGTCTCTCTCGACTATCGGCTCGCGCCGGAGAATCCCTTTCCGGCCGCGCTCGATGACGCGTTGGCGGCGTACAAAGCACTCCTGGAGACCGGCCGTCCGATCCTGATCGCCGGCGACTCCGCGGGTGGTGGGCTGGCCCTCGCCACCATGCTCGCCGCGCGCCGCGAAGACCTCCGGCTGCCGGCCGCAGCCGCCGTCTTCTCACCCTGGACAGACCTGACGCTGTCCGGCGCGAGCATGGACAGCCGCGGCGACTACGACCCGCTCTTCAGCCGCGCGCACATGCAGGCGTACGCCGACCACTACCTCGCCGGCCACGACCCCAAGCACGACCTGGCCAGCCCCCTCCTGGCCAACCTGACCGGCCTCCCACCCCTCCTGATCCAGGTAGGCACCGCCGAAGTCCTCCTCGACGACGCCCTCCGCCTGACCACCCACGCCGCGCACCAAGACGTCGACGTAAGCCTCGACGTCATAGCCGGCGCACCCCACGTCTACCCACTCATGGCCGGACTCCTGGACGAGGCCGACGTGGCCCTCGACCACGCCGCGACCTTCCTTGGGGGTGCTGTCGCATAGATTGGGGGTATGAGCACTCCGTCCGAGAAGTACGCCGTGTTTCGCTCGGACCAGGAGCATCCGGCTGTCGTGGAGTTCCGGCGGCTGTACGACTTCGAGCTCGACGAGTTCCAGTTGCGGGCCTGTGCGGCGCTGGAGGACGGGCATCAGGTGCTGGTGGCGGCGCCGACCGGGTCCGGGAAGACGCTGGTCGGCGAGTTCGCCGTCCACCTGGCCCTGCAGCGGGGACAGAAGTGCTTCTACACCACCCCGATCAAGGCGCTGAGCAACCAGAAGTACGCCGACCTGGTCAGCCGGTACGGCGCCGACAAGGTCGGCCTGCTCACCGGTGACAACTCGATCAACTCCGAGGCCCCGATCGTCGTGATGACGACCGAGGTGCTGCGCAACATGCTGTACGCCGGATCCAGCACCCTGCTCGGACTGTCGTACGTCGTGATGGACGAAGTGCACTACCTGGCCGACCGGTCCCGCGGCGCGGTGTGGGAGGAGGTGCTGATCCACCTGCCCGACTCGGTGTCGGTGGTGTCGTTGTCCGCGACCGTGAGCAACGCCGAGGAGTTCGGCGACTGGCTGGAGACCGTCCGCGGCAACACCGTCGTCGTCCTGGAGGAGAAACGGCCGGTGCCGCTGTTCCAGCACGTGATGGTGGGCAAGCGGCTGCACGACCTGTTCGCCGGAGAAGCGCCGACCGCGAGGGTCGGCGCACCTGCGAAGGCCAGGTCCGGCAACCCGGCCAAGGCTTCGCAACCCGATCTGAAGGACCTGGTCAACCCGCAGCTGGTCCGGATCGCGCGCGACGACAACCGGGTCTTCCGCGACGACTCGCGCAAGCCGCGCCGGCGTCGCGACCTGCCGAAGAACCGGCCCAGCCGGACGCACTTCACGCCGTACCGGTCCGACGTGGTCGAGGAGCTGGACGCGGGCGCGCTGCTGCCGGCGATCTACTTCATCTTCTCCCGCAAGGGCTGCGAGGACGCGATGCTGCAGTGCCTGCGGTCCGGCCTGCGGCTGACCAAGCCGCACGAGCGGGACGAGATCAAGCGGGTGCTGGCCGAGCGGACCGCCGACCTGCCGGACGAGGACCTCGGCGTGCTCGGGTACCACGACTTCGCCGAGGCGCTCAGCCGCGGGATCGCCGCGCACCACGCGGGCATGCTGGCGGCCTTCAAGGAGGTCGTCGAGGAGCTGTTCGCGCGCGGCCTGATCAAGGTCGTGTTCGCCACCGAGACGCTTGCCCTGGGCATCAACATGCCGGCCCGCACCGTCGTGCTCGAGAAGCTGTCGAAGTGGAACGGCGAGGCGCACGTCGACATCACGCCGGGGGAGTACACCCAGCTCACCGGCCGGGCCGGGCGGCGCGGGATCGACGTCGAGGGGCACGCGGTCGTGCTCTGGCAGCCCGGGTTCGACCCGCGCGCCGTGGCCGGCCTGGCGAGCACCCGTACGTATCCGCTCCGCTCGTCGTTCTCCCCGTCGTACAACATGGCCGTCAACCTGGTCCGCCAGGTCGGCCGGACCCGGGCGCGGGACATGCTGGAGCTGTCGTTCGCGCAGTTCCAGTCCGACCAGGCCGTGGTCGGGCTGGCCCGGCAGGTGCAGCGCAACACCGAGGCGCTCGAGGGCTACAAGGAGTCGATCGACTGCCACCTCGGCGACTTCCTCGAGTACGCCGAACTGCGCCGGCGGATCGGTGATCGCGAGGCGTCCGGGTCCAAGCGGCGCAAGCTGGACCGCCGGATCGAGGCGCAGGAGTCGATCGAGAAGCTGCGGATCGGCGACATCGTCCGGATCCCGGCCGGCCGCAGCGCGGGGTTCGCGCTGGTGCTCGACCCGGGGATGCGCTCGGAGCGGGAGGGCCCGCGGCCGACCGTGCTGACGCTGGACCGGCAGGTCCGCAAGCTGTCGATGATCGACTTCCCGACGCCGGTCGAGGCGATCGGGTCGCTGCGGATCCCGAAGAAGTTCAACCCGCGCAACCCGCAGCAGCGGCGCGAGCTCGCCCAGGTGCTGCGGAACCACACCGACATGCTGGGTGAGGACGGGCCGCCGTCGCGCGCCCGCGGCCGCGACGCGGTCAGTCACGCGGACGACCCCGAGCTGCAGGAGATGCGGGCCCAGTTGCGTGCGCATCCGTGCCACGGCTGCTCGGACCGCGAGGACCACGCCCGCTGGGCCGAGCGGTACTTCCGGCTCGACCGGGAGAACCGCGACGTGCAGCGCAAGATCGAGCAGCGGACGAACACCATCGCCCGCCAGTTCGACCGGGTCTGCCAGGTGCTGGACGCGCTGCACTACCTGGACGGCGACAAGACCACCGAGGCCGGCGACCGGCTGTCGCGGATCTACACCGAGCTCGACCTGGTCGCCGCGGAGTGCCTGCGGCAGGGCGTGTTCGACGACCTGACGGTGCCCGAGCTGGCCGCGTGCCTGGCTGCGCTCGTCTACGAGTCGCGGGCGAAGGACGAGCCGACGTCACCACGGTTGCCGCGCGGCGACGTACGGCAGGCGCTGGAGCGGATGGGATCGATCTGGCGGGACCTGTCCGCGCTGGAGCGCGACATGCGGGTCGACTTCCTGCGGTCGATGGATCTCGGGTTCTGCTGGCCGGCGTTCCGCTGGGCGTCGGGCGCCTCGCTGGCCGAGGTGCTGTACGAGTCCGACCTCGCCGCGGGCGACTTCGTTCGTTGGGTGAAGCAACTGATCGACCTCACCGAGCAGGTCGCCGACGCCGCCGGTGACAGCGCGCTGCGCTCCACCGCACGGGCCGTCGTCGACCAGATCCGCCGCGGTGTGATCTCGTACGCGTCGGTGGTCGACGAGCCGTAGGACGAACCCGCGCGATGAGAGACTCCTCAGGCACTGCCCCCTGCCAGAACACCTGAAGGAGAACACATTCGTGGAGCTGTCGCGCCGCAACCTCGGGAAGTTTGCTGTCGCAACCGGGGCGGCCGCCGCCGTCGGCACCGGCGTGGGTACGACGCTGCTCGGTCGTTCCGCCGATGCCGCCGCGACCTGGAAGACCACCGGCACCGCGGTCTCCGCGCTGGCCGGGTTCGACACCCAGATGAAGACCTTCATGCAGGCCCGCGGTGTCACCGGCGGCCAGCTCGCGGTCACCTACAAGGGCCGCCTGGTGCTTGCCCGTGGCTACAGCACGTCCACCACGCTGGACGTGCAGCCGACCTCGCTGTTCCGGATCGCGAGCGTGTCGAAGTCGATCACCGCGGCCGCGATCATGAAGCTGGTGCAGGACGGCAAGCTCAGCCTGTCCACGCCGGTCACCAAGATCCTCACCATCACCCCGCCGACCGGCCAGACCCGGGACGCGCGCTGGTCGTCGGTCACGATCAAGCGGCTGCTGCAGCATCTCGGCGGCTGGGACCGCGACCTGTCCGGCGACCCGAACTTCAAGGACGCCACCATCGCCAGGGCGCTGAACGTGCCGATGGAGCTCAAGCACGCCGACGTGATCAAGTACATGGCCGGCCAGAAGATCAACCACGCGCCGGGCACCAAGGTCGTCTACTCGAACTTCGGCTACGTGCTCGCCGGCCGGGTGATCGAGAAGGTCAGCGGGATGAGCTATGCGTCCTACGTCCAGCAGAAGCTGCTGACCCCGCTGAAGATCAAGCGGATGGCGCTCGGCTGGAGCATCGCCAAGCACACCGGTGAGCTGCCGTACGAGTCGCAGTACACCGGCAGGACTGTGCTCGACGACACCGGCGCGACGGTGCCGTCGCCGTACGGGACGTTCAGCATGCGGATCCAGGACGCGAACGGCGGCTGGATCGCCAGCGCGCCGGACCTGGTCCGCTGGGCGCGGATGTTCGACGCGTCGTCCTCGGTGCTGAACGCGACCTCGCTGAACGCGATCTGGGCGAAGCCGGAGACCGGAATCAGCAACGGCTGGTACTACGGCCTCGGCTGGCAGGTGCGTCCGACCTCGGGCGGCACCGGGCGCAACACCTGGCACACCGGCAGCCTGCCGGGCACCTACAGCCTGCTGGTCCGGACCTCCGCCGGGATGAGCTGGGCCGCCATCTTCAACCGCCGCGACGACGCCACGGCAAGTCGTACGCCGACATCGACGCGGCGATGTGGACCGCGGCCAACGGCGTGAAGACCTGGCCGACCCACGACTACTTCTCCAAGTACTTCAGCTAGAACATCAGTGCTCTGAAGTGTGGGGTGCTCACCTGCGCCTCACCTGCCATCGAGGTCAGTACGGCGCGGACGGTGTCGATCGCGTCGTCGCCGTACTGCCTTCGGAGCTTGCGCTCGTAGGCCTGGTGGAACTTCCGGGCCGCCTTGAGCGCCGCCTCACCTCTCGGGGTCAGCTGCAGTAGCCGCGCGCGGGCGTCGGACGGGTCGGGACGCCGTTCGACGTACCCGCGCCGTTCCATGTCATCGACGATCTGGCTCGCGCCCTGCTTGGTGATGTCGAGCCGCTCCGCGAGCCCGCTGATACTCGTCGGCCCGGCGCCCAGCGTGCGCAGCACGAACCCGTCCGACCGGCCCTGGTCGTCGAACCCCTGCGCGGCCGTCTCGGCCCGCAGCGCGCGGACGAACTCCTGGTCCGCCAGCAACAGCAGGATCCCGAAATCAGGCTTGCCAGATCGTGTCATGGACCCCATGATAGTCAAGCTGACTTGGTCAAGTCAGCTTGACTATCTTAAGGAGGGGCCATGCAGGTCGTTCGAGCGGACGAGGCGCCGGTGTTCGAGCTGCCCGGGGTCCGGTTCACGGTCATGGCGGGACCGAGCCTCGGCTCGGCCGGGTTGTGCACCTGGAAGCTCACCGTCGAGCCGGGCGCCGGCGGCGATCAGCCGCACACGGTCGACCGGGACGAGGTGTTCATGGTGCTCACCGGCACCGTGCAGGTCACCCCGGACGGCGACAAGCTCGGTCCCGGCGACGCCGTCGTGGTCGCCGCCGGCGAGCCGATCCGGCTGACCAACCTGGGCGCCGGCGCGGCCGAGCTGTACGTCGCCGTCACCGCCGGTTTCACCGGGACGATGGCGGACGGCACGACGGTTCAGCCGTCGTGGGCGCGGTGAGTCAGCAGCGCCGGAGCGGTGCGGTGTAGGTGGTCTTGCTCGTGGTGGCGACGTAGTAGTCGGTGACCCAGCTGCCGTCGCTCAGTCGGTCCCAGACGGACGTCGTACCGACTCTGGAGCCGGCGCGCTGGCAGGTCACCCACGCCAGCGACCCGATCGGCAACGGGCTCGGGTAGGCGGCGTACGACGTACCCGGTCCGTGTCGCCGGGTCAGGTTGTTGATCGTGGTCTGGAACGGATTGCTGCAGCCGGGGATGGGCGCGGAGTAGCCGGTCTTGTTCGGCGTCCGCACGTAGTAGTCGGTCACGTAGGTGCCGTCGATCAGTTTGTTCCAGACCGTGGTGGTGCCGATCTTCGGGCCGAAGGTCTGGCACACGATCCGTACGCCGGCGTTCGCGGCGATCGTGGACCGGACCGGGTAGGCGGTCGACGGGCCGGCGTAGGAGTGGATCGTGGTTCGGACCGTGTACGTGTACCAGACGCTCGCCACCGGTGCGTCGAAGCGGTCGCTGTCGATGTTCAGCGTCACGCCGCCGTGCGTCTCGTTGTGGTCGCCGACGTACTGCTTGCCTCGCTGACCGACCGCCCAGAAGGAGTTGGGCACGGTCGGCCAGCCGGTGAGCGAGCTGTTGCCGTCCCAGCGGGCGATCCAGAGCGCGTCGGGCCGGGCGTACGACGTGGAGTTGTACGCCGACGCAAGGTGCGGGGCGCCCGAATTCTGGTGTGCGTACACCCCGGAGAGGAACCCGAGCCGGTGCAGCTCCTTCGTCCACGCCGACAAGAAGCGCAGCACCGTCGTCTTGCAGGTCGCGTCGGTGGCCTCGTAGTGCTCCAGGTCGAAGTAGATCGCGCTGCCCGCCAGCAGGTTGAGCGCCCGGGCCGTGTTGACCGCATCCCTGGCCAGGAGGCCGCCTTGGAAGGTGGCGGACGGCGCGGTCATCTTCACGGCGTTGGTCCGGAACGTGCAAGGCGCCTGGTAGCCGAGGTAGATCGGGATCAGCCGGAAGCCCATCCGTGTCACGCTGCTGACCCAGCTGGGGGTGAGCTGCGGTTGCGCGCAGCTGCGATTGATCCCGCCGATGTAGATCCCGATCGCCTTGTACGGCGAGGCCTTCCACGCCGTCATCTGGGCGACCGTCGGCGCCGTGCACGTGTCGAACGCGAGCCCGGTGAACCGCGTCGCCGTACTCCCTGCCGGATAGGTCAACGGCGTCGTCGGCTCGGCAGACGCCGGCACCGGCAACCCCAACGACACCACCGCGACCGCCACCGCCAGCACCTTGATCCGGATCATCGCGATCACCCCCACCTCAGTAGACGCCCGGGAGCCTGGCAGGCGCCAGTCCTGCGCAGGCGTTAAGTTGAGGGGAGCGTCGAGTCGGGAGGTCGTGGGATGCCGGAGATCGTGAAGCGCGAGGAGCGGCCGTACGTCGCGTTGCGGGGGAAGGTCGCGATGGACGGGATCGGCGCGTTCGCCGAGCGGATGGGTGAGGTGGTGTCCTGGCTGGCCGCGCACGAGATCGCTCCGAACGACGCTCCGTTCTTCAAGTACGACGTGGTCGACATGGAAGCCGGGCTCGTGATGGAGGTCGGGTTCCCGGTCGACGACCTGCACCACGGTGAGGGGGAGATCGTGGCCGGCGTGCTCCCGGCCGGCCGGTACGTGACCGCCACCCACCACGGCCACCCGGACGGCCTGCTCGGCGCCACTCGCGACCTGCTCGCGTGGGCGACCGAGCAGGGCCTGGAGTGGGATGCCAACGGCAACAACTGGACGGCTCGGCTCGAGATCTACCGGTCCGACCCGCGCGAGGTCCCGGACCTGAACGACTGGGAGACCGACCTCGAGTTCAAGCTGAAGGACTGAGCCCGCCCTTGCCCAACGTGCTCGCCGGGATCAGCCGGCTCGATCCGGAACGGATCCGCCATGTCGCGTCGCCGCTGATCGAGCTCGGCTGCGCCCTGCACGTCCTGGCCGAGCCACGCCACCACAGCCGGACCGACTGGGCGTCCGCCGTACCGCTGTCCGACGCCCTGCGGGCCGAGCTCGCGCAGTGGACGTGGACCGTGCGGGCGATCCGCTCACGCTGTTTCGCGACGAGTACGGCGACCGGCCTGCCGACCTGGCAGGACGAGATGGCCGCCCTGCGGTCGCGCCGTCCCGAGGACCTGGCGGCCGACCTGATCCGCCCGCTGCGCGGCCTGCCGTCGAGCAGCCGGGCCACCGACACGGACGCCGTACTGCGCTGGGCCAGGAGTCGCGGCCGAGCCGTCGGCGACCTCGTCGAGGCGCTGCTGAACGATCCGGCCAAACCGGTACGGCGGTTCCTCGACCTGCTCGACGCCTGCTGGTCGGAGTGGTTCGAGGAGGTGTGGGAGCAGTCCCGGGACGCCCTGGCCGCCCGCGGCCGTCAGGATCGCGACCTGGCGATCCGCGCCGGCGTGGCCGCGATGCTGTGCTCGCTCGACGGTGCGATCAGCGTGCGGGACAAGGACAGCCTGCTGGTCCAGAAAGTGCAGAACAAGCGCATCGACCTGGGCGAGCGCTCGCTGTTGCTTGTTCCCAGCAACTTCATCGCGCCGCACCTGTTCCTCGGCGAGGTCCCGGGGGAGCCGCTCACCGTCATCTATCCCGCTGCCGACCGCGGTCCGGCCGTGCCGACCGCCCAGCAGGTCCGCGCCCGCCTGGAAGCCCTCGCCGCTCCGGATCGCCTCTTCGTCTGCCGGGCGGTGGCCAGCGAACCGCGCACCGCCGGCGAGATCGCCGGCCTCTGGGGACTCCACCCGACGCAGGTCACCCGCCACCTCCGCGCCTTGACCCGGGCCGGCCTGGTCACCGCCGAACGCCAGGGCCGCTTCGTCGCCTACCGCCTGGACGAGGACGCCTTCCGCAACCTCGGCACCGACCTCCTGAACCTGGTGATGAGGTGAAGTAACCAAGAAAGTCCGCGATGCCTGGCAACCAAATGGGGCGTTCGCGGCATCTATCCAGTGAGTCCGAGGCAACCTCTTGGGTTCGCTGGACACGGAGGGGATGAGCACCACCAACCGCACACACCGGGGGCATACGTCTGCCCAAATACCGGTATAGTCCGCAATTGTCAAGACCGCGATGCGATCTTGGCAGGCGCGTGGGGGGCAACACAGTGGATCGGAAGACAGACAGACGCCGAGACGACCGGCCGGGTAGCGGGCCGGCCCGGGACGGGATGCCGGCGCGGCTCGACGCGCCGGTGCGGCTGCTGGTGGGCCCGGCCAACTTCGCGGGTCAGGGCACCCGGTGGTCACGCGCGCTCGAGGAGCGGGTGCCGAGCGCGAAGGCGACCTCGTTCGCCTTCTTCCGGGGCGTCCTCGACTACCCGGTCGACTACGGCGTCCCGGCGCGCACGTACCGGCGCAACCGCCGGTGGCAGCTGAACTTCTACAACCACGTCGTGCGCAACTACACGCACGTGCTGATCGAGGCGGCGCGGCCGATCTTCGGCCCCTTGCACGGACCGGACGCGTCCGGCGACATCCAGTACCTGCTCACCAAGGGCCTGCACCTGGGGCTCATCGCGCACGGCTCCGACGTCCGCATCCCGAGTCGGCACGTCGAGCTCGAGCCGTGGTCGCCGTTCCCCGACCTCGAGGACGAGAGCGTCGAGTTGCTCGAGCGCAACGCCACCCGGGCGGTCGAGCTGTTCACGTCCTACCCGGGCTCGGTCTACGTCTCCACGCCCGACCTCCTCGACTACGTGCCGAACGCCGTCTGGTGCCCGGTGGTCGTCGACGTCGACACCTGGCGCAGCGACGCCCCGGTGCTCGAGCACAAGAAGCCGGTGGTGGCCCACGCGCCCAGCAAGTCGGCCATGAAGGGCTCCGAGCTCATCGACCCGATCATGGAGCGTCTCGCCCAACGCGGCCTCATCACTTACCGCCGGGTCGAGGGTGTCGACCCGGCGGACATGCCGGCCGTCTACCGTGACGCCGACATCGTCCTCGACCAGTTCCGCGTCGGTAGCTACGGCGTCGCCGCGTGCGAGGCGATGGCGGCGGGCCGGATCGTGGTGGGCCACATCGCCTCGCACGTCCGCGACCGTGTGGCCGCCGACACCGGGCTCGAGCTGCCCGTCGTCGATGCGACGCCGGACACCGTCGAACAGGTCGTGCTCGACCTCATCGCGGACCCGGAGCGGGGCCGCGAGATCGCCGCGCGCGGATCGGCCTTCGTCGAGCAGGTGCACGACGGCCGCCGTTCGGCCGAGGCGCTGGCCGCGTTCGTCGAGCAGCCGAGCATGGTGCCGGCCGACTGGAAGCCGCCGGGGGTCCGGCCCAAGGTCGTCATGATGGCCGGCAACGACATCGTCGTCGACGCCCGCGTGCTCAAGTACGCGCAGACGGTGGCCAACTGGGACCTCGACGTCACCTGCATCGGCATCCCCGGGCGCAAGCTCAGGGGCATCCGCCGGCTCGGCAAGGTGCAGGTGGTGTGCCCGCCCATCCAGTCGAAGGTGCTGGTGACGGGATGGCGCAAGCGGCTGGCCACCATCAAGGCCAACCTCAAGCCGTGGTTCAGCACCGAGGCCGAGTACCTGCTGGCCTACGGCCGCTGGCAGTACGCCAGCCGCGAGCTGCGCGCCGACCGCGGCCGCGACCGCCGCGACCACGAGCGCACCGGCGGCGAATCCGGCTCGTCCGTGCCGGCCGGTCGGTTCACCCTCGACCGGTTGCAGCGGGCGGCGCGCTGGCGGTCGCTGCGGCTGCACCGCGCCATCCTGCAGGCCCGCGCGTACTTCGTCCGGCGGGCGAAGCACAAGACGGCTGACCTCACCGACCTGGGCATCGGCAAGCGGCGTGAGCGGCTGCTCGCGCTCCACCGCCGGCTGCCGTCGGGCCGCTGGCGGCGGGTGATGCCCGAGGTGGTCGACCAGGAGCTGACCCTGGGCCCGCTGCTCGACCGCCTCCAGATCGAGGTCATCCACGTGCACGACGTGTTCATGCTCGGCATCGCGGCCCGCGCGGCGCACCGGGCGGCCCTGGACGGGCGCACCATCAAGATCATCTACGACGCCCACGAGTACATCCCGGGCGTGCCGGTGGTCGCCCCGCGCCGGGTCGCCGCGTACAGCGACCTCGAGCGCGAGTTCATCCGCGACGCCGACCGCGTCATCACGGTGTCCGAGCCGCTGGCCCGCTGGCTGCAGCGCGACCACAAGCTGGCCAGCCTGCCCGACGTCGTCCTCAACGCGCCGGTCGAGCCGCCGGAGGACGCCGAGGTCACGGGGCTGCGCGAGCTGCTGCGGCTGCCCGAAGACGTCCCGCTGCTGGTGTACGGCGGCGGCGTCAACCGCGCCCGCGGCGTCGGGACCGTCGTCGAGGCGCTGCCGCAGCTGCCCGAGGTCCACCTCGCGATCGTCGCGCGGGCCAACTCCGTCACCGCGGAGCTGCTCGCCCGCGCCGTCGAACTGGGCGTGGACGATCGCGTGCACCTGGCGCCGTTCGTCGACGCCGAGGTCGTGCCGTTGTACCTGCGCTCGGCCAGTATCGGTCTCAGCCCGCTGCTGCACGCGCCCAACCACGACATCGCGGTGACGAACAAGTTCTGCGAGTACATCGCCGCGGGGCTGCCGATCATCACCAGCGACACCCCGGCGCAGGCCGACCTGGTCAACGAGCTCGATCTCGGCGCCGTCTACACCGCAGGCGACGTGGACAGCCTCGTACAGGCGGTCTGGAACGTGCTCGCCGACCGCGACCGCATCGCCAAGCGCATCGCCGACGACCCCCAGCTGCAGCACCGGTTCTCCTGGGCCGCACAGGCCGAGGTCATCCGGTCGGTCTATGCCGACGTCATGGGCGACAGGCTGCCCGGCGCCGCCTGGGCCCCCGGCGCCACCATCGTCCGTCAGCTCGCCCCCGCCCCACCGGAGCTGCCGCCGACCAAATGGCACACCTTCAGGGAGAACGCGGCGAAGACTTCCCAGCACTGACGGAATCCGTCAATCCAACGGCCGACCGGACAAGGCTGCGGTTGAGTGGGCAGCTGTGACCGCCTCTCTTCCGCCCGCCGTGCGTCGCCTGGTGTTCGCCACGCTGGTCAACACGCTCGGGAACGGCCTCTACTTCGCGATCGGCGCGCTCTACCTGACCCGGATGGCCGGACTGTCGGTCGGCCAGGTCGGTGTCGGCCTGACCGTCGCGGGCCTCATCGGCCTCGTGTCCAGCACGCCACTCGGCACCGTCGCCGATCGACTCGGCCCCAACCGCGCGTACGTCGGTTTCCTGCTCCTGCAGGCGATCACGATGGCTGCGCTGACACAGGTGCGTTCATTTCCGGTGTACGTCGTGATCGCGGCGCTCACCGCGGTCGCGGACTCGGGGCAGCGTGGGGCCAAGGGGGCGTTGATCGCGGGCGTGGCTCCGGCCGACCAGCGGGTGCGGACCCGGGCGATCCTGCGGGTCGCGACGAACATCGGGATGGCCGTCGGGATGGGTGTGGCCGGGATCGTGCTGGCGGTCGACCGGCGGGACGTTTACGTGATCGCGTTGCTCGCGAACGCGGCGACGTACCTGGTCACTGCCGGCCTGGTCCGCTTCGGGATGCCGGAGGTCGAACCGGTGCCTGCCGCGACCGGTCCGTCCGCGCTGGCTGCGCTCCGGGACCGGCCGTTCTTGGCGTTCGTTGCCCTGGACGGCGTACTCAGCATGCACGCCGCGATGGCGCAGGTCGCGATCCCGCTCTGGGTGGCGACGGCAACCGACGCACCCCGCTGGCTGATCGCTGTGTTGCTTGTGCTCAACTCCGTGGCCGTAGTGCTCCTGCAAATCCGAGTCGCCCGCGGCACCGAGCACCTAGCCGGCGCAGCGCGAGCCGGTCGCCGCGCAGGCCTCCTCCTGGCCCTCGCCTGCGTTGTCCTGGCCCTCACCGACATCACCTCAGGCGCATTCACCATCGCTCTGCTGCTCCTGGCCGCCCTGGTCCACGTAGTCGGCGAAATGCTCCAATCCGCCGGCGGTTGGGGCATCAGCTTCGAACTGGCCCCACCCGGCGCGCAAGGCCAGTACCAAGGCGCCTACGCCATGTCCCGCCAATCCGGCGACATGATCGCCCCCCTCCTGCTGACCACGATCGCCATAGCCTGGGGCTGGCCCGGCTGGCTCCTCACCGCCCTCCTCTTCCTCACCGCCGGCCTCTTCATCCCAGTCGCAGTACGCCGCCATCGCAGCTGGACCGAGTCAAGCAGCAGCCCGTTGCAGCAGGTCGCGTAGGGAGCGGGCGGCGGTGAAGCCGGCTCGGTTGGCTCCAATGGTGCTGGCGGAGGGGCCGTAGCCGATGAGGTGGATGTAGGGGTCCAGGGCGGTTTGGGTGCCGTTCATGCGGATGCCGCCGGAGGGTTCGCGGAGGTGGAGTGGGGCCAGGTGGGCCAGGTCGGCGCGGAAGCCGGTGGCCCAGAGGATGGTGTCGACGGACAGGGCACGGCCGTCGGGCCACTCGACGCCGTCGGGGGTGATGCGGGAGAAGATCGGCTGCCGCTCGTAGACCCCGCGCCAAAGCGCGTCCTGCTCCTGCTCGCGGAGGTACAGGCCGGTCACGCTGACCACGCTCCGCGGCGGCAGTCCCGCGCGTACCCGCTCCTCGACCTTCGCGACCACGCGTCGGCCGAGCTCTGGCCCGAACTCCTCACCCGTGCGCCACTCCGGCGGCCGCCGCGTGACCCAGGTCGTGGTCGCGACCTCGGAGATCTCCGCCAGCAACTGCACCGCCGACGCGCCCCCGCCGACCACCAGCACGTGCTGGCCGGCGAACTCAGAAGCACCGCGGTAGTCGGCCGTGTGCAACTGCCGCCCGCGAAAGCTCTCGATCCCCGGATACCAGGGAATGAACGGCCGGTTCCACGTCCCGGTCGCGTTCACGATCGCCTCGGTCAGATAGGTCTCAGCAGAGGTCCGCACCTCGAACAGCCCGTCCACCCGACGCACACTCGACACCACCACCGGCCGCACGACGGGCAACGAGAACCGCTTCTCGTAGTCCGCGAAGTACGCCGGCACGAACGCGTTAGCCCGGTCCCCGTCGGCACTGGGCGGCACCGGCACCCCCGGCAGGTTCGCGATCCCGTGCACGTCCCGCATGGTCAGCGAGTCCCAGCGGTGCTGCCACGCCCCACCCGGCGCCGGATTCCGGTCCAGTACGACGACCTCGTCGTACGGCGTGAAGCCCAGCCGCACCAAGTGGTAGGCAGCCGACAACCCCGCCTGTCCCGCACCGATCACGACGACCTTCACACCCAGACCAACACACCGGACCGCAAAGGTCTTCCCCCGCTAGCGTGACCCCCATGGACCTGACCGCGGCGTACGGCTTCCGCCTGGACTGGATCGTCAGCTTCGTCGCGGTCGCCCGCCACGGCGGCTTCTCCGCAGCCGCCAAGGCCGTCTTCCGCGGCCAGTCCCGGATCAGTGAGCACGTAGCGGACCTCGAGCGCGCGCTCGGCGTACAGCTCTTCGACCGCTCGGCTCATCCCGCGCGCCTCACCCCGGAAGGCCGGGCGCTGCTGCCGCACGCAGAGGAGATCCTCGACCGGCTGCGCGAGCTGTCCGGTGCAGGGGGAGAGCTCCGCTTCGGCGCGTACCCGAGCGCGGCGGCGCACCTCTTTCCCCAGGTCGTACGGCGGCTGCCGCCCAACATCACGCTGCACCTGGTCGAAGGGCCGAGCATCGACCTGGAGAGCGCGCTGCTCCGCGGTGACATCGACCTCGCGATCCGCCCGGTCCACCCACTCGTCGCCGACGAGTCCCTGGAGCACGAGGTGCTGTGGCGAGAGCCGCTCGTCGCGGTGTTCGCCGAATCACATCCGCTCGCCGCGGCGGACGAAGTCACCCTCGAGCAGCTGGCCGTGCTTCCACTCATCTCCATCGGCGAGAGCTCCGGACCACGTCAGTTCGAATCGCACCTGGCCTTCGCGTCAGCGGGGCTGAACCCGGAGTCCGCCTTCCGCACCAACCAGCCGCAGACCTTGCTGTCGCTGGTCCGGCACGGCCTCGGCGTCGGCGTGACCAACGAGCTCGCGGTCACCACCGCGAACCTCACCGGCGTCCGCCTGGTGCCGATCCACGACGCCGGCGTCGAACGCCAGGTCGCCCTGTTCAGCCGGCGAGGACGCCGGTCGCCGGCCCTCGATCAGGTCGTAGACGTGATCAGGGCGATCACCGGATGAACTGGTCCACGTAGTCCGCGCCCAGGCCGTTCGCGCCGTAGTGGTCGCGGCACAGCTGGATCTTGGTGAAGGTGTCCTCGTAGCCGGTCTGGTTGCCGTCGTCGTCGACGTAGATCATCGCGCCGGAGATGTTGAAGAACGTGATCATCTCGGTGCAGTCCTCCGGCACCCGCAGCGTGTGGATCTCACCCGGCGGCTCGTACACGAACGACCCGGTCTCGGCGACCCAGTCGTGCTCGTCGTACTGCCACTTGCCCTTGATCACGTAGCCGAACACCGCGCTCGGGTGCCGGTGCCGGGACACGATGCCGGACCGGGTCACCTTGAGCAGGTTGCACCACTGCCCGGTGATCGTGTTCAGCATCAGCGGGCGGAACCACACGTCCGGCGCCTGCGGCACCCACAACCGGTCGTCCTCGGGCACCGCGGGTACGGCGATCTCCGCGGGAACTCCTGCCGAAACCGGGATCATCAGCGCTCCTTCACATGCTCTGGTAGCCGCCGTCCACGGGCAGGACGGCGCCGGTGACGAATCCCGCGTCCGGGCCGGCCAGGAAGGCGATCGCACCGGCGACCTCCTCCGGTGTGCCCCAGCGGGCCATCGGCGTACGGGAGATGATCCGGCCGGCGGCGTCCGGATCGGCTTGCAGGGCGGCGGTCAGCTCGGTGGCGATCCAGCCGGGCGCCACCGCGTTCACCCGGATGCCCTCGGTGGCCCAGGCGACCGCGAGCGACTTGGTGAGCTGCACGACTCCGCCCTTCGAGGCGCTGTACCCGGGGACCAGCGGCCCGCCGAAGTAGCTCAGCATCGAGGCGACGTTGACGATGCAGCCGCGGCTCACGGCGAGCAGGTCGTGCGCCGCCTCGGCGGCCCGCATCGCCCCGGTGAGGTTGATCTCGACGACCTCCCGGAACACCTCAGGCCGGTGCTCGTCGCCGCGTCGGATGACCCCGGCCGCATTGACCAGTACGTCGAGCCGGTCGAGCGACCCGATCAGGTCCTCCAACGCGTCCGGCGCGCGGAGGTCGAGCTCGTGCAGCTGAGTTGACCGCCGCAGCTCGGGAGACGCGGCCGACGTGTTCAATCCGGCGGCGAGCACGGTCGCGCCGTCGACGGCGAGCCGGACCGCGGTCGCTGCGCCGATACCGCTCGTACCTCCGATGACGAGCGCGGTCCGAGCCATGTCCGGCATCCTGCACCGCTGTCCTGGTCAGCACAACGAAGACCCGGACAGCGGATGCCCCCCATCCGCTGCCCGGGTCTCACGCCGAATGTCAGTCGCCGCTCACGTCGATGCGACGGTGGTACCGCTGGCCCGCCTTGCCGCCGATCACGGCCGCGAACAGCGTCACCAGCACGGCCGCGCCGACCGCGATCAGCCCGCCGGCGGTCATCGTCTCGTCGGTCAGCGGCACGGACGGCAGCTCCACGCGGTCCAGCACGTCGTACTGCGAACCGGCCAGCGCGGCGATCGCCGCGACGACCAGAGTGACCAGGACGCCGATCAGCCAGACGCCGAAGCCTTGCCGCCCGCCGTCGAAGCGAGCGAGCCGGCCCGCGACGTACCCGCCGTTGTAGTAGGCGATCGCCAGGATCAGCAACAACACACCGCCGGACACGAGGCCGATCGTGCCGGCCTCCGCCTCAGCCGCGTTCCAGTCGATCGTCACCGCGTAGTCGACAGCGGCCGCGACCGCGCCGACGATCCCGGTCAGCAGCGCGATCAGCCCGACCGCGACCAGCCAGCCGAAGAACGCGGCGCCACCTTTGAAGCCCCGGTACGCCGGGTCGACCTCGGTGGCCGCGGACGTCCGGACGTCGGCCCGGTGCAGCGGCTGGGTCGTGGTGACCTGCCGGTCGTCGTCATAGGGCTCGGCCGAGCCGAGCCGCTCTGCTTGCGTGTCCTCTCGATACTGCTGGGCCATGTCAGTTCTCCTCGCCAGACAGCCCCGTGTCGCACGTCCGGTACCCGCCGGAGGACTGGCTAAGCGTGGCGAAGTGGTGACTGACCGCTAATCGAGCAGCTGGTCGATCTTGTCGTGGTACCGCTTGCCGGTCTTGCCGCCCAGGATCGCGGCCAGCAGCGTGAGGACGACGAGGGCCGCCGCGGCGATGATGCCGGCGGTGGTCAGGCTGTCGGTCGACACCGCCACGTCCGGCCGGTTCAGCTCGGCGACCAGGTCGTACTGGCTGTTCAGCAGCGCACCCGCGCCGGCCGCCAGCACGGCGAACAGGAAGGCGAACATCCACACCCCGAAGCCGTTCCGCCCGCCGTCGAAGCGGGCCAGCCGCCCGGCGACGTACCCACCGGAGTAGAAGGCCAGGCTCAGCGTCAGTACGGCGATGGCCGCAGCCGTGATGCCCGCCGCGCCGGCCTGTGCCTCGGCGTCGGCTCGCGTGTAGTCGAGGACCTCCGCCGTACCCAGGGCGGCCGCGGACACGGCCAGCGACAGCAGCACCGACATGGCGATCGCGATCAGCCAGCCGAAGAACGCCGCGCCGAACTTGAAGCCGCGGTACGACAGCAGTTCGGGGTCGACGACGGGCTCGACCGGACCCGGCGGTTGGTCCGGAATGATCGTGACGCTGCTCATCGCCCGGTGCGCCGCCGCCCGTGCCTCCTCGTACCGCTGGGTGGTGTTCGCATCCGCGTCCTCAGGCACCGGCGCCGCCGCGACGGGCTGCGTCATCGTGGCGGTCTCGCCGTACTGCTGGACCATTCCGCTTCTCCTCACTGATCAGCTCCGCGCGGGTCCTACCCGCCGGGACTGCTTCTACACAGCCGGACGGCGGATTTAACCGGCCTCTGGGGCGGCCTCACTCACCGTCGCCGGGTATCGGCGGGGAGTGAAGACCAGCGGGCCGGCCGGGCGGGGCACGGTGCGGGTCTGTGACGACCCGATCACCAGCAGACACCGCATGTCAACCGCTTCCGGGTCCAGTTCGGCGAGCGTGGTGACGGTGATCTCTTCTTCCGGGCCGCCCACGTCGCGTCCGACGACGACCGGCGTACTGGGCGAACGGTGTTCGAGGAGCAGGTCGCGGGTGGCGGCGACCTGCCAGGTACGGGACTTCGAGGCCGGGTTGTAGATCGCGATCGCGAGGTCGGCCGCGGCGGCCGCGGACACCCGCCCGGCGATCACGTCCCACGGCTTCAGGCGGTCCGACAGCGACAGGACGCAGTAGTCGTGCCCGAGCGGCGCGCCGACCCGGCTGGCGACCGCCTGTGCCGCGGTCATGCCGGGCAGCACGCGTACGGCGATGTCGGCGTACTCGGGCTCGGACGCGACCTCCGTGACCGCACTGGCCATCGCGAACACCCCCGGATCACCCGACGACACCACGACCACCTTGGCGCCCTTGCGAGCCAGGTCGAGCGCGAAAGCGGCGCGCTCGGACTCCACCCGGTTGTCCGAGCCGTGCTTGCGCTGACGGGCGCGGTCCGGCAGGCGGTCGACGTATGGGCCGTAGCCGATCAGGTCGTCGGCGCTCGCGATCGCCGCCCGTACCTCTGGCGTCATCCACTCCGGTCCGGCCGGCCCGAGACCGACGACGGTCACCGAGCCTTCCGCCTCGGTCTTGGGCGTCGGAGCGGTGAACGTGTTGTTGATCGGGCTGGGGAGCAGGGCGAGCGAGAAGTACGGCACGTCGTCCGGGTCCACGTCGGTCAGCGGAGCGGTCCGCTGCGCGTCGGTCGTCGCGCGTTCGACGTACCAGGCCTCGTCGGCCCGTCCGGCCAGCTCGAAGGCCTCTCGTACGTTGGCGAACGTCCGGCCGAGCTTCATCACCGCGGCTGCGTCGGTGTTCCGCAGCCGGTCCGCCAGCACGTCGGGCGGCAGCGTGCCGGGCAGCACGGTCAGGATCTCGTCCCGCTCACACAACGGCCGACCGAGTACGGCGGCCGCGGCGCTGACCGACGTGACGCCGGGAACCACCTCACACGGGTACCGGTCGGCGAGCCGTTTGTGCATGTGCATGTAGGACCCGTAGAACAGCGGATCCCCTTCAGCCAGTACGACGACATCGCGCCCGGCGTCGAGATGCGCCGCGAGCCGGGCCGCGCAGTCCGCGTAGAAGTCGTCCATCGCACCCTGGTAGCCGCCCGGGTGGTCGGTCGTCTCTGTCGTCAGCGGGTAGACCAGGTGCTCCTCGAGCTGCCCTTCGGTGAGGTACGGCGCCGCGACCGAGCGGGCGATGCTGCGGCCGTGCCGCGCGCTGTGGAACGCGATCACATCGGCCGCGCCGATCAGCCGGGCCGCCTTCACCGTCACCAGTTCGGGGTCGCCCGGGCCGAGCCCGACGCCCCAAAGCCGCCCGCTCACTCGGCCTCACTCGCGATCGCGTTGACTGCTGCGGCGGTGATCGCGCTGCCGCCGCGTCGCCCGGTGACCACGAGGTACTCCAGCCCGAGGTCGTTCGCAGCCAGCGCGTCCTTGGACTCGGCCGCGCCGATGAACCCGACCGGGATGCCCAGGATCGCAGCCGGCCGCGGCGCCCCGTCCGCGATCAGCTCGAGCAGCCGGAACAGCGTGGTCGGAGCGTTGCCGATAGCAACAACAGCTCCGGCGAGGTGGTCGTGCCAGAGGTCGGCCGCGGCGGCGCTGCGGGTGGTCTGCAGGCGTTCGGCGAGCTCGACGGTCCGTGGATCCTGCAGCGTGCAGATGACCTGGTTGCCGGCGGGCAGCCGCTTCCGGGTGATCCCGGCCGCCACCATCTGGGCGTCGCAGAGGATCGGCGCCCCGTCCTGCAGCGCGGCTCGCGCGTTCTTGACCACGTTGGGCGATGCCTTGAGGTCCGCGACCAGGTCGGTCATCCCGCACGCGTGAATCATCCGTACGGCGACCTGCGCCAGGTCGGCCGGGAGCCCGCCGAGCCCGTCCGCCGCCTCGGCCCGGATCGTCGCGAAGGACCGCCGGTAGATCTCCGCGCCGTCCTTCACGTACTCGAACCCACTCACATCCGCTCTCCGTCGATCGAATACCCGTTGCCTAGCGCAAGCACGTCCACGAACTCGCCGGACGGCTTCCCGCACCGCCGCTCACACCCGGACCAGTGCACCGGCCGCCCGTGCCGCGGCAGCCGCGGGGTCACCCGCCAGGCCTCCGCCCGGACGTCCGCGAGCGCCTTCGCGCACCCCGGCTGACCAGCACACGCTGTCACACCGTTCCACGGCGAGTCCGGCTTTGTGACCAACCCAACCTCGTCCAGCCGCGCACTGTGGTCAGCGCTGTCGACCAGCACCAGGGACCGCCACGGCGTGATCCGGACCGCCTCGGCCACGTCGGCGACGACGGCCGCTTGCTCCTGCCCAAGGCTGCCCAACGGCACGGTCACCACCATCGCGGCCCCGTGCTGGCCGGCGGTGAGCGTCGAGGTTGCCGTTGGAAGGTCTTCGGTTGTATGGAGTCCGAGCCGGTCCAGGATCCGGCGTTCGCCGTCGTCGAGCTCGGCGATCCGCCACTCCTGGCCGGCGCGCTCCGCCAGGAACGCCTCCGCCACCGCGACCATCACCTCAGGAACCTCAGCCCAACTCACCCGCACCCCGAGCGCACCCAGGCTGAGGACTGCCCCGCGCTCGTCCACCGCACGCGCCACCACATCCGCCTGCAGCCCACTCAAATCCCCACGCCCGTCGTCCAGCGCGAACAGGAACCGCCCGGGCAGCTCAGCAAGCCCCGACCGCGAGCACAACGCTTCATCAACCGCGCTGACCAGCGGTATCACGTCGTACCTGCTCTGGTCGTCCAGACCGGAGAGCGGTGACGCCAGGATGTTGCGGACGCGCTCGTGCGAGATCGACGGGAGCAGTCCGGCGTCGTACAACCGCTGCGACAGCTCCCGCGGGCCGTCCGCCGTCAGGCCTCTGACCTGTACGTTCCCCCGCGAGGTCAGCTCGAGCCGGCCGTCACCCAGTTCAGCTGCCGCCAAACGCAGTACGTCGAGCTGCTCGACGGTCAGCGCCCCGCCCGGCACCCGCACCCGAGCCAGCCCACCATCGGCCGCCTCATGCACCGCCAGCACCCCAGGGCACCGATCCGCCTCAGTCCTACGCACCCACGAGATGCTACGTGGACCTTCTGAACCTCAGCAGCACGGTGCAGGCAAGCAGAGCGCACAGCCCGCCGCAGACCATCGCGACCGAGGCAGACCACGCGTCGACGACGAGGCCGCCCAGCAGAGCACCGGCGGACAGCGTCGACTGGAACGACGAGGTGAACAACACCGTCGCCGCCTCTCGGGTCCGGGGGAGCGCCCTGGCGAACAGGCTCATCGAGCAGACGGGCACGCCGCCGTACCCGAGCCCCCAGACGACCAGGAGGACCACCGCTCCCGCCGTACTGCGTCCGAGGACGGGCAGTAGCAGCGTGGCGGCAGCGATGAGCCCCGCGCAGGTCAGGAACGTCGCATGCAGGTGCCGTCCGGCGCTGCTCCCGGCGACGAGGTTGCCAACCAGTCCAGCCACGCCGTACACGAGCAGCAGCCCACTGAGCAGCTCCGGCTGCAGGAACTCTCGCAGGAATGTCGTGACGTAGGTGTACGTGCCGAAGTGTGCTGTCACGATCAGACAGGTGAGTGCCAGGGCCACTCCGGTGCCGCGCTGTCTCAGCGCTGCCTGCAGTACCGCCGGACGGGTCACCTGTAGTGGGGGTAGCGGAGGCACGAAGGCATAGAGCCCGCCCAGCACGGCGAGCGTCAGCAGGCCGAGTACGGCGAACGCCGTACGCCAGCCCGCGATGTCGCCGAGGTAGGTGCCGGCCGGTACGCCGAGGACCGAGCCCAACGGCACCGCCGAGAAGATCACCGCCGTGGCTCGCACCGCGGACCGCTCCGGCACCAGACGCCCGGCAAGACCGGCACCGATGGACCAGAACCCGCCGATCACCAGCCCGACCAGGACGCGCGACAGCAACTCCAGCCAGTAGGCCGACGCAGTGGCCGCGAGCAGGTCGGCCGCGGCCAGCACGAGCATCAGCGCGCACAACATCACCCGCCGGTCGAGCCGCGCGGTCGCCACCGTCACCACCGGCGCCGCCACCGCGGCGACCAGCCCCGGCATGGTCATCAACCACCCCGTCCGCCCGGCCGAGAGCCCGAAACTGCTGCCCATCGGCCCGAGCAGCCCCACCGGCAACATCTCCGCCGTGACGATCGAGAAGATCCCGAACGTCACCGCCCCAACTCCCAGCCACTCCCGCACCCCAGCCCGCACCGTCGTCCCAGTCGCCATGCCCTCCACCCCACCCGCCCCGCCGCGCGAACACCGGCGACTTCACGCCCTCGCCGTCCACGTCGCATTCCCGCCACCGCGGTCTGTCGGTGGGCTGTGCGAGGGTCAGCCGCATGGCACTGAGAGACCGGCCTGGCCGGCGGCTGACCTGGCCCTGCGGGACGCCGTGGTCGGGTGCTTCCAGTTCGTTCATCAACGGCGCCGCGGGAGAATGATCCGGTGCGGGATTATCTGTCGCGGGATAGTCTCGAGGTATGGCGGCAACCCCAGCTCGGACTGTTCCTGACCTCACCGGCTACCTGACTCACGCGGGTCATGTGCTCGAGACGCAGTTGTCTGCCGCGTTGGCGGAGGTCGGGCTGACGCTGCGGATGCAGTGCGTCCTGCGGCACGCGCTCGAGGCGGAGCGGACACAGATCCAGATCGCCGAGCTCGCGTACCTGGACAAGACGACCATGGTCGTCACCGTCGACGCGCTGGAGAAGGCCGGGTATGCCGAGCGCAAACCGTCGGCCACCGACCGCCGGGCCCGGATCATCGCGGTCACCGACGCCGGCGCCAAGATCGCGCACGAGGGCCAGCGCATCGTCGACCGGGTGCACGCCGAGGCCCTGGCCGCGCTCGCCGCCGACCAGCGCACGCCGTTCGTGAACGCCCTCGCCGAGCTCGTCGACGGCCACCTTTCCACTCCGGTCGAGGCGCAGCCGGTACGGCGAGCACGCCAGCGCACCCCATGATCCACCAATAGATCGTCTGCTACGAAACTATCTGTTATGGTCGTTTTCATGACGACTACTTCGGCAACCCCCGCACCCACGATCGATCACCCAGGCCGGGTGAAAGCCCTGATCGTGCTGTGCGTCATGCAGCTGATGATCATCCTCGACGGCACCGTGGTGACCGTCGCGCTGCCGACCATCCAGGAGGACCTCGGCTTCTCGCAGGCCGGCCTGGCCTGGGTGATGAACTCGTACCTGATCGCCTTCGCCGGCCTCCTGCTGCTGGCCGGCCGGATCGGCGACCTGCTCGGCAGCAAGCGCGTCTTCGTCGCCGGGCTCGGCCTGTTCACCGCCGCCTCGCTGCTGTGCGGCGTCGCCACCAGCGCCGAGATGCTGATCGCCGGGCGGTTCCTGCAGGGCGTCGGCGGGGCGCTCGCGTCCGCCGTCATCCTCGGCATGATCGTCAAGCTGTTCCCGGCTCCGGGTGAGCAGGCCCGCGCGATGGGTGTCTACAGCTTCACCGCGGCGAGTGGCGCGTCCATCGGCCTGATCTTCGGCGGCGTGATCACCCAGACGGTCGGCTGGCACTGGGCGTTCCTGATCAACGTGCCGATCGGCCTGCTCTCGCTGGCGTTCGCCGTACGCGTGCTGGCGGGGGAGCAGGGCATGGGCCTCGGCAACGGTGCTGACGTGCTGGGCGCCGTACTGGTGACCGCAGGACTCTCGCTTGGCGTCTACACGATCGTCCAGACCGCTGAGCCGCACGCGTCGCTCCTGCGCACGCTCGTCCTGGCTGTGGTCTCGGTGTTGTTGCTGGCGGCGTTCGTACTGCGTCAGGCGCGCATCGCCAACCCCCTGCTCGCACTGCACATCTTCCGCAAGCGCCAGGTGACGGTGGCGAACGTCGTCGTGGTGCTGCTGTTCGCAGCCGGCTTCGGCTTCCAGTTCACGACCGCGCTGTATGTGCAGCGCGTGCTGGGCTACGACTCGCTCACCACTGGCCTGGCGTTCCTCCCTGCGCCGCTGATGAACGCCGTGATGTCGCTGTCCATCGCACCGCGCCTGACAGTCCGCTTCGGCCCGCGCGTCATGCTGACCGCTGGACTCGCCGCCTTCCTGGTTGCCCTGCTCTGGATCAGCCAGGCGCCTGTCGATGGCTCGTACGTCGTCAACGTCGCGCCAGTGCTCGCGGTGATGGGCGCCGGCATCGGTCTGGCCATCCCGGCCGCGATCATGCTCGCCATGTCGGGTGCCGAACCCGGTGACGCCGGTCTGGCCTCCGGGCTCAACAACACTGCGCAGCAGGCCGGCGCTGCGGTCGGCACCGCCGTACTAGCCACGCTGGCCGCGTCGACAACCGCCAGTCGGTTGGCTGACGGCGCGAGCGACGCACTGGCTCTCCGGGACGGGTACGGCGCCGCGTGGCTCGCAGCCGCCGCCTTCGTCCTCGCAGCGCTCATACTCACCGTCGCCCTACTGCTCCGCCGATCACCGGACGCCTGACCAGAAGCTGCAGTGTGGTCGACCTGGGCCCGAGGCGGCTAGTTGTTGTCGTTGTGTCTACGAAGGAGGTAGGTGTCCATGATCCAGCCTTTGCGATCCCGGGCTTCGGCTCGGAGCTTCTCGATCTCGGGGGCGACCTCGCGGAGGGGGCCTGAGATGAGCAGCTCGTCGGGTGTGCCCAGGTAGGCGCCCCAGTAGATGTCTGCGTCCTGGTCGAGGTGTTCGGTGAAGGCGGTCTGCGCGTCCAGCATCACGACCACGTCGTCCACGTCCTCGGGCCACGCCTTCGCCAGCCGGCGGCCGGTGGTGATCTGGATCGGCCGGCCGACCTGGTTCAGGCCGACCCGGTGCCGCGCCGCCAGCGTGGATACGCTGCTGATCCCCGGGATCACCTCGACCTCGAACGCCAGCTCACCCCGCGCCAGGATATCGTCCAGGATCGCCAGCGTGCTGTCGTACAGCGACGGGTCACCCCAGACCAGGAACGCGCCGACCTGGTCCTCGCCGAGCTCCGACGCGATCAGCTCCGCGCACACGTCGGCCCGGCGCCGCCGCCAGTCGTCGACGGCTTCGACGTACGCGCTGGTGGTCCGGTCCCGCTCGGGATCGCGGCCGACAACGACCCGGTAGTCCTTGTCCGTCGCGTACCGGCGCAGGATCTCCGCCCGCAGGTCGACCAGCTCCTGCTTGACCTCGCCCTTGTCCAGCACGAAGAACACGTCGACCCGGTTCAGCGCCGACACGGCCTGCATCGTCACCTGCTCCGGATCGCCCGCACCGACGCCGATCACCACGATCTCCCGCATGCCGCAGACCCTACGTCACTACGCTCGGTGAGCGGCTCAGTCAAACGGACAGCAGGAGTGCGGCGGCGACCACGGTCCCGGCTACGGCGCCGCCGTAACACAGCACCACGATGGGTACGCCGTACCGCTTGAGCTGGAGCCCGTCGTACAGGGTGAAGCGGAAGCGATGCGCCCAGTGGAACAGGCACAGCGCGCACAGCCCGAACAGCACCAGCCGGGTGATCCAGTTCCGCAGTATCGCCAGCAGATGCGAGTGATCCGGCGGCGACAGCAGGTCCAGGGGGAATGCGATGCCGAACAGGAACAGCAGGATCGGCACCATCAACGCGGCGACCATGCCGCCGGAGCTGAACAGCATCCAGAGCAGCGGTTCCGGGTACGGGCGGCGGCGGTTCATCGCAGTACCAGCCAGGCGACGACGGCCGACAGCACCAGCCACAACAGGTAGTGCCCGACGACGACCTGAGGCGGTGGTATCCGCTGCCCGCGCAGCCGGATCACCATCGCCCGCGGCGCCAGGCCGAACCAGGTGACCGTGTGCAGCAGCACGAACAGCAGCGCGATCACGTTGATCGCGATCATCCACCACTGCCCGCTCCAGTCGAGGAAGTCCTGGTACGCCGCCGGCCCGTCGCTGACCGCTTTCACCAGCAGGAGCAGGAAGACCACGAACCACGCGACGAAGACGCAGCTCAACTCACGCAGCACGAACAGCAGGTACGACCGGCGCTCGAGCCACCAGAACAGGTTGAGCGGCCGCTGGTACGTGCTCATCGCCGGCTCCGCGGCATCAGCAGGTCCTTGATCGACTGCGTCGCCGCGGTCAGCTTGTACCGCTGGATCGCGCCCGCCGGATCCACGTCCTTCGGGCACGCCGCACTGCACTCGCCGACGAACGTGCAGGCCCAGATCCCTTCCGGCGACGACAGTACGGCGAGACGCTCGTCGGCTCCCTCGTCGCGCGAGTCGAGGTTGTACCGCTGGGCCAACGCGATCGCGGCCGGTCCGATGAACTCCGGCTCGAGGCTGTAGACCGGGCAGGCCGAGTAGCACAGCATGCAGTTGATACACATGCTGAACTGCTTGTACTCGTCCAGCTCCTCCGGTGTCTGCAGGTACTCGCCCTCCTCGACCGGACTGTGCACCTCACGCACCAGCCACGGCTTGACCGTCGGCAGCTTGGTCATGAAGTCGTCGATGTCGATGACCAGGTCGCGGATCACCGGGAAGTTGCGCAACGGCTCCACCCGCACCGGACCGGGCGCGTAGTCGGTCAGGAAGGTCGCGCAGCTCAGCTGCGGCTCGCCGTTGATCGTCATGCCGCAGCTACCGCAGATGCCCATCCGGCACGACCACCGGAACGACAGCGTGCCGTCCAGTTGGTCCTTGATGTACGACAGACCGTCCAGCACCGCCCAGTGCTCGCGCAGCGGCACCTGGTAGGACTGCAGCACCGGCTCGGAGTCCTGCTCGGGCCGGTAGCGCGCTACCTCGAGGGTGATCTCGTCTGCCATCTCTACCTCCCGTACACCCGTTCTCCCGGCGGCCAGCGGGTGATGGTCACCGGAAGGTACGTGACGCGGCTGGTGCCGTCGGGGTCCCGCCGTACCAGTGAGTGCGCCAGGAACCGCTCGTCGTCGCGAGCCGGGAAGTCGACGCGCTGGTGGGCGCCCCGCGACTCCTCCCGGCGCAGCGCGCAGGCGATGATGCTCTCGGCAACGTCCAGCATGAAGTCGAGCTCCAGCAGGGCGATCAGCTCGGTGTTGAACCTCGTGCTGTGGTCGTCGATCGCGGCATGGGTGAAGCGCAGCCGGAGCTCCGCGAGCTGCTCGGCCGCCTTCGCCAGCGAGTCGCCGTCCCGGTAGATGCCGGCGCCGGTCTCCATCGTGTTCTGCATCTCGGTCCGGATGTCCGCGATCCGCTCGTGCCCCTCGGCGTGCCGGGCCAGCTCGTCGGTCAGCCGCCGTACCTCGTCCCGGCCCTGCGCCTCGATCGCCTTCGGTACGACGTTGCGGTAGCGGCCGGCGAACACCGACGCGGCCCGGCCGGCCCGGTTGCCGAAGACGAGGCACTCGGGCAACGAGTTCGATCCCAGCCGGTTCGCGCCGTTGATGCTGACACAGGCCACCTCGCCGGCGGCGTACAGGCCCTCGAGCGAGGTGGCGCCGCGGATGTCGGTGTGGATGCCGCCCATCATGTAGTGCACGACCGGGCGGACCGGCACGAGCTCCTTGACCGGGTCGATGTTCTGGTACTTCGAGCACAGCTCCCGGACGAACGGCAGCTTGGCGTCGATCAGCTTCGCGCCCAGGTGCCGCAGGTCCAGGTTCACGACCGGCCCGTACGGCGTGTCGATCGTGCGGCCCTTGTCGAGCTCGTGCACGAACGCCTGCGACAGGCGGTCGCGTGGACCCAGCTCCATGCTGCGCATCACCGGGGTCGGGGACGGCGTACCGAGGTCGTAGTCCTGCAGGTAGCGGTAGCCGTCCTTGTTGAGCAGCCAGCCGCCTTCGGCGCGGGCCGCCTCGGTGATCAGGATGCCGGTGAAGGGCAGGCCGGTCGGGTGGTACTGGACGAACTCCATGTCCTTCAGCGCGGCGCCGGCGCGGAGGGCGAGCGCCATCCCGTCACCGGTCTTGATGTTCGCGTTCGTGGTGAACGGGTACACCCGGCCGCATCCGCCGGTGCACACGATCACCGCGCTCGCCGTGATGGTCTCGATCCGGCCGGTCGACAGCTCGATCGCGACGACGCCGTACGCGCGTCCGTCGTCGACCAGGATCTTGGTGACGTACCACTCGTCGTACCGGACGATGTCGGAGTAGGACAGCGCGGTCTGGAACAGCGTGTGCAGCAGGTGGAACCCGGTCCGGTCGGCGGCGAACCAGGTGCGCATCTTCTTCATCCCGCCGAACGCCCGGACGGCGATCCGCCCGTCCGGCTGCCGGCTCCACGGGCAACCCCAGTGCTCCAGCCGCAGCAACTCCCGCGGCGCCTCCTGCACGAACGCCTCGACCGCGTCCTGGTCGCACAACCAGTCGCTGCCGGACACCGTGTCGTAGGCGTGCTCGTCGAGCGAGTCGTCGTCCGCCGCCACCGCCGCGGCCCCGCCCTCCGCCGACACCGTGTGACTGCGCATCGGATAGACCTTCGACACCACCGCCACCCGCAGCGCCGGATTCGTCTCCGCCACCGCGATGGCAGCCCGCAACCCCGCGCCGCCGCCACCAATCACCACGACGTCGTGAAATGTCATCGTCTGGGCCCGCCCCGTCAGGCTTCGTGATCGCCGCTGTGCTCGTCCATCAGGATCTTGCCGTCGTGCCGCACGGTCTGGATCCGCACGCTCCCGTCATGAAACTCGTGCCGGATCCGGCGGCACCCGCACGCGTACCGCACGTCGTCCATCCGGAACCCCTCGAAGTCGTCCTCCTGGCTCCGGTCCGCGTCACCCACCCGCCCACACGGCGCCCGCTCCGCGGTCAGGTGCGTCCTGGTCCCGGTCATCCGCCTACCTCCAGACCCCATCCAGGTGTTTGTGACTCACATCACACCTCGATAGTGCGCCCGACAACCAACCGCGGGCAATGCCTCACTTCCTTCCCGCGCCCCGGCGACACGTGCTCCGCCACCGCCCACCGCCGCGAGCGACCGCCCCGCCTGACTCGGGGAGTGGGTAATCCGTTTGCTGGTTGGTGGTGGGGGCGGATGCAATGTGGGGCATGGTCAGCCAGGTGGGATTGTCGGTTCAGGTAGGGGCTCTCGTTCCGCTCAGTCGGCCTGGTTGGGTTGAGGCAGGGCGGCATCTGCTTGCCGGGCTTGAGCTGGGCGTGAGCGGGGTCAACGACGCCGGTGGTATCGGCGGACGGACGCTTGAGTTGGTGGTGAGAGACACCGCGGCCGACCCGCAGCGCGCCGCGGATGCCGTGGATGAGCTGGCGGATCTGGGCGTGGCTGCGTTGGTGGGGGAGTATCACAGCGTCGTCGCTCGCTCCGTTGCCGCGCGGGCCGACGCGCTCGGCCTGCCGTACCTCTGCTCGTCAGCCGTCCTCGACGCGCTCACCGAACAGCCGACCGACTGGGTAGCCCGCCTCTCCCCGCCGCAGTCGCGCGGCTGGACGATCTACGCCGACTTCCTCCTCAGCGCAGGCCACACCCGAATCGCCGTAGCGACCCAGCCGAGCGTCTACTGGGCAACCGGGACCCGCATCCTGCAGGACTACCTCGCCTCACACGGCGGCACAGTCGTCGAACTCGACATGGCCGCCCTCACCCCGGCAGAGGTCTGCGACGAAATCGTCGCCAACCAAGCAACCGCCTTGCTCCTTCTGGTAGGCATCCCAGATCCAGCTGTGCCAATCGTGAAAGCGGTCCGCGGCGACCAGCGCCTCGCCGGCACCCTGATCGGCGCTCCAGCCGGCCAACCCGAGTTCGACGAATGGGCGACGTTGCTAGGCGACGACGGCAACGCGGTCCCGTTCCTCCGCTACCTCCCCGAGCACCTCACCCCACTCGGCGCCCAAGTCGAGAAGAAGCTCCGCGACCACCTGGGGGCCCCACCGTCCTTCGTCGCCTACGAGGGCTACGACGCGATCGCCGTACTCGCGGAAATCCTCGACAAGCCCAAAGCCTGGCCGGACGTAGACCTCGAAGGCACCCGCGGCCAGATCCGCTTCTCCCGCACCCCGGGCATCAACGTCTGGCAATGGACCTGGCCACCGGTCCAGGTAGTCGACCGAGACCCGGCCGACCCCGCTCACTTCCGAATCCTCCACACCGGCTGACCACACCCAAGGCCGGGACCGCCCCCGGCCTTGGGCTCAGGTGTCAGTCGTCGATGGCCTGGTAGAGCGTGGTCCAGAAGTCGTGCATCAGGTGGATCGAGTGGGGGGCGGAGGCACCCACCTGGGTGAGCAGGATTCCGGTGAGTTGGTTGGTCGGGTCGGCGTACGTCGAGGTGCCGCTGCCGCCGTCCCAGCCGAACTGGCCGATCGGTGCGTAGTCACCGCGGTACGTGCGGACCGCCATCCCGAAACCCCAACCACCGTGCTGCCCCTGGCCGAACGACACGTGGACGTTGTCCCGGGCCAACGCAGTCCGGGCAGCGGTCTGCTCCGGCGTGAGGCGGTTGGTAGTCATCAGCTCGACAGCGGCCCGGGACAGGATCCGCTCGTTCCCGTGCGTCCCGCCGTTCAGCAGCATCTGGAAGTAGGCCTGGTAGTCGTCAGCGGTGGACACGAGCCCACCGCCGCCGCCCGGGAACGCCGGCGGCTGGCTCCACCGGCCGCCCTTGGCCTCGTCCCACACCAGGAACTCGCCGGTCTGCGGGTCGGGGGCGTAGAGGTCCGGCAGCCGGTCGATCTTGTCCTCGGGGACGTGGAAGCCGGTGTCCTTCATGCCCAGCGGCTCGAAGACGCGCTCCCGCAGGAACGACTCGAACGACTGGCCGGCGACCCTGGCGACGAGTACGCCGACCAGGTCGCTGCTGATCTGGTACTGCCACTGCTCACCGGGCTGATGCATCAGCGGCAGCGTGCCCAGCCGGCGCATCCACTCGTCCGGCTCGGGCATCGGCTCCGGGAGGTTCGGGGTGAGCCCCTGCTCGAAGACCGCGCCCATGATCGGAGTGCCCAGCACCGTCATGTCCATGCCGAGCCCGAACGTCGAGGTCAGCACGTCCCGCACGGTGATCGGCCGCCGCGCCGGCTCGGTGTCGTCGAGCGGACCGTCGATCCGCTTCAGCACCTGCCGGTTGGCGAGTTCGGGCAGCCACTGCTCGACCGAGTCGTCCAGCCGCAGCCTGCACTCGTCGAGCAGGACCATCGCTCCCGCGATCGAGAGCGGCTTGGACGTCGACGCCATCCGGAAGATCGTGTCCCGCCGTACGTCGGCGCCACCGTCGTGACGCATCGTCCCGATCGCCTCGACGTGCGTCTCGCCGCCCTGGCTGACCAGCGCTACGACCCCGGGGATCTTCCCGGCGTCGACATGCCGCTGCAGTACGTCGTGCAGTCTGCGTACTCCTGTTGCGCAGAAGCCAGTGCTGCGAGTTTCCATCGTGATATCTCCCTCGTACCGTGTGGTCGCGCTCATGGCAGCAACCATCCCGGTCCGCCCTGACACGGGGCCGCCACCGCCCTGACACGCGACGGGAGAGCTAGGCGTCCTCGCCGCACGAGGTACGGGGGATCAAGGTCGGGGCAAAGTCCAGCTGAACCGCCCGGTCCGGGTTCTCGACGATGAGCTCGGCCGCTCGCTGCCCCATCAGATCCGCCGGTTGGGCGATGACCGTGATCCCGAGAGCTTCGGCCCACGGGAAGTCGTCGAGGCTCAGGAACGCGATGTCGTCCGGGATCACGAGGCCACGCCTGGTCAAGGCGCCATGTACGGCGGCCGTCAACCGGCCGGTGTTGCAGACGATGGCGTCCAGCGGCGTACGGCGGTCGGCGGCGCGTCGCAGCAGCGCGTCCATGGCGCCGTCGACCTCTTGCCCGGAGTTCGCGATCGCAACGGCGTCCTCGGGCAGGTCGAGGCCGGCCTCGGCCAGCCCTTGCCGCAGTCCTGCCGTGCGCTCGATCTGGGTCGGACGCCGGCTCGCCGAGATCACGCCGACCGACGTCCGCCCGCAGCTGACCAGGTGCCCCGCCATCAACCGGCCGGCCTCGACGTTGTCCAGGCGGACCGAGTGCAGGCGGTGCGGTGGGTCCGGCACCGACCGCGCGATGATCACGCAGGGCGTGCCGCCCTCGGCCATCCGGCGCGTCCTGGCGTCGGTGGCGTCGCCGGTGGTCACGATCAGGCCGCGCACGCGCTGCTCGTTCATGGTCTGGACCTGACCGACCTCGCGATCGACGTGCCGGAAGGTGTTCGCGAACATGACCAGGCTGCCGTTGGCCGCGGCGACCTCCTCGATACCCCGCATCAGGTCGAGGTAGAACGGGCTGGACAGGTCGTCGATCACCACGCCGATCGTGCTCGAACGCCCGGCGAAGATGCTCTTGGTGAGGGCGTTCGGGCTGTAGTCGAGGCGGTTCACCTCTTCCCAGACCTTGGTCGCCGTCGCCTCCTTGACCTGGCCGCCGTTCAGGACGCGGGACACCGTGGCCACGGAGACACCCGCCGCGGCCGCGACGTCGCCGATGGTCGCTCGCTTCACACCTCCCCCTCTCCTGCCGGGTCCGTCAGGCGGATACGCGTTGACCGTCGCGGACCACCATCTCACCGCCGACGATCACGCTGTCCACTCGATCCAGCTCCGCCGGGTCGGTCAGCACAAGGTCGGCGATCGTACCCGGAGCGAGGTGGCCGCGTCGCGGCGCCACTCCCGGGATGGCGTCGGCCACGTTCGCGGTCGCCATCGCGATGGCTGCCGGCAGCGTGACGACTCCGGCTTTCGTCGACCGGTCGATCGCGAGCAGGATCGAGTCGTGGTGTCCGCCGGCGTAGTCGGTCGAGATGGTGTCGACCAGCCCGGCGGTGAACAGCTCGAAGAGCAACTCAGGTCCTGTCGTGAGCCGTTGCGCACCGAACGTGTCAAGCGTTGAGACGTCCACGATCGCTCCCGCTTCCTTGAGCCGTACGGCGTGCTCCACAGCCTCCCGCAGGTCGAAGCTCGAGTGGTTGGAGTGTCCCGCGATCAGTGCCACGTCGGTCTTCGCGATCGCGGCGACCTGGGTCATCGACGCGGCCGCGTTGTGCACCAGCACCGGAACACCGGCGCGCCGAGCCTGGTCGGCGGCTTCGGCCAGGCCGTGCAACGCGATGTCGAACGCCGGCAGGATGATGCCCGACACGATGTCCTGGATCTCCTCGACGGACAGCTTGCCGGACAGCCCCGCGGCTGCGAGCGCCTCTTCGACCGCGTCCCGGTCGAACGAGGTGGCGGAGATGTGCCGTCCGAGCACCGCGACCTTGAGCGCGTCTGCCTGCCGTGGGGTGATCGTCACCCCGGTGCGCTTGTGCACCTCGGCGGGGATGTACATGTAGCTCGCGCCACCACCGCCCAAGGTGTGACCCGCACCGATCTCGCCGAGTGCGACCGCTCCCGCATCGACAGCCCGGCGGGCGGTGAAGGTGCGGTTCTCCTCGGCGAGCCCACCACCGTCGGCGATGGTCGCTGCCTCCAGACAAGCCGGGGTGTTGCACGAGGCGAGCTTGATGTTGAGCGGGTGCGTCTCGTTCGTCCGGGCGAGAGCCTCGGCGGTGACGAACCCGTCGACGCAGAGCACCGTCGTCGTACCCTCCAGCAGGTGCCGGTCGAGGTTGGCGTGCACCTGCTCGGGCGACAGCCCTTCGTGTCCGCTCGGGAAGAGCGGCCCGTACGCGGTGCCGTGGGTGTGGTTGTTGATCAGACCCGGAATCGCCAGCTTGCCGTCGGCTTCGACGATCTCGTCGACTCTGCTGTAGGTCTCGGCCGGCCGGGTGGGCACGATCTCCCGGATCGTGTCCCCTCCCAGCACGATGTCGATCCCGGATCTGAGTTCCTGGCTGCGGCCGTCGACCAGGTCGCAGCCGCGTACGACGGTCGTCGTCATCGAACCGCCTCATCGGAACCAAGCCGCTCGAAGCGGAACGCGGCCAGCTCCTGACCGTGGTCCTCGCCGAGCACTTCGGCCGCGACGAGGGCGCCGGCGTGGACGCTCAGGGTCGCGCCGCTGTGCGAGACGGAGAAGTGGAAGTTGGGCAGTTCGAGGGCACGGCCCAGCACTGGCAGTCCGTCAGCGGGGATGGGGCGCTCGCCGACCCGCACGCTTTCCACCTTTGCGGCCCGAATCCCTGCGTAGAGGGCGCATCCGGCCTCGAGCACCTTGTCGACCGCGGCCGGATCGACACTGATCTCACCAGTCTTGGAAACGCTGGCCGCGCCGTCGATCTCGTGGGTGTGCAGCAACAGCCGTCCGGCGCCGTCCGGACGCAAGTGGACGTGGGGCGCGTGGATCACGCGGGACACCGCGACCGCGACCGGCGAGGTGTAGATCAGCACGCCGAGGGTGTTGCGCATCGGCAGGACCAGCCCGGCCAGCTCGGCGATACCGGCAGCCTTCGGTCCCGCGCAGTTCACCACCGCATCCGCGGTCAGGCGCCGGCCGGAGGCGAGTTGGACTGCCCGGACAAAGCCGTTGTCCACCTCGAATCCCGACACGGCGTCGTTCCAGATCACGTCGGCTCCCGCGCCGGCGAGCAGGTGACCGATGAGCCGCGCGGGCTCGATCCAGCCCTCGGTGGGGAAGTAGGCGATCTCGTCGGCGGGCAGCTCGTCGGGATTGAGATCGGGCTCGAGCCGCAGCGCCTCCGCCCGGGTCAGCCACCGCGCGTCGTACCCGTAGTCCAGGAGTCCGGAGACCTTCGCCCGCAGCTGCTCGCGCTCGCGGTCGTCGCCGCCCCACTCCAGATTGCCGCCCTCGTGGTACCAGTCGCTGCCCGCGACCTCGGCGGCCAGCTTTCGGTGTGCGTCCATGCCCGCGACGCTCAGCTCGTGGTACGCGTGCGGCTGCTTGCCGTTGGAGTTTGTCCACGAGAAGGTCGCGCCGGACGTGCCGCCCGCGGGCGCTCCGGAGTCGACGACGGTGACTCGGGCGCCACGCCGTACCAGCTCTGCGGTCACTGCCGCGCCGTAGACGCCGGCACCGATGACAACGACATGTTCAACCATGTGATTCCTGTTCTCCTTCTGGGATTCAGTGGGCGGCGCGCAGCGCACGTGCGGCGCCCGCGGGGATCGAGACGGTGGTGTGTTCGCCAACGCTGGGCAGGGTGCGAGCGCCGGGATCGGGTACGGCGACCCGCAGCCGAAGCCCCTCGGCGATCTCCAGCACGACGGTGGCGAGGCTGCCTTCGTTGACGAGCTCGACGACCGTGCCGTCGATCGACGGACCGGGCTGCGGATCCGCCAGCCGGAGAGCCTCTGGCCTGAGCAGGACCTGAACGGCGTCGCCGTCAGTCAGCCCGCCCGTGGCCCGGGCGCGAACGATGTGCGACGTGGACAGCCGGACCGTGCACTCGCCGTTGCCGGCTTCGGTGCACACGCCGGACAGCAGGTTCGACTGCCCCACGAATCCGGCCACGAACGCGCTGACCGGCTGGTGGTAGATCTTGTCGGGCGTGTCGAGCTGCTCGATGCGGCCGTCCCGCATCACCGCGATCCGGTCGCTCATCACCAATGCCTCGGTCTGGTCATGGGTGACGAAGATCGAGGTGATGCCGAGCTCGCGCTGCAGGTGCTTGATCTCCAGCCGGAGTTGCTCCCGCAACTTGAGGTCGAGGTTGGACAGCGGCTCGTCGAACAGCAGGACCTTCGGCCGTACGACGATTGCCCTGGCCAGCGCAACCCGCTGCTGCTGTCCACCGGAGAGCTCACTGGGTCGCCGGTCTCCCCGCCCGGCCAGACCGACACGCTCGAGCGCGTCCGCCACCCGGGTCCGGATCTCGGCCTTCGCGCACTTGCGCATCCGCAGCCCGTAGGCCACGTTCTGCCCGACGGTCAGGTGCGGGAACAGCGCGTACTGCTGGAAGACCATCGCGGTGTCCCGCTTGTCCGGCGGCAGCCGGTGCACGTCGTGCCCGTCGAGCTGGATCCGGCCGCCGTCCGGTGTCAGGAACCCCGCGACCATGTTGAGGGTCGTCGTCTTGCCGCAGCCCGAGGGGCCGAGCAGGGTCAGGAACTCGCCAGGATGGACGTCGAGGTCGAGAGACTCGACGGCCACCGCGGACCCGAACTGCTTGCGGACGCCGCGCAGGCTGACGGCGTGTCCGGTGGTCGCCGCCGGCGTGACGGTCTCGTCGGCGATGCGAGCGGGCGCGCTCATTTGCTACCTCCGTGAAGGAACTCGGTCAGGCGGACGAACCGGGACGCGACGCCGGCGATGACGCAGATGCCGAGGACGCTGGTGACGGCGACACAGGCCAAGGTCGGCGAGTACTCGTACTCCATGTACTGCAGGAGGCTGATCGGCAGCGTGCTCGACGAGCGGGTGGTGAGGAACAGCGAGAGTTCCACGTTGTTGAAGGACACGATGAAGGCGAACAGCGCCCCGGCGAACATGCCGGACCGCATCAGCGGCAGCGTGACGGTGTAGAAGGCCCGCCAGGCCGAGGCGCCGAGGTCGCGAGCAGCGCGCTCCCAGACTTGGGCGACTCCGAGCAGGCTGACTCCGACAGTTCGCAGTACGAACGGAATGCCCACTAACGCATGCGTCGCGACGAGCAAGGTGGGGCCGATCAGTCCACGCGCGCCGAGCATCGAGACGAGCTGGACCACGGACAGGCTGATCACGATCTCGGGCAGCAGCAACGGGCTGGCGAGAAACCCCTCGAGCACGCCGCGCCCACGGATGCTGCCGCGAGCCAAGGCGTACGCCGCGGCGGTGCCCATCACCAGCGCGCAGGCGGCGGAGGCGAGCGCGACCTCGGCGGACAAGGCCATCGGCAGCAGCCACTCCCTGCGTGAGCGCGTCGTTCCACCAGCGAAGCGAAATGCCGCTCGGTGGGAAGGCGGGGTAGACGTCGGGCTGGATCGAGGTCCAGACCACGACCAGCATCGGCACCGCGATGAAGGCGAGGACCAGCACGAGCAGTACGCCGCGCAGGACCGGCCAGGGGCGGATCGGCATGCTCACGCCTCCTTCCGGGACCGGCGGCCGGCCAGCAGCAGGACGGCCACGATCAGGGCGCCGACCGCGAGGATGACCACCGAGATCGCGGCGGCCTGTCCCCATTCGAGGCTGACGACCATGCGGTCGCGCACGAGAGTCGCGAGCGTCTGCACCCGCCCACCTCCGAGCACGGCGGCCGACGCGTAGGCGCCGAGGCTGATCGCGAACGTCAGCATGAACCCGGCGATCAGGCCGGGCCGGATCAGCGGGAGCGTGATCCGGAGGAACGTGGCCGCCGGGCCGGCGCCGAGATCCCGCGACGCGCGTTCGAGCACCGGGTCGACGCTTTGCACGCTCGACATCGCGGTGAACACCGCAAACGGGAGCAGCACGTGGACGAGTCCGAGAACCACGGCGAAGCGTGAACCGATGAAGGGGACCGGCTCGTTGGCGAGCCCGCTCCACAGCAGCATCTTGTTGACCAGCCCGTCGTCCTGGAGCACGACCAGCCATCCATAGGTGCGTACGACGACACTCGACACAAGAGGCGACACGACGATCAGCAGGACGAGTGTGCGTGCCCGCGAGCCGGACCGTACGACGTAGTGCGCGACGAGCAGGCCGGCCGCCGTACAGACCACTCCGACCGCGGTCGACATCCAGACGGTGTCCCAAAGGACCGACCGGAAGTAGCCGTCGACGAACAGGTCCCGGTAGTTGGTGAACGTGAGCGATCCGGTGACCGCGGCGCCGTCGTACGTGAGCACGCTGCTGGCCAGCAGGATCGCGGTCGGGACCGCGAAGATCGCCAGTACCCACACAGTCGCGGGCAGCGTGAGCCAGGGGAGGGCCGAGCGTGTCGGGTGGTGGGCCGCGCTACGGGTGAGCGGACTCAGCGTGGCCGCTGTCATCGCACAGCCTCCGCCCACTCCTGACCCCACGCCGTCCGGTTCTTCATGACCGTGGCCGGATCGGCGATCTTGAGCTTGTCGAGCTGTGCGGGAGTGGTGATGTGCTTGGCGGCGAACTCGGCCGGGAACTGCAGGCCGGTGATCGCCGGCCCCACGTTGTAGGCGAGGGCCCAGCGCTGCTGCACCTCCGCGGACAGCCAGTAGTCGATGAACTTGTGGGCGGCTTCCTTGTGCTCGGCGCCTACCGGGACGGCGAGCGAACCCAGCGACGCGTACGTCCCCTCGCGCGGAACCGTGTAGTCGAAGTTGGTGGTCTTCGCGTAGATCGCGGCTCGCCCGTCGAGGTAGGGGAACGCGGTGGCGGTGCCTTTCGTCATGAACGGCACGGCCTCGGCGGAGGCCTTGGGCGTGGCGAGCGCGTACTTCGCGAGCTCCGCGATCCGCGCGAACCCGGGTCCGGTGTTGTCGATGCCTCCGCCGTCGAGTTCGGCGGCGCTGAGCATCGCGTAGACGCCGATGATGTTCCCCGGATCGAAGA
This sequence comes from Kribbella sp. NPDC002412, assembly GCF_053592935.1. NCBI lineage: Bacteria > Bacillati > Actinomycetota > Actinomycetes > Propionibacteriales > Kribbellaceae > Kribbella > Kribbella sp. NPDC002412. The sequence goes on from NZ_JBSFBL010000043.1 coordinate 84,250, forward strand.
TCAGCGCGCCCGAGCGGTACCGCGGGTCCCACATCGCGCTCCAGCTCGTGGGCGGTTGCGGGAAGGACTTCTTGTTGTACATCAGCACGACCTGCTGGACGTCCTGGATGGCGCCGACGCCGTACGTCCCGGCCTGAAGCTTCGGCGCGAGCTTCGCGATGTTGGGCACCTGCTCGGGCGTGATCGGGGAGAGCAGCTTGTCCCGGCTGCCCTGGTACAACTCGAGCCCGGTCATCACGCCGACGTCGAACCCCGGATTCCCGTTCGACGCCCGGATCGCCGCGTACCGCTCCGACGCCGCTGGCCCTGGCACCTTCGGCGAGCACGAGGCCGACCTGTGCCGCCTCAGCCA
>NZ_JBSFBL010000044.1:0-11092 GCF_053592935.1 Kribbella sp. NPDC002412
CGGCTGCGGCTGCCCACCCTGCCGTACGCGATCTCCTGCGGCCAGGTGGTGAAGAGCCAGCTGGAGCAGGCCGGTCTGAAGGTCGCGATCGACCAGCAGGAGTTCCCGGCGGCGTGGCTGACCACGGTGCTGAAGAACGCCGACTACGACATGTCGATCATCGCGCACGTCGAGCCGCGCGACCTGGGTTCGGTCTTCAACGCGAAGTACTACACCCGGTACGACGACCCGACGCTGCAGCAGTACCTGGCCGCGGCCGACGCGGGTGACGAGGCGGCGCAGGTCGACAACATGAAGAAGGCGGCGCGGCGGATCTCCGAGCAGGCCGCGGCCGACTGGCTCTTCCTGCTGCCGAACCTGATGGTCGCGGACAAGAACCTCAAGGGCCTGCCGGAGAACGCGATCACCGAGAACTTCGACCTGACCAAGCTCGCCCGCTGAGGACTGCCGATGATCCTCCGCCTGATCGAACGGACCACGGTGCTCGTGGTCAGTCTCGCGATCAGCTCGGTCCTGGTGTTCGCGTTCATGGCCGTGCTGCCCGGCGATCCGGCCCGGGTCGCGCTCGGCGTGAACGCGACCGACGAGGCGGTCGCGGAGCTCCGCCGCCAGTTCGGCCTGGACCGGCCGCTGCCGACGCAGTACTTCGACTGGATCGGCGGCCTGTTCCGCGGTGACTTCGGGACGTCGTACGTGTCGAAGGCCGAGATCGGGCCGCAGATCGTCGACCGGTTCCAGGTGACGCTGTGGCTGGTCCTCGCCGGCATGCTCATCGCGCTGGTCGTCGCGGTGCCCGCCGGGACCGTGATGGCCGCGCGGCACCGCAAGGTCTCCGGCCTGGCGTTGTCCGCGCTGTCGCAGGTCGGCGTCGCCGTACCGGCATTCCTCGCAGGCATCCTGCTGATCATGGTGTTCGCCGTAAAGCTCGGCTGGCTGCCCGCGAACGGCTGGACACCACCCGCACAGGATCCGAGCATGTTCGCGCGGCAGCTGATCCTGCCGGCGTTGTCGCTCGGCTTGGTGCAAGGCGCCGTGCTGACCCGCTACGTGCGGAGCGCGGTGCTCGAGGTACTGCGTGAGGACTATCTGCGGACTGCCCGTGCCAAAGGGTTGCGACCGTTCCCGGCGTTGTGGCGGCACGGGCTCCGCAATGCGGCTGTCCCGGTCGTGACGGTGCTCGGTCTTCAGCTTGCGACCTTGCTGATCGGCGCGGTCGTGGTCGAGCGGGTCTTCGTCATCCCCGGGCTCGGCAGCCTGCTGCTGGACGGGGTGTCGAACCGCGACCTGCTCGTGGTGCAGGACGTCGTGATGGTCCTGGTGATCGCCGTACTCGTGGTGAACTTCCTGGTCGATCTGCTGTACGTCGCCCTGGACCCGCGACTGAGGGTGGGGTCGCGATGAGGCGGTTGAACCCGAGCCTGATCGCCGGCGGCGTGATCGTCGGGCTGATCGTGCTGATGGCGCTGGTGTCGTTCGTGTGGACGCCGTACGACGCCATCCTCGTCGATCCCGCGGTCCGGCTGGCCAAGCCGTCGTGGGAGCACTGGTTCGGGACCGACAAGTTCGGCCGGGACGTGTTCAGCCAGATCATGGTCGGGTCGCGGACCACGCTGTTCGTCGGTGTGGTCGCGGTCGGGGTGGCCGCGGTGATCGGTGTGCCGCTGGGGATCCTGGCCGCGATGTCGAAGCGGTGGCCGAGCGAGGTCATCATGCGGTCCAACGACCTGCTGCTCGCGTTCCCGGCGTTGCTGCTGGCGATCATGTTCGGCGCGGTGTTCGGGGCGAGCACGCTGACCGCGATGATCGCGATCGGGATCGCGTCGGTGCCGAATTTCGCCCGGGTGATCCGGAGCGGGGCGTTGCAGGTGATGCGGACCGAGTACGTGCTGGCGGCCCGGGCCGCCGGGCGGCAGCCGTTCCCGATCGCGGTCCGGCACGTGCTGCCGAACGTGACCAGCCTGATCACCGTGCAGGCGTCGGTGTCGTTCGCGATCGCGGTGCTGGCCGAGGCGGCGCTGTCGTTCCTCGGCTACGGGACGCCGCCGCCGACCCCGTCGTGGGGCCGGATGCTGCAGGAGAGTCAGGAGTTCCTGTTCACCGCGCCGCGGCTGGCGATCTTCCCGGGTGTGGCGATCGCGATCGCCGTCCTGGGGTTCAACCTGCTCGGTGACGGGCTGCGGGACCGGTTCGACCCGAAGCTGGAGGACCGGCGATGAACGACGTACTCAGTGTTCGCGGGCTGACCGTGACCGTGCGGGACAAGACGCTGGTCTCGGACGTCGACCTGACCGTGGGGCCGGGGGAGCGGGTCGGGCTGATCGGCGAGTCCGGGTCGGGGAAGTCGCTGACCGCGTTGAGCGTGCTCGGTCTGCTGCCCGAGGACGTGATCGCGGCCGGGTCGGTCCGGGTGACCGGCGTCGACCACGAGCTGATCGGCGCGGACGAACGGCGGATGTCGCGGGTCCGGGGCCGGCAGCTGGCGATGGTCTTCCAGGAGCCGATGACCGCACTCAACCCGACGATGCGCGTCGGCGACCAGATCGCCGAAAGCATGCTCATCCACCGGACCCGGTCGGGCAAGGGCGCGGCGCGGGCAGCCGCGGCCGAGTTGCTCGAGCGCGTCCAGTTGCCAACCGACACGATGCGCGCGTATCCGCACCAGCTGTCCGGTGGCCAACGGCAGCGCGTCGTGCTGGCGCTTGCCCTCGCCAACGATCCGGCTCTGCTGATCTGCGACGAGCCGACCACCGCGCTGGACGTCACCGTGCAGGCGCTCGTCCTGGATCTGATCGTCAAGGGCGTGGTGGCCCGCGAGGCGGCCCTGCTGTTCATCACGCATGACCTCGCCGTCGTCGCGACGGTCTGCGAACGCGTCCTGGTCATGTACGGCGGCCGCGTCGTCGAGTCCGGCCCGGTCGGTGAGGTGTTCACCCGGCCGCGGCACCGGTACACCGAAGGACTGCTCGCGGCCTCGGACCTGGAGACGACGGACCGGCGGCTGACCACGATCCCGGGCAACGTGCCGTCGGCCGGCCAATTCCCGTCCGGCTGCGTGTTCCGGACCCGCTGCCGGCACGCGACCGAGGTCTGCGCGACCACTCCGGACTGGAGCGGCACCGAGGCGACCGGGTTCGCCTGCCACCATCCCGTGGAGGTCGCGCATGTCTGAGCCTGCAATCCAGCTGATCGATGTCGTGCGCAACTACACGCGCCCGCGGACGTCGCTGCTGCACGCGGCACCCGTCGTCCACGCGCTGCGCGGCGTGAACCTCGAGGTCAAGCCGGGCGAGCGCTTCGGAATCGTCGGTGAGTCCGGCTGCGGCAAGTCGACGCTGCTGCGCATCATCGCGGCCCTCGACCAGGCCACCTCCGGCCACGTCGTCGTCGAGGGCACCGACATCACCCGGCTGCCGGAACGCCGGCTGCGGTTCCTCCGCGAGAACCTGCAGCTCGTCTTCCAGGACCCGATGAGCTCCCTCGACCCGCGGATGCGGGTCCGCGACATCATCGCCGAACCTCTTGTCGTGCAAGGACATCCGGCCTCCGGGCAGCGCGTCCGCGAGCTGCTCGAAGCCGTCGGGTTGTCGGCCGACGCCGGCGACCGGTACCCGCACCAGTTCTCCGGCGGCCAGCGCCAGCGCATCTCGATCGCCCGCGCCCTCGCCCCGCGGCCGCGGATCCTGATCGCGGACGAGCCGGTCAGCGCGCTCGACGTCTCGGTCCGCGCCCAGGTGCTCAACCTGATCTCCGACCTCGTCGACGAGCTGAACCTGACGCTGGTGTTCGTCTCCCACGACCTGTCCGTGGTCAAGCACGTCTGCGACCGGGTCGCCGTGATGAACGCCGGCCAGATCGTCGAGACCGGCTTCACCGGCGACGTCTACGCCGCGCCGCAGCACCCCTACACCCAGCGCCTCGTCTCGGCGATCCCGACTCTGCACCGGGCGCTGGCCGGAGCGACCACCACCGACCTGCTCGCAGCGAAGGGAGCATCCGGATGAAGTACCCAGCCGGCCTGCCGATCGGACAGACCTGGGTCGACGCCCCCGCCACCGAGCCGGTGATCTTCCCGTACGACGGCTCGACGGTGACGGATGCCCCGGTCGGAGACGTGGACCTGGCGCGGCAGGCCCTCGACCACGCCCTCGCCGTACGCGAGGAGGTCGGCCGGCTTCCGTCGTACGTCCGGCGGAAGGCCTTGCAGAGTGTGCATGCGGCCATCTCGGCCGAGCGTGAGGCGTTCGTCGACCTGCTCGTGCTGGAGACCGGGAAGCCGCTCGTCGACTGCCGGGTCGAGGTCGACCGCACGCTGCTGACGCTGGAGACCTCGGCCGAGGAGGTCGCGCGGTTGCACGGCGAGACCGTGCCGTTGGACCTGCTGCCGAGTGGGGACGGGCTGGTCGGGTTCTGGGTCCGGAAGCCGATCGGGGTGGTCATCGGCATCACTGGGTTCAACTATCCGTTGCTGCTGGCATCGCACAAGATCGCGCCCGCGCTCGCGGCCGGGTGCCCGGTGATCGTGAAGCCGGCGCCGCAGACTCCGCTCGCGACGCTATGGCTGGTGCATCTGATGCGCTCGGCGCTGCTGGAGGCAGGTGGGCCAGAGGCCGCCGTACAACTGGTCACCGGGGGAGCTGATGTCGGTGCAGCGCTGACGACGGATCGCCGGGTCGGGGCGGTGTCGTTCACCGGATCGGCGGCTGTCGGGCACCGGATCGCCCGGGATGCGGCGCCGACGAAGGTGCTGCTCGAGCTCGGATCGAACTCTGCGCTGATCGTTGCCGAGGACGCCGATCTCGACGCGGCCGCGGACGCGATCATCCGTGGCGGGTACTACGCCTCGGGGCAGGCGTGCATCTCGGTGCAACGGGTCGTGGCCGTCGAGAGCGTTCGCTCCACGCTGCTGGAGAAGCTGGACGAGCGGCTGCCGTCGGTCGTGGTCGGCGATCCGCGTGACCCGGCCACGCGGGTGTCGGCGCTGATCGATCCGAAGTCGACGGCTCGGGTGCGTACGTGGGTCGACGAGTCGGTCAGTGCCGGTGCCAAGGTTGCGTACGCGGCCGGCGAGGATCTGGGGCCGACTGTGCTCACCGACGTACCGGACGGCCAGCTGGCGTGGGACGAGGAGATCTTCGGACCGGTGATCGCCGTACGGTCGGTGCCGGATCTGGAGACCGCGTTCGCGACGGTCAACGCGTCTCGGTACGGGCTGCACGCGAGTGTGTTCACGTCTTCGCTCGACACGGCGTTCACCGCGATCGACCGGCTGGACGTGGGCGGCGTGGTGGTCAACGAGGTGCCCGGCTTCCGGTCCGACGTGATGCCGTACGGCGGCGTCAAGGACTCCGGGATCGGCCGGGAAGGACCGCGGTTCGCGATCGAGGAACTGACCACGACCCGGATGGCGATCATCCGCCCGAGGCCCTGACATGGATTACACCAACCTCTTCCGGCTCGACGGCAAGCATGCGCTGGTGATCGGCGCCGGCAGCGGCATCGGTCGCGAGAGCGCGTTGGCGCTGGCCGCGCACGGCGCGCGCGTCACGTGTGCCGACCGCGATCTCGCTGCGGCGAAGGAAACCGCGGCCGCCGGCGGGCTTGCGCCGTACGAGCTGGATGTGCTCGACGACGAGGCGATCGACCGGGCGGCTCGCGACCTGGAGCCGGTCGACGTGCTGGTGTTCACCGCGGCGACCAACGTGCGGAAGCGGATCCTCGACTACACCGGGGAGGAGTTCGACCGCGTCGTCGCGCTCAACCTGCGGGCGTCGTTCCAGCTGATCCGTGCCTTCGGCCGGCAGATGGCGGAGCGGGGGAGCGGCAGCATCATCGGGTTCAGCTCGATCCGCGGTACGACGGTGGAGCCCGGCCAGTCGGTGTACGCGGCCACCAAGGCCGGGCTGGTCCAGCTGCTCCGGACCGCGGCCGCCGAGCTCGGCCCGAACGGCGTCCGCGTGAACGCGATCGCCCCCGGCGTCGTCGAGACCCCGCTCACCGCCCAGATCAAGGCGAACCCGGCCTGGTACGACGCCTACGCGCAGAAGAGCGCGCTCGGTCGCTGGGCCCGCCCGGACGAGCTCGCCGGCGCCGTCGTCTACCTCGCCTCCGGCGCCGCCAGCTTCGTCACCGGCAGCGTGATCGCGGTCGACGGCGGCTGGACCGCGGTCGACGGCCGCTTCGACCCACCCAACTGATTCGTTTGGAGCCTGGATGAGTCTCGCCGATCTGACCGCGACCGAGCTGCTGTCCAAGTACCGCGACGGCTCGCTGTCACCCGTCGAGGTGATCGAGGACGTGCTCGCCCGAGTCGAGGAGCTCGAGCCGCGGGTCTGTGCGCTCTACGCGCTCGATCCGGCCGGCGCCCGCGAGGCGGCGCAGGCTTCGGAGCGCCGCTGGTCTGACGGGTCGGCCGGCGTGCTGGACGGCGTACCGACGACGGTGAAGGAGAACATCGCAACGCGGGGGACTCCGGTGCCACAGGGCACGGCGGCGACCGAGCTGGTGCCTGCGGCCGAGGACGCGCCCGCTGCGGCTCGGTTGCGCGCGGCCGGCGCGGTGATCTTCAGCAAGACGACCATGCCTGAGTACGGCATGTTGTCGTCCGGCGTCTCCACCTTCCACCATCTGACCCGGAATCCGTGGGACCTGTCGAAGACGGCCGGTGGTTCGAGTGCTGGGGCTGCCGCGGCTGCGGCGGCCGGGTACGGGCCGTTGCACATCGGGACGGACATCGGCGGCTCGATCCGGCTGCCGGCCGGGTGGTGTGGGGTCGTCGGGATCAAGCCGACGCACGGGCGGGTGGCGGTCGGCAACCCGTACCCGGGGCGCGCGATCGGACCCCTGGCGCGTACGGCGGCGGACGCTTCGCTCGCGTTGACGGTGATGTCCGGGTACGACCCGCGGGACCACACGTCGTATCCGGCTGTGGTCGATTCGGCCGAGCCGGCGATCGAGGGGCTGCGCGTGGGGCTGCTGCTGGACGCCGGTGTCGGGCTGCCGGTCGACCCTGAAGTGCGGACAGCTGTCTCGTCGGCGGCCGCCGTACTGGAGAAGGGCGGGGCGGTCGTCGAGCTGATCGACCCGATGATCACGCGCGAGATGCTCGACGGGCTGGACAGCTTCTGGCGAGTGCGGTCGGCGGTGGACATCGCGGCGCTGCCCGAGGACCGGCGGGCCAAGGTGCTGCCGGAGATCCGGTCGTGGGTGTCGACGGCGGGTGACCTGTCTGGATTCGACGTGTTCCACGGCTACAGCCAGATGGGCGCGATGGCGGCGGCGGTCACTGCGGTGTTCCGGTCGTACGACGTGATCCTGTCGCCGGTCGCGCCGATCACAGCGTTCCCGGCCGAGCTGGCTTATCCGACCGACGATCCGTCGAAGCCGTTCGAGCACATCGGGTTCACGGTGCCGTACAACATGTCCGCGCATCCGGCGACCACGGTGAACGTCGGGTGGTCGGCGTCGGGCCTGCCGATCGGGGCGCAGATCGCCGTACCGCATCATCAGGATCTGGCTGCGCTGGCGTTGGCGGCGTACCTGGACAGCCAGCAGGCCGAGCGGCGAGACTGGCCGACGGGGTCTGATGGACAGGTACGACGAGGTGACGACGCCCCACGCTGACCAGCTACAGCGCGGGTTGATCTCGCACTGCTACCGCATGCTCGGCTCCATCACCGAAGCCCAAGCGGTTGCCGCGCGGTCCTCTGACCTGGCGGGTGCCACGATCGCGTGTCTGTCCCAGGCGACCGAGCGTCCGCTCCCAACCGACCTGGTCGCGGCGAGCGACGACCCCGAGGGTGAGCTCCACCAGCTCCCCGAAGTGCTGTGGCTCGAGCCCATCCCGGACAACCTCACCGACGGCCAACCAATCGGCCTCGACCTGGTCGCCGCCCTCCAACGCCTTCCGGTGCGGGAGCGCGCCGCCCTGATCCTGACCGACATCGAGGGCTGGACGCCTGCCCGGCTCTCTGGGGCGGTCGGTTTGTTGCCCGCCGACCTCGACCGAGCCCGCTCGGCCTTCAACCCCGCGCCCGCGCACGAGGTGACCGACGCCGGCCTGCTGGCCGCTTATCAGGAGGCTTTCGAGCAGTACGACGTACCGGCCATCACCGGCTTCTTCACCGACGACACGGTCTGGGAGATGCCGCCGTTCACCTCCTGGTTCCGCGGCGCCCGCAACATCGGCCGGCTCATCTCCACCCACTGCCCCGCCAAAGGCCCCGGCGACCAGCTCCTCGTCCCCCTGAAGGCCAACGGCCAACCCGGCTTCGCCGTCTACATGCGTGACCCCACCGACAACCTCCACCGCGCCTTCCAGATCCAGGTCCTCACCCTCACCGCCACCGGCATCATCCACGCCATAGCCTTCTTCGACCTGACCCTCTTCGAAACCTTCAACCTCCCCGACCTCCTGACCACCCTCCCCAAAACCCACCAGGAAGCCACCCCGACGCTCCACATCACCCGCGAGCCGAAGCACCACCACTGACGTACCTGCCTTGCGCCGACTCACGGGGCCTGAAACGGGAACTGGGGGCTGTGAACAGGCAATAACCTGTTCACAGCCCCCAGTTGCCCCGCGAGGCCCCGCTTTCTGGTCGGCTCAGTAGTCGCCGTAGACCTGGACCTTGGTGCCGATCGGGGTCTCCCTGAAGATCTGGGTGATCTCCGGGCGGGTGACGCGGACGCAGCGGTGGCTGGCGGGGTAGGGCTTGACGAGGGAGTTGACGCGGGAGCCGTGCAGGGCGATGCCGGGGCGGTCGCGGAGGAAGTAGAGCGAGTCGTACATGTAGGCCTCGGGGTAGAGGCTGCTCTCGTGCGCGCCGGCCCACTTGCGCCAGACCTTGCCGGTGCGGTTCGGGGTTTCGTAGCCGGGGGCACCGGTCGAGACCCAGACGATCCGCTTGTAGGACTTCCCAACGATCTGGTACGCGACCTGGCAGGTCTTGTTCACGTAGATTCCGGGCTCGCGCGTCGGCACCGGCTTCCGGGCCGCGTTGAGCACCGAGTACGCGTCGGCCAGGGTGAGGCCCTTGCGGCTCACCGGCAGCCCGTGCGTCTCGCGCCACGCGCACAGCGCCTGCTTCGCCCGCGGGGTGATGTCGCCGTCGACGTCACCCACCGGGTACCCGAGCTTGTCCAGTTGCCGTTCGACGCGCAGCGCGTAGTACTGCGGCGTCTGCTTCACCCTGGGCTTCGGCGTCGTCGGCTTGGTAGTCGGCGTTGCGGACGGCGTTGCGCTTGGCGTGCTGGACGGCGTACTCGATGGTGTGCTGCTGGAGGACGACGGGGTGTCCGACGGACTCGACTCACTCGCGGCCACGTCGGAACAGCCGACGAGAACGAACGACAGTACGACCGAACCGGCAACGAGACCACGTCGACGAGACACGATTTCCCCTCTCCCTCAGCATTGTCAGAGTCGCAGAACCGCGCTGCTCGAGCCTGCAACGAAACGCCGAGACTAGTGCTCCGAGGGTTCCCCAGACGTGCCGTTGCCCGCGCCCGTCACCGAACCGTTGCCGACCACGGGCTGCGGGTCGTCCCGCAACACGCTGTACCAGTACCCGTTCCGGCACTTTCCAGCCTGGGGATCGACTTGTTGCCTACCGCTCCTAAATGGCGCGGAGCGGGTACGGCGGCCTACAGGCCCAGGTCGCGGAGGAACTCCGGCTTGTAGGCCTGCATGACGACGTACCGGGGGTCGGGGACCTCCATGCCGGCGTTCTTCTGCGCGTCGCTGGCGGGGTCGTGCTCGCCGACCGGCACCTCGGGGGCGGTCCACTCCTGCTCGGACGGGTTCCACCGGGTGATCGTGTACTCGGCGGAGAGCTCGTCCTCGGCGACGAGGTCCTTGACCGTGCGCTCGGCCTCCTGCGCGTCCTCGAGGCTGTGCGTGTACAGCAGCATCCGGTTCCCGTCCCGGGTGACGGTCACCTGGCGGCCGAGGCGCTTGCGCGCGTCGTCATCCAGATCCAGCGCCCGCAACCGCTCCCAGAACGACAGTCCGTGCTCGTCGCTCCCGAGCTCGACCTCAACCCGAAACTCCTCATCCGCCATGTCGCTCACCCTACCGATCTCGGGGCCGTCCCGTCCGCCCGGGCGGGCTCTGATGCCTGAGAGTTAGGACAGGAGAATCGTATTGCTTCGATCGACTACAGTTCTTAGTCATGGAGCTGAGGCATCTGGAGCACTTCGTCGCGGTGGCCGAGCAGAAGCACTTCACCCGGGCGGCCGAGGCGATGTCGATCTCGCAGTCCGGCCTGTCCGCCTCCATCCGCGCCCTCGAACGTGAGCTCCGCGCCTCGCTCTTCGTCCGCAACACCCGCAGCGTCGAGCTCACCGAGGCCGGTCGCGCGCTGCTCTGCGAGGGCCGCCGCGCCCTCGCCGCTGCCGAGGCCGCCAAGGACGCGGTCGCCGCGGTCCAGGGGCTGCTCCGCGGTCACCTCACCGTCGGGCTCGAACAGTGCCTGGGCGTGGTCGACGTACCCGCTCTGCTCGCCAAGTTCCGCTCCGCCTACCCCGGCGTGGAGATAGAGGTACGCCAGGGCGGCTCCACCCCGATGCTCGACGAACTCGCCTCCGGCCGCCTCGACGTCGCGTTCGTCGCCACCGCCGGTGACCCGGTCGACGGCCTCGACCTCCGCCCGCTGTCCAAGGAGTCGATGGTCCTCGTCTGCGCCCCCGACCACCGGCTCGCCAACGCGACCGCGGTCTCCCTGGCCGACCTCGCGGGCGAGTCCTTCGTCGACTTCGACCCGACCTGGGGCGCCCGCGCCATCTCCGACCGCGCCTTCGCCACCGCCGGCGTCGCCCACCCCGTCACCATCGAGGTGAACGACGTCCACACGCTTCTGGCCCTGGTCGCCCACAACCTCGGCGTGGCGCTGGTCCCCGAACGCATCTCCGCCAAGCGCGGCGACCACGCCACCGTCCCGCTCGTCCCCGGCAGCGCCTCCGACTGGCAGGTCTCAGTGGCCGTCCCCACCAGCCCGTCCGCTTCCCTGGCCGCCGACGCCCTCATCGGCATGCTCCCTACCACCGCCGTCCACTCCTGAGTTCTCGCTGCAGGGGAGTTCTTGCTGCTGAGGGT
>NZ_JBSFBL010000044.1:11190-32007 GCF_053592935.1 Kribbella sp. NPDC002412
GGTTCTCGCTGGTGAGGAGTTCTTGCTGCTGAGGGGTTCTCGCTGGTGAGGAGTTCTTGCTGCTGAGGGGTTCTCGCTGGTGAGGAGTTTTCTTGCTGGTGAGGAGTTCTCGCTGGCGAGGCTCGAGGTCGTCGTGGCTCGGTGGCACGCGGGCCCGACAGGGAACTCGCTGGCGCACCGGCTCGGTGAGCCCGGAACGGCGATCACGCGTACTGCAGGTTGGCGACCCTGATCCGGCCGTCCCCGACCGTGAAGTCGTAGTGCGCTCGCCAGCCCTCCGACCCCGCCGGCGCCCAGTGCACCAGCAACTTCTGCCCGTCGGCGCGCTGCTCGACCACCTCGAGCACGCGCAGGGTGCCGCCGATGACCTCGTTGCCGGCCCAGGTGCGGATCGCTCCGTGACCGGCGATGGTCCGCGACACGTCGACGATCCGCCCGTCCGGGTGGAACGAGTTCACCAGCCCGTCGAGATCGCGCCGCCCGACCGCATCGACGTACGCCTGCGCCGCCGGCACCACGGCCGGCTTCCCGGCACCCACCGTCCCCGACGCCGCCGGTCCAGAGGTAGCCGGTCCAGAGGTAGCCGGTCCTGAGGTGGTCGGTCCTGAGGTGGTCGGTCCTAAGGTGGTCGGTCCTGAGGTAGCGGGTCCTGAGGTAGCGGGTCCTGAGGTGGTCGGTCCTGAGGTAGCCGGTCCTGGGGTGGTCGGGGGTGAGGTTGTCGACTGGGGGATTGTCGGCTGGCCGACTGTTGGATTGTTGGCAATCGGATCGTCGGCCGATGACGAGCCGCCTCCGCAGGCGGTCAACAAGAGGATTGCCGACAATCCGACGATCGCCTTCATCGGGCGTCCTGCAGCAGGGTTGCGCCGACCGGCTCGATCCGCGCGAGTACGGCGTCGACGCGAGCCAACGTGTCCGGGTGCAAGGTGATCTCCGCCGCCGCCAGGTTCTCCACGATGTGCGCCGGCGTACGGCTGCCCGGGATCGGCACCACCGCCGGATCCTGGTGCAGCAACCACGCCAGCGCCAGCTGACTCCGCGTGATCCCAAGGTCCACGGCCAGCGCCTGCAAAGCGGCGTACGACTGGTTGTTGGCCTGCAGACTGTCGGCACCGAACCGCGGCGCGTTGTTCCGGAAGTCATCGGCAGCCAGCTTCTGCACAGTGCCCGTCAGGAACCCGGCGCCCAGCGGGCTCCAAGGTACGACGCCAACGCCAAGCTCCCGCGCGACCTCGAGAAGCTCCGGATCCACCGGCCGCCACATCGACCACTCGGTCTGCACGGCCGCGATCGGATGGACGGCGGACGCCCGCCGCAGCTCGTCCGGCGTCACGTTCGACACCCCGAGCTGCCGAACCTTGCCGTCAGCAACAAGCTCGGTCATCGCGCCGATGGAGTCCTCGATCGGCACCTGCGGGTCCGGGAAGTGCAGGTAGTACAGGTCGATCACGTCGGTCCCGAGGTTGCGCAGACTGTCCTCGGCGTACCCCCGGATGTACTTCGGCTCCGCGTTCACCAGCAGTTCCTCGAACGCGAACCCGACCTTGAGCGGATGGGCCTGCGCCCCATCGGCCAGCTTGAGCCCGAACTTGGTTGCCAGCGTGATCTCCGAACGCCGGCCGCGGATCGCTCGCCCGACCAACCGCTCGTTGTGGCTGGCGTCGCCGTACGCGTCACTGGTGTCGATGAAGGTTCCACCGTGGTCGATCGCCGCCTGCAGGGCAGCGACCCCGCGGTCGTCGTCGATCTCGCCGTACATGCCGGGGGAGAGCACCATCGCGCCGAACCCGATCGCCGGCACCTGAAGTTCGCCAAGGGTGCGAAGTGTTGTCATGGCTTCAGCTTTGGTCCGGGGCCGGGGCGCCGTCCAAGACCTGTTGGTATAACCATTGGTTATGGACGCCCACCTGCGGGAACTCCGGTACTTCGTCGCCACGGCCGAGGAGCTGACCGTGACAGCCGCGGCTGCCCGGCTGTTCGTCTCGCAGCCCGCGCTGTCCAAGCAGCTGCGAGCGCTCGAACGCCGCCTCGGCTTCGACCTCTTCGTCCGGCTGCCGCGCGGCCTCGCGCTGACGGACCAGGGGAGTGCTCTGCTTCCCGTCGTACGCACGATGCTCGAGACCTGGGACCGCGGCTACACCGAGGCGCGCTCACTCAGCCATCCTCAGCAGTTGATTGTCGGCATGCAGACAGCCGTCGGCCGCGACCTGCAACGGCCGGCCGTCGCCCGCTTCCGCGAACGCGCACCCGGCTGGACGGTGTCGCTGCGGCTCGTCGGCTGGGACGACCCAACCGCCGGCCTCGCCGACGGCACCAGCGATGTCGCCTTCCTCTGGCTCCCACTCGGCCTCGACGACATCGCAACCCGGGTCCTGGTCCGCGAACCCCGCTGGGTCGCCCTACCCGCAGGACACCCGCTGGCCGACCGCGACGACATCCCGTTCGCCGAGTTGGCGAATGAACCCTTCGTCGCCTTACCCGCCGCAGCCGGCCCCCTGCGCGACTTCTGGCTAGGCCTGGACGCCCGCCCCACCTCACCGACAGTCGCTGCCGAAGCCACCGCCGCCGACGAAGTCCTCGAACTGGTCAACGCAGGAGTGGGCGTCGCCCTCATAGCCGAAGGCAACGCCCACCTCTACAAACGCCCGGGCCTCACCTTCCGCCCGGTCCCAGACCTACCCCCAGCCGAACTAGCCCTGGCCTGGCGCCAATCCGACCCCCGCCCAATCGTCAGCCTGTTCGCCGACTCGGTGCGAGAGTCGTCATCGGATCGACTCGATTGATGTAACGAGCTGCTGGCCGCGGCGATATCGCAGATACGAGCTATTTTCGCGAAGGCGCTCACGCTGGGGGAAGCATTCCAATGAAGGATCTGACGAGCGCGATCAACGGTGGGGCCTCTCGACCGGGGCGGCGTCGTTTCGGATCGATCGGTGTGAGGTCCGTTTCCGTGCAGTTGGCTGTGCGCGAAGCGAGGCTCAAAGCTCTGGCTCGTGAGCTTCTGAGGCAGGCCCAACTCGCTGGCAATCGCGGTGACGAGCGATTCAAAGGCCAGCGCTTGAACGAGGCTGAGCGTGTCCTCCAGCGGCTCGGACCAGGCGCTGGACAGTCTCAGCTTCAAGCCCAGCTGAGTCGCCTGCGCGGGGCGCCTGAGGTGAAACGGCCCCAGGCGAGACGACGTCGAGGTCCTGCGAAGCTATGCGAGGACTGCGGAGTGCGAGACGCGGTCGTGAGCGCGAAGTACTGCGGCGGATGCGCGACTCGCCACGGCTGGATCTCATGCACCTCCTGCGGCGCAAGCTTCAGGCCCGGCAAGTCGACCGCACAGATGCCACAATGTCGCAAGTGCTCAGCCAAAAGCGGCGGCAGCAGAAAGAGCCGGGGGACCTCAGTCTGGACGGTGTCGGGCGGCCTGCCGACGCTCGGTAAGCGTCGGTAGACCGCCCGGCACATCGTTAGTCGCGAGAGCCGCCGAGGCGGCGTAGCGCATTACCAGGCGTAGTCCTCGGGGGCGGTCTTGTAGCCCGGGAAGATTTCGTCGAGGCGGGCGAGCGCCTTGTCGTCGAGCTTGATGTCGACCGCGCGTACGGCGGACTCCAGCTGCTCCATCGTCCGCGGCCCCACGATCGGACCAGTCACGCCCGGCTGGTGCAGGAGCCAGGCCAGCGCGACCTCGCCCGGCTCGTGGCCGAGCTCGTCGGCGAACGCCTCGTACTGCTCGATCTGCGGACGCAGCTTCTCCAGCGTCTCCTTGGCCCGGCCCTCCAGCCGCCGTACGCCCTCGTTCTCCTTCCGGATCACACCGCCGAGCAGGCCGCCGTGCAGCGGGGACCACGGGATCACGCCGAGCCCGTAGTGCTGCGCCGCCGGCAGAACCTCACGCTCGAGGTCACGCACGATCAGGTTGTAGAGCGACTGCTCACTGACCAGGCCGGTGAAGTTCCGCTTCTCAGCCGCGGCCTGCGCCTGCGCGATGTGCCACCCCGCGAAGTTGCTGGACCCGGCGTACAGGATCTTGCCCTGCTGCACGGCGACCTCGATCGCCTGCCAGATCTCCTCCCACGGAGTCGCCCGGTCGATGTGGTGGAACTGGTACAGATCCACGTAGTCCGTCTGCAGCCGCTTCAGGCTCGCGTCGAGCGCCCGGCGGATGTTGAGCGCCGACAACTTGCTCGTGTTCGGCCAGTCCGCACCCATGTCGCCGTACACCTTGGTGGCGAGCACCGTCTTCTCCCGGTTCGCCGGACTCTTCGCGAACCACTCCCCGATGATCTCCTCGGTCCGCCCCGGGTAGATCGCCCGCCCGTACCCGTTGGCCGTATCGAAGAAGTTGATCCCCTTCTCATGCGCCGCATCCATGATCGCGTGCGCATCCCCCACCTCGGTATGAGGCCCGAAATTCATAGTTCCCAACACGATCCGACTGACACTCAGCCCCGTACGCCCAAGATAAGTAAAGTCCATACCCCCACCCTCCCCCGCCCCCGCCCACACTTCCAACAAAAGAATCAACTCAAACCCATCACCCACCCTTCTGAGTCGAGATCAGGAAGAGGCTGCGGGTGGGGTCAGGCGACGACGGAGGCAGCTTGGAAGACTTCGGTGGGCATGGGATGGGTTAGTTGCCAGGTGATGGCGATGGGGCGGCTGCCGGTGTGGGTGGTGTAGGTCGCTGGGCCTAGGAAGAGGTAGGGGGATGTGCCTAGGTCAGTGAGTTTGTGTTGGCGGGCAAAGATGAGGATGTTGGTGTCCTGCTCACGGTGGTTGAGGTAACGCTGGCCGGTGGGGGAGTCGACGGAGGTGTTGCTCTGAGATTCCCAGTGGAAAAGCGTCGGGCTGATCGCGTAGTCGCGGTACATCGTCGTAGGGGAGTAGTCGGCTTCGGACTTGGTCAAGGTCACGAGAAAGGCGTCGACCTTGCGCTCTTGCTCGAACAGGACGCCGGACTGGAAGGTGCTCGGTCGGCGTTTCAAGTTTGCGTAGTCAAGGGCAGCAAGGATCTCCTCACGCTGATACCGAGCGTGGACCCGAAGCGGCAGATCGCTGAGTCGGCCCGACAGTCTCAGCGTGCGGTGGCGAGCATGATCCATCGCGAAGTCGATGACTTCGATCAGTTCATCGCGCAGAGCCGGCTCTCGCCGGAGTGCGTTGAAGCCGTCGGAGTAGGAGGTGAAACCGCCGCCATCTGGCCAGAGCGAGAAAAAGAGCATGCGGGCGAAGGAGCGATCTGTCGTGCCGAGATCGTCGTACGACGGTGCGCCGTCGTGAAGCAGCCGCCGATAGGTGAGGACGCGCTCGCGGTCGTCGACATGTGCGAGTGCACGGACGCGACGCAGGAGTGCGGCCTCGTGGTGTGAGCCCTCGCGAGTGCGTAATCCTGCTTCGCGGCGAAGGGCGGTCCAGTTGCGGCCGGTTCGCAGAACATCGCTGAGTTCGGCGCCCGACTCCTCGAGGAACGTTGGCAGGCTTTGGTCCCCGTGCGCTCTGAGCTCGCTGACCATGTCTCGCCAGCGACCTACGACTTGAGTTCGGAGGTTGGAGAGCACGACCTCCTGTGCCACCTTGTCGAGGACGATCTGGCAACCAGCGGGGAGGAACGGAAAGCCCTGCTCTACCTGGCGTTCCAGGCCTTTGCGGGTGTCTCCAGTCAGCGCGCGGAAACGCTTGTCAAAGCGGAACTCCTTGCGCTGATGACCGACGAAGTCGAGTGCAGTGAGGACAGGCTTCCCCTCTGCCTGGCGCAGACCGCGGCCCAGTTGCTGGAGAAACACTGTGGGGCTCTCGGTCGGGCGGAGGAACAGGACCGTGTCGACTTCGGGGAGATCGAGGCCCTCGTTGAAGAGATCGGCCGCAAACAGGGCGTTGACTCGACGCTCTTTCAGGTCGCGCAAGGCCGCGTCACGCCCGGCCGTCGACGTCAATCCCGAGACGGCGCGAGCTGGGATTCCCGCCTTGGTGAAGACGTCGGCCATGTATTCGGCATGCGCAACCGAGACACAAAAGCCAAGCGCTCTCATCGCCCGCACGTCAGTGAGCTTGTCTTCGACTTCGCGAAGCACGATGGCGGCGCGGCCGTCGTTGCCGGTGTACAGGTCCTCGAGCTGCTGTTCGTCGTACCGACCGCGCTTCCACGTCAGGTCGGCGAGGTACGTGCCGTCGGCAATTCCGAAGTAGTGGAACGGGCAAAGCAGGTCTGCTGAGAGTGCGTCCCACAGCCGCAGCTCGACAGCAGTTCGGCCGCCGAAGTAGCTCTGGAGATCGAATCCGTCGGTACGCTCGGGTGTCGCGGTGAGCCCGAGCAACTCTCGAGGTTGCAGGTGTCTGAGCAAGCGTCCATAGGTTGGTGCCGCTGCGTGATGAAATTCGTCGACGACAACAACGTCGAACCAATCCGCCGGCATCTTCGTCACGTCGTACGACGTCAGCGCCTGGACAGATGCAAACACGTGCCGCCAACGCTCGGGCCGGGTGCCGGAGTGATACTCCTCGCCGAACGAGGCATCGGCTAAGACTTCTCGGTAGGTCCGCAGGGACTGCTGCAGGATCTCCCGACGATGCGCGACGAAGAGTAGGGACGGCGCCGGCTCACCGCGCTCGGCTGCGGCGTCACGAAGGCGGCGATAGTCGAGTGCCGCGATTACTGTCTTGCCCGTTCCAGTTGCCGCGACCACGAGGTTGCGGTGCCGGTCATGGACCTCGCGTTCGACCTCGATCTCCTCGAGCATCTCGGCTTGGTAAGGCCGTGGTCGCACCTCGAGGCCAGCAAGCGAGATGGTGACTCGATCCGACGCGGTCCGATTGCCGAGCGCGGCTAGAGCGTCATCGAGTCGATCCCGGTCGCGCTGAGGGTCGTAGATCTCGAACGTTGAGTCGTTCCAGTAGGTATCGAAGGTTGCGCGGAACTTGTTCAGGAGGTTCGGCGTAGCGATGCGCGACAGCCGAACATTCCATTCGATGCCATCCAGCATCGCCGCCCGGGACAGGTTCGAGGAGCCGACGTACGCTGTGTCGAAGCCGGTTTGGCGTCGAAACAGCCATGCCTTCGCGTGGAGTCGGGTTCGCAGGACGTCGTACTGAATCTTCACCTGGGCGCCGAAGTCGTTGACTAGCCGGTCAAGCGCGGGTCGATCCGTAGCACCCATGTAGGTGGTCGTGATGACGCGAAACGGTGCGTCGCGGAGTCGGAGTCGTTGCAGTTCCGGCTCGAGCAGTCGAAGTCCGTACCACTTCACAAAGGCGCAGATCAGGTCGACCTCGTCCGAGGTGTCGATCTCTGCGCGGAGTTCAGGTCCAAGCGACGGCTCGCCGTGTGAGTTGGTGAGCAAGGCAGCGTCAGACAGTGGCGTGCTCGGACGGACGTCACCGAACGTCTTGGCTCCCGGAGCCGCTGGAGGATGCAGCGCATGCAGTTGCCGCGGCTGCCCCTCGGGGAGTGAGTCGCTGTGCGCCGCAAGCTGCCGGAGGAGGTCGTTGATCAGTGCAACTCGTTGGCCCTGGTCTCGCGTACTAGCCAGCGCGCGCAGTACGGCGTCCCGCACATGCCGAGCGAGGACCTCCGGCTGGTCGGCCTCGTCAATGCTGTGTAATACCGCGACCTGTCCATCCGCCTGGCTGATCGCCTCAAGCAGACCGTTCGTGACCAGCGCGTCGTAAATCCCTGGCTCCATCTAGCTATCACCCCTCGCGAAGGAGCTTGCCAGACAGCGCCGACAATCCCTGACCTTCGACCGAGCGTGTCCTGTAACTCCTCCATGCGGCTACCGCTATGGTCATTTGTGATCGCGGTTAAGGCGTCCCAGACGCTCCGACGCTCCCGTTCGATGGGGGAGGTCGGCTGGATGTGGCCTGGCGATCCGGGAGCCCGAGAATGACTCGCGGCCGTGGCGAATGTGCCGCTCGTTTAGTCGCTGTCCGTCGCTCAGAACCTCGCGAACGCAGGCCGGGCGTAACGGACTGTTCCAGTCAACCCAGCAGTTTGGAGAGCAGTGTGAATGAGCTGGCCGAAGTACGCACCAGACGAGGGCGTGACCCGCACTTCGTCAACGTGGACGTGGCCCAGCGAGAAGTCGGCTACCTGGAGCTGTCTAACGACGGCGAGATCGTGAGTTCCGGGGTGCACGACGAGACTCAGGCCGGCCATGCGGCCTTGATCGACGAGCTGTGGCGTCTGGCGGCACCTTTCGTCAGCGCAGCCGCAGACTGCACGGTCCCACGGCAGCAATGACCGTCTGCGGTAGGCGTACGCCGGGTGCGCCTACCGCAGACGGTCAGCCGAAGAGGTAGGCGTTGATTTCCTTGACCTGTTCGGCCATGTCGGGGAACTCGATCACCTCGGCGCCGGCGGCCTCCAGTAGTTCCGCGCCCTCGCAGTCGACGAAGATGGAGGGTTCTCGCCAGGCTAGGACTACGCGGGGGATGCCTGCGGCAATGATTAGCTGGGTGCAGGTTGCGGGGCGGGACGCTCGTTTGCTGCAGGGTTCGAGGCTGGTGTAGATCGTGGCTGCTCGGAGGCGGGGGTCGTCGGAGGCGATCTTCGTGAGGGCGATTTCTTCGGCGTGGTCGTGAGGGTCGGTCTCGCGGGAGTAGCCGGTGGCGAGGACTTCGCCTTCGGCGCTCACGATGATGGCGCCGACGCAGAAGGCGGTGGGGGAGGTCGGGCAGGATCGGGAGAGGTCGATCGCCTGCTGGAGCCAGAGGCGGTCGTCAGGCTTCGACATGGCTGGTGCTCCTCGGCAGGTAGCGGAGGAGGACGACGTCTCCGATCTGCTTGACCTCGGCGAGGTTCATCCGGTGAGCAGGACCTTGCGGGAATGCTGCGTCGCCTACGAACCGGGGAGCGCTGCCATCGCCCACGAAGAAGGGGGCGATGACGAGGTGGATCTCGTCGGCGAGGTCGGCGGACAAGAACTGGGTGTGCATGGTTCCGCCGCCCTCGACCATGAGTCGCTTGACGCCGCGGTTGGCGAGGTCCTCGAGGATGAAGCCGAGATCGACCGTGGCGCCGGCATCCACAACTGTGCTGACCTGGCCGACGGACTGTGTGGTCTTGGCGACTGCTGACGTTGGGACGTAAACGATCTTGTCCACCTCGCCGGTGCTGAAGAACTTGGATGAGGGATCGAGATCAGCGCTGGCGCTAACGGTCACCTTGACAGGGGATTCAAGTCAGACCCGCATCCAAACGTTGCTTGCGGCGATCGTCTGAGCGGACCAGAAGCCGGGGATTGTCCCGGCGGATCGTGTTGGCGCCGACGAGGATTGCATCGACACCGGCACGTACCTCGTCGACCCTGTCGAAGTCTCGTCGTTGGAGAGGAGGAGACGCTCGTCAGTGTTGTCGTCGGTATAGCCGTCGACCGATGCTGCGACCGACAGCAGGACGTACGGACGATCAGGCACGTGATTCTCCTCGGTCGGCGTGGATGACGTAGTCGAGCATGTCGACGAAATCTTCCTTCATCTGCTCGATCTCCATTGTGCTGGCCCTCGGATCCAGACGGGCGCAGGTGTCCAGCGTCGCCAGGGCGTCGGCTGGAATCCAGGAGCTCTGCGTGGGATGGCGACGTACTTGTTGAAAGATCGCCTGAGCAGTGCCGCCACTGGCGCCGTACGGGAGAACCCGTTTGCCGAGCGCGACGGCCAGGTCCGCCTTGGCGAGCGTGCCGGCTCCGCTGCCGACGACGACGTACTGCGCGTTGGCGACGGCCGCGGAGTAGGGATGGCGATCGTCACGCAGTGAATCTCAGGTCAGGAATCACGCTCAGATCGATCCCGTAGCGGGCGTACACCTTCGTCGTGTTCTCACCCGTCAACTGCTCCTCAGCGAAGCCGAGTGTGGCCTCACCGGGGCCTGCTACAGCGGTCTAGGGCGGGGCGCGAACGCCTCGCCCTAGACAGTCGTGCTAGCTCAGTTGTGGTGGTGGTCTAGTTGGCCTCGGATTTCGCCGCCGGGGAAGAGGTTGGTGTGGACGTTGGCGTAGGTGGTGCCGTTGCGGATGGCTTTGACGAAGTCGTCGAATTGGCCGGGGAGGAGGGATTGGCCGGTGGGGCCGATGATGTCGGTGGGGCGGATTGTGCCGGTGATCGTGGCGGGGGCGGCGGGGCAGGCTTGGGTGCCGGCCGGGCCGTTGCCGAGGTTGGTGCAGAGGAAGACGCTGATGCCGCCGCTCTGGGCCTTGCCGCCGAAGTGGATGTGGGCCTGGGAGACCGTGCCTTCCAAGGCGGAGTAGCTGAGGCGCCAGGTGATCCGGTCGTTGCGGTCGTCGATCTGGGCCTGGAACCGGCCGGTGCCGTTCGTCGAGATCGGGGCCGGGTCTTCCTCGTAGCCGGACAGCTGTTCGCGGACTGTGTTGCCCGAGTCGTCACGGCCTGCGGTTGCGACACTGCCTGATGCGGTCGCCGCCACCCCGATCGCGATGGCTGCGGCCAGCAGATGTGCTCTTCTTGCCACCATGTGCTCCTCCCTCACCGAGGCGTACGTCGATGGTGTGACTGTCGTCACACTCCGATCAACGGCGCGGAGGGCTCGCCGGTTCAATCAGCCGGGGAGTTTGTGCGGCGGTCAGAGTTCTCGGTTGGGTGGTGCGCCGCGGCGCGGGCCGGTGTGTCGCTGGGCGGTGGGTGGTCTGAGCGCGGCGGGTCCGGACGGCGGTACGCCGGCGATGGCAGTGGCAAGGGCTTGGCGGAGGTCGGATGGGAGGGGTTGGCGGATCGGTGCCGAGGCGCGGGTCGCGACCACCGCCTCGAGTCTCTGAATCCTCGCGACCACCGCCTCGAGTCTCTGAATCCTGATGCCTCGCCGGCGGCCGAGGCGGGCCGCGGCCACCTCGAAAGGCCGGTCGTTCTTCCGCGGCTCGAAGGCTACGACCTCCCGGTACGGCAACCCGCCGTCGGTGGCCTCGAACTCCCGGTAAAGCAGGCGGTGCGAAAGGCCGAGTTCCAGGCTGCCCCGGGTCTCCGGAATCACCGAAAGCGTGATCTCCGCGCAGTCGCTGAGGTCGTAAGTGCCGTAGCCGAGTCGCTTGCCTAGGAGGAGTTCTTCTTGGCCGTGGGCGAGTGCGCGCAGGCCGAGCTCGAGTGCCTCGAGCTCGCGGCGGCGTAGTCGCCGGCCTGTTGAGTTGCTGCAGCACGCTTGAGGATGGCCAGTTGTTGCTGGATCTCCGGGCGGACGAGGAGGCGGTACTGCGTCACTGCGGCTGGGGCAGGTCGGAGTCGTCGATGGGTTTGCTGAGATCCAGGTCGAACTCGGCGGCCACCTCCTCGATCGGGATCGAAGGCTGGGGATTGGCGAGGCGGTGGCGCACGACGGAGTAGCTGGAGTCGAAGCCTTCCTCATCAGTGGCGGTTTCGACGAGGGCGCGCCAGACCTCGAACGGGATGACGACGGCCTCGGGTTGGCCGGCGTCGCCGAAGATCAGGGGTTCGGTCTCGCCGGAGCGGAACAGCTCCAAGAGGTTGGGCAGGTGTTTCGAGGCTTCTGCCGTGGTGAGGACGCAGACGCGGTCGCCGTTCGGCAGGAGGTGTTCGGTTTCGGGGGACATGACAACAGCTTAGGAAAGACGGCTGGTGTCTCGCCGGAGTTATCCACAGGGTTCTGCGCAGCCTGGGCCCTGTGTCAGGGTGACCCATATCAGGCGGGCGCTGCGGATCTGGTCAGAATTCTCGGTTGGGCAGCGCGCCGCGATTTGGACTGGAGCCTGGGCGGCTCGTGGGCGGTTCTGGTCGGGCGGTTTCCGGTTTGGGCCTGCCGCTGAAGGCTGCGGTGAGGGCTCGGCGTAGGTCGGGTGGGAGAGGTTGGCGGATGGGTGCGATGCCGCCTGGCTGGGCGGCGGCGTGCGTCGTCCGGGATCGCACGCCTGCCTCGCGGTCTAGGCGGCGGGCAGCCTCGTCAAAAGGGCGGTCGTCCTTGCGATGTGCGAATGCGACGACCTCGCGGTACGGCGGGCCGCCGTCGTCGGACTCGAATTCGCGGTAGATCAGCCGGTGGGATGGGCCGAGCTCGATGTTGTGGCGTCTCTCGGGGACGACGTCGAGCTTGATCTCCGCGCAGTCGCTGAGGTCGTGTCGGCGTCGGCCCAGCCGCTTGCCGCCGAAGTCTGCTTCTCGGCCATCGGCCAAGGCGCGGAGCCCCTGCTTCAGGGCCTGGAACTCGCGCTGGCGCAGACCGCCGGACTGTTGAGTCTTGGCTGCGTGGCTGAGCGCTGCGAGTTGCTCCATCACCTCCGGCTTGAGCAGGAGGCGGTACTGGGTCATCGCGATTTCGGCGGATCGGACGGGTTCTCGTCTTCGTCGAGGTCCCAGCCGATCTCTGCTGCGGCCTCCTCGAGTGGGACCGAGGGACGTGGGTCTGCGAGGTTCTGGCGAGCCTTCTCGTAGGCGTGATCGAAGCCGTTCTCGTCGGCTGCGAGGGCGTCGAGGCGGCGCCAGACATCCCACGGCACGACTACGGCCTCGGGCTGGCCGGCGTCGCCGAAGATGAGAGGTTCCGGCCGGCCGGAACGGAAGAGGTTGAGGAGGCTCGGCAGCTGTTCGGACGCCTCCGAGGTGGGGTGCACCCAGACGCGTTCGCCGTCCGGAAGAAGGTGGGGCGTTTCAGGAGTCATGCGGACAGCTTAGGAAGGAGAGGTCGTGTTGCGTTGGGGTTATCCACAGGGGTTCTGAGTAGCCTGGGGGGATGGGTGAAGGGCGGTGGGTTGAGGTTCGGGTGGTGGGGGATGACGGGAAGGGAGTGAAGGTTGTTCAGCAGTTGCGGAAGGAGCTGGCTGAGCAGGAGTTCATGACGCAGGCGGGGATCGGGGACGCGCCGGAGATGGCGGTTGCGTTGAGTGGGGCGGACGTGCCGGCCTTGATCGACGTACTGAAGAGCTGGATCTGCCGGCGGCACGGGCCGGGGTCGGTCCGGCTGACCGTGGGGGCGGAGTCGATCGAGGTGGACAAGCCGACGTTCGACGAGGGTGTGCTGGAAGCGTTTCTGAACGGGTCTTAGGTCAGGCGCGCGAGGGCTCGGCCGACGGCGGCAGCACCGACGTCGATCGCTTCGGCGACTCGCGCGACCGGGCCGGACAGGTTCAGCCGGAGCTGTCGGCTGTACGACGACGCGTCGAAGGGGCCGTGGGCTCCGTGGTCGCCGGGGACCGGGTCGTAGAGGTTGTCCGGGTCGTCGGTCGGACGCGGTTCGTCGAGCTGCTGGCTCGCGTAGCCGGTGCGGCCCAGGAACGCGTCCAGCAACGGGCCTGCAAACCGCTCGCCGAGGATTGTGTAGACGGTCGGAAAGCCGACCCAGACCTGTCGCCGCCGGTGATGCGCAGCGTGCCAGATCGCCTCGGCCGCGAGCTCGGGTTGGTAGATCGGCGGCACCGGCTGGGTACGGCGGCGCAGCTTCGACCGCTGGATCCGGAACTGCGGTGTGTTCATGGCCGGCATGTGCACCTCCACCAGCCGTACGGCGCTCCGATCGTGCAGCAGCTCGCATCGCACCGAGTCGGTGAACCCCTGGATCGCATGCTTCGCCCCGCAGTACGCCGACTGCAGCGGGATCCCGCGGTACGCCAGCGCCGACCCGATCTGCACGATCACCCCACGATCGCGCGGCATCATCCGGTGCAACGCGGCCCGCGTCCCGTTGACGAAACCGAGGTAGGTCACCTCGGTCACCCGCCTGTACTCGTCGGCCGAGATCTCCAGGAACGGCCCGTACACGGTCGCCATCGCATTGTTGATCCAGACATCGATCGGCCCGAGCTCCTCGACGATCGACAGCGCGGCCTTCTCCAGGGCCTCGGCGTCACTCACGTCAACCGGTACGGCGACCGCCCGCGACCCGGCCTGTTCGACGTCGGCAACAGCCCCCGCGAGACCGTCCGAACCACGGGCGATGAGGCCCACGTCGTACCCGCGTTCGGCGAACAGCCGCGCACACGCCCGCCCGATTCCAGCACTCGCTCCGGTGATCGCCACGACACTCATGGCCTCGCCGGTGCCCGTCGTAGCCTGATCGACACGCCACCTGAAGTGGCCGTTCGGGCCGCGACCGGTGATCGCCGCGGCAGTTCTGCTCCTGGTGGGCAGCACCCTGGTTGGGTCGCCGGCGCTGGCCGCGCATCCCGAGGTCAGCCTGCCCGGGAGCCGTCCGGTACCA
This sequence comes from Kribbella sp. NPDC002412, assembly GCF_053592935.1. NCBI lineage: Bacteria > Bacillati > Actinomycetota > Actinomycetes > Propionibacteriales > Kribbellaceae > Kribbella > Kribbella sp. NPDC002412. The sequence goes on from NZ_JBSFBL010000044.1 coordinate 25,328, forward strand.
CCAACATGGACTTCGAGTTCAACCAGTCCTCGACGCTGACCTCGAACGGCGTGCCCTGGCCCGCACCCAGCCGGTGACGTGCTGATCCAGTACGACCTGTCGCAAGGCAAGACGAACCCGGTGCTGTTCTGTCCCGGTGGCTGACCACCGGCGCGACCTCGTTGTGCGAGGCATCGAACTCGCTGCCCTGCTGGAGCGACAAGCAGAGCCTGAGCGCGCAGGGCGACGCGACCGGGTCGATTCCGGCCGGCGACGCGGACGGTCAAGCACGACGACGCGACACCGCCCAAGTGCTGGCTGGCGCCACCTTCCAGCTGCGCAGGGACGCGGCGCCGCTGGCTGGCTCACCTGGCGCCGAAGACGTGGTCGTCGGTACGTGGACGACGGATGCGAATGTTCGTCGACCCGCGGCAACGCGGCGCCATCGAGGTGACCAAGACCAGGAAGCACGCGGCGTCCGGTCCCGGCAAGCATCCGCACGCGGGTGTCACCTTCACCGTCAACGGCGTCAGCCAGGTGACCGACGCCAACGGCAAGGTGTGCTTCGACGGCCTGCTGTTCGGGAGTTACAGCGTCACCGAGACGCTGCCCGCCAACTACGCGACGGACGGTCCGCTGATCAAGACCGTTGTCGTGAACAACAAGGCAAGCTGCACCGACTCGCCGTACGTGGGCGAGACCGTCGCCTTCGGCAACACGCGGTTGTCGACGATCACGGGTGTCGTTCAGCTCGCAGGTCGCCGGTAGTACGGCGGCGCGGATCTCGTGCACCGGGTGGGCCGCGACGCCGCCGGACGGCACGCCGAGCACCTTCGAGCCCAAAGAAGCCCGGGGTACGCGAGCGCGCGGCTGGGCATTGTGCGGTTGATGCCGCAGGCGTAACGTCGAGGCACCATTAGGCGATGTGGCTGACTGGGGTCGGCTCACCAAGGGGGCACTGCAGGACGCCCGGGCGTGCTGACACCAGCCTGGGCACGACTCCGTTCCCGACGAGCCGGTGCCCGGTCATCTGAGATCGACGGCGGTACCGCGCCACCCCCCGCGCCGTGTACCCCGTGCCGGCGATCGGGCAGACGGAGGACGGCTCCCCCACACGTCCCTCCAGTTGGGTGGAGCCCACCGGAGCCCGGGGTGCGCGAGCATCCCGGGCTCTCGCGCGCAGGCATGGTCCGTGGTCCGAACGGGCACCGGAGGAGGTACGGCGTACGGCGACCCGAGAAAGGTGGTCGACCAATGATCAGTACGCACGTACTCGACCTGGTGACCGGGCGGCCCGCGGAAGGAATGACGGTCGTGCTGGAGGAGGCCGAATCGTCCAAGGTGCTCGGCTCCGGATGTACCGATGTGGACGGCCGGGTCGGTGAGCTGGGGCCGGCGCTCGGGCGGGCCGGGGAGCACCGGCTGGTCTTCGAGACCGCGGCCTACTTCGGGAAAGCGGGGCGGACCTGCTTCTTCCCGCAGGTGGTCGTCGCGTTCACTGTCGTCGACCCGAACGCCCGGCTCCACATTCCGCTGCTGCTGAGTCCGTTCGCGTACTCGACGTACCGCGGAAGCTGACTGTCTACGAGAAGATTGTCGACAACATGCCGGTGCGGCCCGAGCACCCTGAGCAGGGTGCGGGGCCGCACGGGGATGGGCGTCTACAGGTTGCGGAAGAAGGTGCGGAGGTCGGCGGTCAGCTCGTCCGGCCGCTCGAGGGACGCGTAGTGGCCGCCCTTCTCGAAGTTCGACCAGTGCACGATGTTGGTGTTGTCGCGCTCGGCCAGCGGCCGGATCGTCTTGAAGTCGTCGGCGAAGACGGCGACGCCGGTCGGGGCGTGGTTCTGGGCCGGTTCGGCGCCGGAGTGGGCCTCCTCGTAGTGGTAGCGACCGGCCGCGGCCGAGGTGTTGGTGAACCAGTACAGCGAGACCTCGGTCAGGATCTGGTCGCGGGTGACCAGGCTGGTTCCGTTGCCGAAGCTGTTGAAGAGCTCGTTCCAGGCCAGCTGCCCGACCGGTGAGTCGGAGATGCCGACGGCGACGGTCTGCGGCCGGGTGCCGTTGATCTGGTTGTACCCGCCGACCGACTGGAACCACTGCAGGTGCTCCAGCGCCGCGTAGTCCGCCGGCGTGAACTTCTCGAACTCGGCCGGGTCGCCCGACGGGAAGGAGAACAGCTGCAGGACGTGCAGTCCGAGGAAGCCGTCCGGGTTCAGCAGGCCGAGCTCACGCGAGACCATCGCGCCGGCGTCGGAGCCGTGGACGCCGTACGACGAGTAGCCGAGCCGGCGCATCAGGGTGTCGAAGGTGCGGGCCACCCGGGCCATCGTCCAGCCGCGCTCCACCAGCGGGGTGCTGAAGCCGAAGCCCGGGATGGACGGGACGACGACGGAGAACGCGTCCTCGGGCGAGCCGCCGTACGCGACCGGGTCGGTCAGCGGCGCGATCATGTTGAGGAAGTCGACGAACGAGCCCGGGTAGCTGTGCACCAGCAGCAGCGGCGTCGCGTTCTCGACCTTCGACGGGACGTGGATGAAGTGCACGGTCTGGCCGTCGACGTCGGTCAGGTAGTGCGGGAACTCGTTCATCCGGGCTTCCTGCGCCCGCCAGTCGAACCCGTGCTGCCAGTGGTCGACCATCTCGCGGAGGTAGTGGTTCGGGGTGCCGTAGTCCCAGTTGTCACCGGGAGCCGGTTCGGGCAGCCGCGTCCGCGCCAGGCGGGCGTGCAGATCGTCCAGGTCGGCCTGGGCGATGTCGACGGTGAAGGGCCGGATGCTCTCGTTGGTGTTCATGGCTTTACCGTAGAATCCTTATAGGAACATTTGATTCCTATTTGGGAGATTGATTTTGCTCGAGACTTCGTCGCGGTTGCTGAGCCTGCTCGCCTTGCTGCAGACCCGCCCGGCCTGGACCGGCGCCGAGCTGGCCGAGCGGCTCGAGGTGACGACGCGCACTATCCGCAACGACATCGACCGGCTGCGCGAGCTCGGCTACCCGGTCGACGCGACGCGCGGCCCGGCCGGGCACTACCAGTTGGGCGTCGGCGCCAAGCTGCCGCCGCTGCTGCTGGACGACGAGGAAGCGGTGGCGGTCGCCGTCGGGCTGCGGACCGGTGCCGGCGTGGCCGGGATGGGGGAGAGCAGCGCGCGGGCGCTGACGAAGCTGGAGCAGGTGCTGCCGCATCGGCTCCGGCGCCAGGTGAACGCGATCCACAGCACGATGGAGAAGGGCCCGGACAACACCGGCTCCAACGTGAAGGACCCCGAGATCGACCCGGCCCTGCTGACCGCGATCGCGGCCTGCATCCGCGACGAGCACTACCTCCGGTTCGACTACGAGATCCCCACCGACGGCCCCATCCGCGGTCCGGGCTCCGGTACGGCGTCCTCGGGGTTGCCGATCCTGGTCGCGCCGTACCGGTTGGTGAGCTGGCAGCGGTACTGGTACCTGGTCGCGCGGGACGAGGCCGACGCGTGGCGGACGTACCGGGTCGACTGGATGTCGTTGCGCATGGCAACAGGCCGGCGATACCAGCCGCGCCCGATGCCGGGCGACGACTACACCGACTTCGTACTGCGGGACGTCGCCACGACCGGGTGGAAGGTGCACGCCCGGATCACGGTGCTCGCGCCCGCGCAGGAGGTGTTGTCCCGGATCCACGCTGCCGTCGGCGTGGTCGAGTCCGTCGACGACGACACCAGCGTCCTCGTCACCGGCGCCGAATCCCTCGAGATCGTTGCCGTCTACATCGGCATGCTCGGCCTCGACTTCCACGTCGACGCCCCACCCGAACTCGTCCAGCACCTACGCACGATCGGCAACCGGTACTTGCGCGCGATCGACTAGCTCTCGGTGCCCAGGCCGGCGTTGCGGGCTTGGATGATCGCGGTGGCGCGGTCGGCGATGCCGAGTTTGGTGAAGATGGTGGAGACGTTGTTCGCGACCGTCTTGGCGGCGAGCTCGAGGCGGTGGGCGATGGCGGAGTTCGAGAGTCCGGCGGCGAGCAGGTCGAGGATCTGGCGTTCGCGGGTGGTGAGCTCGGGGAACGGGTCGGCGGCGGGTGGCGGGGCGGAGAAGAAGCTCAGCACGCGGCGGGCGACGCCGGGACCGAAGATCGCCTCGCCGGCCGCGACCGCCCGGATGGCGCGGGCGATCTCTTCCTGCTCGGCGCCCTTGACCAGGTAGCCGCGGGCGCCGGCGCGCATCGCGGCGAAGACCGAGTCGTCGTCCTCGAACATGGTCAGCACGAGTACGGCGACGTCCGGCGCCGATCGCGCCAATTCGCGGGTGGCGGCGAAGCCGTCGAGGTCGGGCATTTGGAGATCGAGTACGGCGACGTCCGGGCGGGTCGTGATCACCTCGCGGACCGCCTCGCGGCCGGTCGCGGCCACGCCGACGACCTCGATGCCGGGGAGCGAGGTGAGCAGAGCCGACAGTCCGGCCCGGACGACAGGGTGATCATCGGCCAGCACCACGCGAATTGTCTCGGCTCCCTCGCTGGTCATCTGGGCTCCAAGGGGAAGGTTGCTCGGACGACGCCGCCGGTCGGGGACGGGCCGGCCTCGAAGTTGCCGCCGAGTTCAGCGGCGCGTTCGCGCATCGCGTGCAGGCCGACGCCCGGCCGCCACTCGCCGTTCGGCGGCCCGTCGTCGGTCACCTCGATCTCCAGGTCGTCACCACAGCGCAACGCTAGTACCGCGGACGTCGCGCGCGAGTGCCTGACGATGTTCGTCAGCGCCTCGGTCGCGATCCGGTACGCCGCGACCTCCAAGGCCGCCGGAAGAGGTGGCAGTCCCTCCGCCGACACCTCCACTCGGACGGAGGCCCCGTCGGCGCGGAACGACAGTTGATCCGCGCGTTGCTTTAGTGCGCCGACCAGTCCGAGCTCGTCCAGCGCCGGTGGACGCAGGTCGTCGACGAGCCGTCGTACGTCGGAAATCGCCGTACGCGTGTCGGTCCGCAGGGTCGCGAGCAGGTCGCGGGCCTTGGCGGCGTCGGTGGAGACCAGGTTGGCCGCGGCGTCGGCGGTGAACGCGACGCCGGTGAGCGTCGGGCCGAGGCCGTCGTGGAGGTCGCGTCTGAGCCGGCGGCGCTCCTCTTCGCGGGCCGAGACCAACTTCTCGCGCGACGTCTGCAGTTCGGCCGAGAGGCGCGTTGCGTGCACGGCGACTGCGAGCGGTACGGCGACCAGCCCGAGCACACTGCGATCCGCCGAGGCGAGCTCCGACTCACCGGACCGGAGCCCGACGTGCAGCGCTCCGACCGCGGTTCCGCCGTACTCGAGCTCCAGGGGTACGACGGACGGCGGCGGGGTGCCGGCTTCGGCGACGATCCTATTGTCGACAATCAGACCGACGTACGGGAAGCGGAGCGCGGAGCGGATGGAGGCGACGACCCCGGGGAGGCCGGCTGAGAGTTGTTCGCCGACCTGGGAGGCGACGCGGGCGGGGTCGCCGCGGTCGCCGTACAGGGCTCGGTCGACGAGTTGCTGCAGGCGGGGCAGGATCGGGGCGATGATCAGCGCCACCAAGACGGTGATCGCGGCGGAGCGGCCGACGCGGGACGAGACCAGCGAACCGAGGATCGCGGCGAGGGCCGCGTAGGCGCCGATGGCAACCAGTGACAGCAGGCCCCAGGTCAGTGCGCGCGATACGACCAGCCGGATGTCGAGGAGCTGGTAGCGGACGATCGCGACCGCGACGGCGACCGGGATCAGTGGGATCGCCAGTAGAACAAGGATTGGCGTGCCGGCGAGGAACGACCACGGGGTGATGAACAGGATCGCGACGACGGATGCCAGCAGCAACCAGAGGAGTTGCCTCCGGCCCGTTTCGTCGGCTCTGCGGTACCGGATGGCCAGGCAGGTGATGGCCAGGAGGAACGCGACGATGTTGCGGAGCTCGGTGAGCGTCCAGAGTGGGCCGAGGTCGTCGTACGCGGAAATCGTGAGGTAGCCGCGCGGGAGGCCCTGACCGGGGGCGTCGCCCGCGCCGGTCATCTCGAGGACGAACAGCGGTGACGTGGCGATGATGCCGATCGCTGCCCATCGCCAGCGGGAGGAGAGCAAGTGACCGGTCGGGAACAGCAGGAGGGCGAGCGGCAGGAACAGGGCGATCGACCACGGCCACGCCCACATCGACAGGGTGACGAGGAGACGCTGGGCAACTATCGGCGCGTCGGCGTCGGTGAGCAGCTGACCGAGCGGCGTGGTCACCGCGGTGGTCGCGTGCCCGATGCCGTCGGCGATGAACAACCACCCGATCGGGTTCGCCGGCCGGTGCCACGCAATCACCGCCCCACACAGCCCGAACGTCAGCCCCATCAACCCGTTCGTCACCACAAACGCATCCACCGCGTTCTGCCAGCCCCACCCCACCACCACCGCCAGCACAACCGCCCCCACCACCTCAACAACCACAAACCCCCCAAGCCCCGCCGCCAACCCCCGCCACCGCCCCGGCCGAGAGCCGCCGGCGTCCTCGGGGTCGGTGCCCCACCCTTCCCGAGGTGCGCGCTGACCACCGCCGGCGCCCCCGTCGCCAAACCCACCGTCCGGCCCGCGCCGGCCCTCGTCGCCCACGTCGTGCGCAGGCTCGCCGAGCCCACGGTCCGGCTCGCGCCGGCCCTCGTTGCCCACGTCGTACGCAGGCTCGCCGAGCCCACGGTCCGGCTCGCGCCGGCCCTCGTTGCCCACGTCGTCG